>CANSQL010000093.1 GCA_947649125.1 uncultured Erysipelotrichaceae bacterium | reverse complement strand
CGATATCGTTTGCGGGAATCACCTATGCGACAAGCGGAAACGGAACGGTAACACCTGTCATCAATGAACAGGATATCTCAAGTAGTGAAGGCGGAGTCACGGTGAATGATACAGATTACTTCATAACGATAGATAACAGTATCAGTACATCAATCGCATGGACGAATGACGGAGTGAATATCGAATACAGCTACAGCGGAGATAATGGGTTAGATATTCCGCTGCATGTAGAGAAGCCGGGGAATCGCAACTACAATAAGGCAGAAGCAGACGGCATGATGCACATTATGGGCCCCAATGAGAATACATTGGCGATTAATCGACCGGGCAAAATTATCTATGGCGATCATTTCACAATCCGAAGCCTGCAGGATGACAGTAGCAGTATCAATGTGAACTATACGTTTGAGGTAGATAACACAACGTATATCTCCAATGCGACAGTAACCGGCAACAAGGCGGAGTTTGATGCATTGAAGTACAGCGGAAGTACAAATATCCAAATCAAGGTGACAAGAACGGCAGACGGAGAGGTACCGTTAAGTAAAACGATCACGGTACAGGTGTTGCCGAAACCGATCGAAATCATCATTGATGATAAGGCAAAGCTGAAGGAAGAACAGAATCCAGCCTTGACGTATCAAGACTTCAGAAGCCAGTTAGTTTCATGGAATGGAGTACAAGATGTCATAGAGGAGAACGATATCAAGCTGAGTACTACGGCGAAAACAAACAGTAATGCAGGAAGCTATCCGATCAAGGGGGACAGTAACCTATTAAATACAGCTTATCCAAACTATACCTTTACATTCAAAGAGGGAACACTGAAAGTCAAAGAGGAGAACATACAGGACAACTGGTATCATTTAGAGCTTGATGACGGAAACAATATCTTATATGCAGGCGGATGGACAAATAAAGATGTAAACATCATCAGCGATCATAACGAGTATATCAATTTATCGTTAGACCAAAGCACATGGAGACCTAACCAAGTCACAGTGACAAAAGAAGGAGAGAATAATCAAAGCTTTTGGATGAAAAAGGACAGCGGAGCGATCACAAAAGAGAAACAAGAAATCATCAGAATTGATAAAACTGCACCAAAGGTAAAAGGTATCAAAGCAAAGGATTCGAATAATAAGCTACAGGATATTATTAATAAACTAAGCGGTGGAATCTTCTTTAAACCGGGAACAGCGTTTGAAGTCACGACAAGTGACAAAAAGGATGACTTGAAGGTAAGCGGTACAAAGGAAATCGCATACAAGGTATATAAAATCGTAGACGGAGCTGATGAACCAATCAAGGCCGGAACACTGGCTGTCACAAGTGAAAAAGCCAAAATCACGATCAGTGAAACAGTAGGCAAATACAAAGTATGCGTAATACCGACCGATAATGCGGATAATACAGGCACAGAGAGCTGTCATGAGGTAGAGCTTAAGAAAATCGATGTCGATGTGGATGGAGACGAAATTCCTGATTTCAACGATCCCGATGGGGACGGCTGTCCTGACCTGAACATCAAATGGAAGGATCCAAATGATGAAAGTAAATGGATCGTAATCAACGGAGACAGAAATAATGACGGTATCCCTGACATCAATATTGACAGTGACGGCGATGGCAAGCCTGACTTGAATATTGATACGGACAATGATGGTAAACCCGATCTTAACCTAGTAATTATAAAAAAAGGTGATTGGAAGCCAACAAAGTGTGTCAAGGCAGACCCTGACAATGGAATCCTTGAGGAATACTGTACAGGAACAAGTATCAAGCCAACAATAAACATTGACTTAGACGGTGATAGAATTCCTGATATTAATATCGATACAAATGGGGATATGAAAGCTGACCTGAATATAACTAAGCAAGGTGACACAGAGCCATACCTAAACATCATACTGCCTCAGCATGTATGGGAACCGAAGAAGGATTATAAGAGCGGTTCATTTAGCTATGATTCAATCGGTAAGCATGATCCAATCATCAATATTGATACGGACAAAGACGGACTTCCGGATGTGAATATTGATCTTGACGGAGATTTAGAGCCTGATATTAACATTGATACAGATGGCGATTTAATACCGGATATTGATATTGACAGTGACGGAGACGGTATTCCTGATGTAAATGTAGACACAGACGGAGATGGCAAACCTAATGAAAACATCAAGAAAATCACTGAATGGAAGCCGAATAAAAATGTTGACGGCGAATTGCCATACGATACGATGGATTTCAGTGAGCTAAAGGAACCTACCGAACCAAGCACATCTGTAAAGGGACAATATAATCCTGTCACAAGCATGGGCGGCGCTAATACCGGAGATAATACGAATTTAATGTTATATATCAGTTTAAGTATTCTTATGATTGGTTTAATAAACTATCTGATATATAAATATAAGAAAGATACATTTCAATAAATAAAGGTCTATCATGGTAGACGATTCTGAACAGGTGTTTTTTAATCAAAATGCCTGTTTTTCTATTCAGAAACATATATTTCAATAACTTTTTCCTATCTCTCTTTAAGTCTACATTTGTAGACATAAGAGAAAGGAAGTATCCACATGTTAAAGAAAGTAAT
>CANSQL010000092.1 GCA_947649125.1 uncultured Erysipelotrichaceae bacterium | reverse complement strand
TTTTTGGGGTATTTGTTTTTGGCGGTGTATATAAATTATAGAGCGGAATTATGTAGTTATTAATTAAGATTTAATTAAATAGATTTATTTCGTAAATATCTTTATTTATGGTATCATTCGGATGTTTTTATGTTATAATCATGGTGCCGCTAGTTTAGGGGCCTTGAATAGTAAAAAAGGAGCGACTACCCTCGCTCCTTTTTCCGTGGCTCTTGCCATCGACTTATCGATGCTATTATACGACATTTCTTATTGCTTCGCAATACCAAATTGAATTTTTATAAAAATTCATCAAAAGCCGCCGACAAGAATATTTTTATACTCGATTACCCGTTGTAATATGCCGATAAAGGACAATAATAACCCCTTATACATAATAAATAAACAGGCCGTTCAAATCCCTGTGAAAAAAATTTCAGAAAATAATTGTAAATTTGCCTTTCCAATGAAAAAAAATTGATATATAATAATAGCGTTTAAAGGAGGAATAACTTATGGCTGTTTTAGATTTTATCAAAGAGGAAGTACGCAAACGCAATCCGAATGATGCTGAATTTATTCAGGCAACGGATGAGGTTTTGGATTCCTTAGAGCTGGTTGCACAAAAGCATCCTGAATATGTAGAAAACGGTATTTTCGAACGTATGATTGAACCGGAGCGACAAATTATGTTTCGAGTGCCTTGGGTCGATGACAAAGGCAAGGTTCAAGTAAATCGCGGATATCGTGTGGAATTTAATTCCGCTATCGGACCGTATAAAGGCGGATTACGTTTTCACCCTTCCGTTAATTTAAGTATTATTAAATTCTTAGGCTTTGAACAATGCTTTAAAAATTCTCTTACCGGACTGCCGATCGGCGGCGGTAAGGGCGGCTCGGATTTTGATCCGAAGGGCAAAAGTGACGGTGAGATCATGCGCTTCTGCCAAAGCTTTATGACAGAGTTATATCGTCATATCGGTGCGGATACTGATGTTCCTGCAGGCGATATCGGTGTCGGCGGTCGTGAAATCGGATATATGTTCGGTCAGTATAAGCGCATACGCAACGAATACAGCGGTGTTCTTACCGGCAAGGGGTTAAGCTACGGCGGCTCTTTAGCACGTACTGAGGCTACCGGATACGGCCTGTGCTACTTTACTGAGGCAATGCTTCAGGATAAAGGCAATTCCTTTCAAGGAAAGACAGTCGTTATCTCAGGCTCCGGCAATGTAGCAATCTATGCGGCACAGAAGGCAACACAGCTTGGCGGTAAGGTTGTCGCAATGAGTGATTCCAACGGCTATATCGTTGATAATGACGGAATTGATTTAGCATTAATTAAAGAAATCAAAGAGGTTCGTCGTGCACGTATCAAAGAATATACGGCACAAAAACCGAACGCTGTTTATACAGAAGGCTGCAAGGGTATCTGGAATACAAAATGTGATATCGCACTGCCTTGTGCAACACAAAATGAATTGGATGAGGCAGCTGCACAAACGCTTGTACAAAACGGCGTTATCGCTGTATGCGAAGGTGCAAATATGCCGTGTACTCCGCAAGCAATCACCGTATTCCAAACAAACAACGTGCTTTATGCACCGGGTAAAGCAAGCAATGCGGGCGGTGTCGCAACAAGCGCACTGGAAATGTCTCAGAACTCCTTACGTCTGTCTTGGACGTTTGAGGAAGTCGATCAGCGCTTAAAGGGCATTATGGAAAACATTTATCGTACCTGTGCCGATACAGCGAAAGCATATGGCTTAAACGATGATTTCATGGCAGGTGCCAATATTGCCGGCTTTGAAAAAATCGCAGAGGCTATGATGGCTCAGGGCATTGTATAAAACCCCTTATTTAATTATAGCTTAAAAACAGCGTATTCAGCCCTATCGGCTTTACGCTGTTTTCTTATCCTTATTCTGTGTGATGACAGCTTTCTTTTTATTCTTCCTTAGCTGTAAAAACAAGTCTCCTATTCTAATCATAAGCGTGTAAAAACGATGCAATCCTTAATCTGCATCGTTTTCTTTGGTCATCTATATTATTGTAGGATTACCTTTTTTGAAACCCTATGTTAATTTAGAATCCTGTTTTTAATGTTAGATTAATTGATTCATAGCTTTTACAGCTTTCTCTACCTCAGGGCGATTCGCTTCGGCAACACCGGACATATCCATTGCTTCAGCTATTTTTTTATTCATTGTTTTCATTATATTTGAGACTGCTTCAGCAAGACCTTCAATGCGTCCTTTTTCAATTCCTTTATCCATAATGCCTTCTGATAAATTGCACATGCCCTTCATCTCCTTTGCCATCACTCTTATCATTATTATACCATAGTATTTGCCTAATTGAGATAGAAAACACACCCGTTAAGGGTGCGTTTTCTGCGATGGTATTATTGATTCAGTGAATTGATGTATTTAATTACTTCAGGTTGAATTTCTTTATTGATTTTTAATGCGTTCATCACCTCTGTGATTGGCTTGTTTGTGTCTTCCACCATGTTCATGACCACTTCACTGAGCCCCGCGATGCGGCCTTTTTCAAGTCCTTGCTCCAGCCCTCGTTCAAGCCCTTGTTTCAGTCCTTCCGCAAGTCCTTCTTCTCTTACACCTTTTGATAAGTCGCACATACCGTCCATCACCTCATCTATCGCTCTTGTCATCATTATACCATAGTTTTTGCTTAATTGATATTTTTTAT
>CANSQL010000091.1 GCA_947649125.1 uncultured Erysipelotrichaceae bacterium | reverse complement strand
GGTCATGACTGGTTGCCTCTACAATCACCTTGCCCATTTGATTATTCAATGAAGCGTTCAATATTGTTACTAAACCATTCGCATCTACCGATATCACATCCGTGGGACTTCCTGCCTTTAGCTGATACGTTACCGTCGAACCGGTTGGATTCCCTGCCGTATAAAGCTGAAAGGTCTTGGCTGGCGCATATACTTCACTGTAAGGCAAGTAATCATTTCCGCTTATCGGTAACTGTGTTCCTGAAATATCGGTATATATAAATGCTTGTTCATTTGCACTTACTGTTATCGTAAAATCTGTATAATTTACATCTCCATAGCTGTCTGTCACCTTGCATTGAATATAATAGGTTCCCGGCAACAATGCTGTATTTGTTTTTACCTCAGCTTTTTCTCCTGCACCCAGTGCTGTATTGGTAACCGTAAAATTACTGTTATCCCTTGCCTTGGAAGCAGCATATCCGCTGTCACTCGGTGAAGTCAATGAATAGCTGTACTTCGGTAATCCGTTTTGTACTTCAAGATTTCCTAACAGCACATTGCTTCCTACCTCTGTGGTATCATAGCTTCCTGCTTTTTTAGGTATCCATTTAAAATCAATCATCTCCTGAAATACATGAATTTGTTTTGTAGCTGTTGCCTTGTTGCTGTTTGCTGTTTCAAGCTCTGCCGTCAATGTAAAATCTGCAGGCAACCCAAGATTCGGTGTATTTCCGATTGAAATCACAAAACCCTTAGGATCGCTTGGATCGTTTGCTACACTTAAGCCCGTTCCTGAAATACCCCCGCTTAAGGTATAGACTGCAGCATTTGGTGCAGCTGCAGAAATCTCAGGATTATCTGTAGTGATCGTCTCTTTGAGATCAGCACTGCCTATTTTAATATTCGTTACATCAGGATTTGTGAAGGACAAGGAATAATCACTGTTTTGGAATTGAACAGTGATTGTTGTTCCTTCACTGCGATAAGCTGTATTCTTACTTCCTGCATCCTCAAGATAAAGTGTTACCTCAAATGAGTTATTGCCGTCTGACAACAGATTTCCGAAATCAATATCTACATTATCACTTGCAGCACTACCCACCGATTTCAATACCCCATAAACGGTATTACCGTCTTTATCGATTGCTTCTGCGGATAGATAACGATTTCCTTCAACAGGGCCGCTGAAGCTTAACGGCAAGCTGATAACAGTACCGCTTTTAGGCTTAGAAGTAACAAATTGATTGCCTGATACACCGTCAGCACCGTTACGTAACGATGTTTGAATCATATCTGTTTGTATAGTGAGATATTCCCCTGCATTATCTGAGGAAGGCAGATTCGATTCATTCAATACAGATGAGGGAGAATACGTCCTTTTGTCTGTATTACGCATCAAGATATCGTTTAAAGCTATCTTTAAGTAAGGTCTGATTAAAGCACTGCCTGCTGACGTTGTTTGCCCATCGCAATAATAATCCTTATACTTTGTATTCGTTATTGCCGTTATTCTAATTGAAAATGTAGGTGGTGCAGGAGTCTTACCAAACATAATTGACTTCATATTAGAAATAACTTCTGTATTTCCCTTAGTATCTGTAAGTCTATAACATTGACCTGCATTAACTGTCATAGTAGATGTATCGCCAATCACTCTAGGTCGATAACCATTATGCAGGATTAGCAAAGCTAATGTATTATTTCCGCCTACTCCGCCTGCTTTTATCCATGTTTCTTTGCCTGAGGTATCTTTCGTAAATTGAACAAATTTACTCTGGTCAGTTTCTGCAGGAGTAGTACCCTCACTGAGAGGTGTACCCGTGCAATCCGTTGAGGTAAAACCTCTATAATAGTAAGTAGGAGCATTTACAGAATAAGTAAATTTTGCATCTATTAAATCGTGATGTTTCAACACCTGAGGCTGTGTTACTTGATTGATAGGTAAAATTCCTGTTTCTGAAGTAGAAGTTATTCCGCATGTACCACCTTCATAAGATGATGTGACTCCACTTACAGTCGTTTGTTTAATTATATTTGTTCCCAGTAAACTATTCGTCCCAGTCATATAAGAGGCACGATTCGCACTTGTATCGGCATCCTTTAACCACCAATTACCACTCATTTGCGGTATCTCTGAAACTAAAGCATTACTTGATACAATTCCTAAATTATTTAATTCACTTTTTGATATTAAACTGACTGCATTTCCTGCTTTTGATATATAGGAGCTTCCTACTGCTCCAAGTTTTGTTTTATACGTATTGTTCGCATAGTTTAAAGCATTCGTATAATTACTCACCGCACCATTGTTTGCCGAACTCTTACGCAATAAATATATATAATCATCTTTAGTGCCTAAAACAGTATGCAAATCATCAGTTAAAGCACTTCCACCCATATGCACCTGATCCCCGAGCTTTAATGAATTTCCTGCTTCATGATTATTTGAACCTATAATCATTCCGGAAGCTTGCATTGTATCGTTATAATTATAACCTATCAATCCGATACCTATAAGAGTTATAAAACCAACCAATATTTTATTCCTCATGCCTCTTTCTCCTTTCCTTAATGTCTACAAAAGTAGACATTATTAAAGATAGGAAAATGTTATTGAAATATATGTTTCTGAATAGAAAAACAGGCATTTTTAGTTCAAAAACACCTGTTTCGTATCGTCTACCTTGATAGACTTTTTTTATTGAAATGTATCTTTCTTATATCTGTATAAC
>CANSQL010000090.1 GCA_947649125.1 uncultured Erysipelotrichaceae bacterium | reverse complement strand
CAAGCAACAAGTATAATGCGATCAGTGAAGTATATGCGCCAAGTAAAACGATTCAGCTCTATACAGCAGGGAATCCGACAGGCAGTACAGTAACGTATCAACTAAAGGCAGGAAGTCCGACCGATGTGATATCGGTAGACAGTACAACAGGAGAAGTAACGGTATTAAATGCGAGTATCTCACCGAGTCAGATAGATAAGGTAATTGTAGAAGCAACGAGTCATGATCCTACAGGAAACTACAGTGATAAAACGATAGAGATAGCGATCAATATCACAAAGGCAAATCAAACGATATCGTTTGCGGGAATCACCTATGCGACAAGCGGAAACGGAACGGTAACCCCTGTCATCAATGAACAGGATATTTCCAGTAATGCCGGTGGAGTTACAGTAAACGATACAGATTACTTCATAACGATAGACAGCGGAATCAGCACATCGATCGCATGGACGAATGACGGAGTGAATATCGAATACAGCTACAGTGGAGATAGTGGGTTAGATATCCCGCTGCATGTAGAGAAGCCGGGGAATCGAAACTACAACAAGGCAGAAGCAGACGGCATGATGCATATCATGGGACCGAATGAGAATACATTGGCGATCAATCGACCGGGCAAAATTATCTACGGCGATCACTTCACGATCCGAAGTCTACAGGATGATTCAAGCAGTACGAATGTACAGTATACCTTTACGGTGGACAATACAACCTATATCTCCAATCCTACCGTAACAGGAAACAAAGCGGAATTTGATGCATTAAAGTACAGCGGAAGTACAAATATCCAAATCAAGGTGACAAGAACGGCAGACGGGGAAGTACCGCTAAGTAAAACGATAAGTGTACAGGTACTTCCAAAACCAATCGAAATCATCATCGACGATAAGGCAAAACTGAAGGGAGAATCCAATCCTACGCTAACGTATCAAGATTTCAAATCACAGCTAGTCACATGGAACGGAGTACAAGATGTGATACAGGCAAATGATATCAAACTGAGTACTACGGCAAAGACAAACAGTAATGCAGGAGCTTATCCAATCAAGGGAGACAGTAATATATTAAATACAACTTATCCAAACTATACCTTTACATTCAAAGAGGGAGCCTTAACGATAACAGAGGAGAATGTTGAGGATGATTGGTATCATTTAGAGCTTGATGACGGAAACAACACCATATATACAGGCGGATGGACAAATAAGGATGTGAACATCATCAGCGATCACAGTGATTATAGTAACCTATCGTTAGATCAAAGCACATGGAAGCCGAATCAAGTAACAGTCACAAAAGAAGGTGAGAATAATCAAAGCTTTTGGATGAAAAAGGACAGCGGAGCTATCACAAAGGAAAAACAAGAAATCATTAAGATAGACAAGACAGCGCCAAAGGTAAAAGGTATCAAAGCCAAGGATTCAAACAACAAACTTCAAGATATCATCAATAAACTAAGCGGCGGAATCTTCTTTAAGCCGGGAACAGCGTTTGAGATTACGACCGATGATTCCAAAGATAATTTAAAGGTAAGCGGCACAAAAGAAATCGAATATAAAGTATATAAAATTGTAGACGGAGCTGAGGAACCAATCAAGGCCGGAACACTAGCTGTCACAAGTGAAAAGGCAAGCATTACAATCAGTGAAACAGTAGGAAAATACAAGGTATGCGTAATACCTACCGACAATGCAGGAAACACAAATACCGAGAGCTGTCATGAAGTTACGTTAAAGAAAATCGATGTAGATGTAGACAAAGACGGTAAGCCAGATTTCAATGATCCTGACGGTGATGGCTGTCCTGACTTAAACATCAAATGGAAAGACCCAAATGATGAAACCAAATGGATTGTCATCAATGGTGACAGAAATAATGATGGAATCCCTGACTTAAATATCGACAGTGACGGCGACGGCAAGCCTGATTTGAATATTGATACCGATAATGATGGTAAACCGGACCTTAACCTAGTGATTCTAAAGAAAAGCGATTGGAAACCGACAAAGTGTGTCAAACAAGATGATGATAACGGAATTCTTGAGGAGTATTGTACAGGTACAAGCGTTAAAGCTGTACTCAATGTTGATACGGATAACGATGGAATCCCTAATATCGATATTGACAGTGACGGTGATATGAAGGCAGATATCAATATCTCAAAGGACGGTATCAATCCTAATATTAATATCGTAGAGCTTACTAATTGGATACCTGATAAAAACTATACCTATCAAAAATTCAGTTACGATACAATGAAAGATATCAAGCCGTTACTTAACATTGATTCAGACAAAGACGGCAGACCGGATATCAACATTGATTTAGACGGTGATGGTAATCCCGATATCAACATCGATGTGGATGGAGATGGAATCCCTGATATCGATATAGACAGTGACGGTGATGGCAAACCTGATGTAAATGTAGATACGGACGGAGATGGTAAGCCAAACGAAAATATTCATGAAATAACAGAATGGAAACCAAATAAAAATGTCGACGGAGATTTACCATACGATACAATGGATTTCAGTGAACCAAAGGAACCGACTGAGTCCAATCCTTCAGTAAAGGGACAATATAATCCTGCCACAAGCATGGGCGGAGCTAATACCGGAGATAATACGAATTTAATGTTATATATCAGTTTAAGTATTCTTATGATTGGTTTAATAAACTATCTGATATATAAATATAAGAAAGATACATTTCAATAAATAAAGGTCTAGTTAGGTAGAC
>CANSQL010000089.1 GCA_947649125.1 uncultured Erysipelotrichaceae bacterium | reverse complement strand
CAGAATCATCCGCAGGATCAAGGATATCCTCTTTGGCATAGAGAGTATACTGAGCCCCGTCCAACACACCGTCACCCTGAGGTCTTGTGCCAGTTTCGGGGTCATGTTTTTCCAGCTCGATTTTGCCTTTCTTCTGATCGTTCGCTAAAGATTTTTGAATCGTGACATCATTTTCGGTAATGGCGAAATTGATTCTTTCATCGCTTAAGAAATACTTCGGCGGATTCGTTTTTTCAAGGGCATAATAATTCCCGTAGCGCAGATTCCTCATAGTAGCGATACCGTCACTGTTTGTCGCAATCGTACCTACAAGAGTATCATCCGCTTTAAAGATATCAAACGTAACACCCGATCTCTTGACGACCTTGCCGCTTTGTTTATCAAGCTTCTTGATTTCTACATTACCGGTTTTAAAGTTATTGGTTCTTGTGAAGGTAACTGTTTTATTAGGCTCAATCGTAATACTTCCGATTGTAGGATCAAGCACATAAGGAGCAGGTACAGAAACCTCTTGAACATAGACCTTTTGCGGATTCAACTTAGTCGCATGAGCAATACCGTCATCCCCGGTGATATAAGTCCCGATAGGATCACTCATATCAGCGTTATATGAAAGCTTGAACTTTGTATTAGGTACTTCATCTCCATCCTCATTCAGCTTCTTTATATCAAGATTGCCGTATTTTTGGACTTTGATTTGTATGGCACTTTCATAAGGGTCCTTACCCGATAAACAAGGAGAAATTCCTTGACTGTCTCCATTACGAACAACAAAATTAGTTCGAGTCTGTGCTTGTGAAAAACCGCGATTAAATTTGATCGTCAATGTATCTGCGCTGTTGACATTAGGAGTAACCAATAAAGTGTTTTCATCATTAGGGTCCTTTTTGACAGTTGCACCTTTAACACTTTTTATCGTTAAATCGCTTAATACTTTTTTAGAATCTTTGATCCTTAAAGTTTCATTCACATTAATAGTGTAAGTTTGTGCATGAAAACTAGGTTTATCATTAAAACTATTTACCTTATTCATGACAGCAGTGAAGAAGTTTTGCATACTATCCTTATCCGGATAAGCATTACTGGATACATAATTTCTGCCGTCTCCTAAATAATCCCACATTAAATTTTGTGTAAGAAAATAGTTTGTTTTCGATGGTTGACTGCGATATCCATACCATGCGATTAACGCTAACTCTCTCATTTGTATGGATGATAATCCAATCGCACTTGGCGATATATCTTCGTTATCTCCAACATGAGCAGGAACCTCTGCTTGAAGGCAAAAGGCAATCTCCCCGTCCACTTTCAATATTGCGCCATCTCCTTCCACAATCCCGTTATTATACCACCCGCCGGGAAATTCTTCTGAAACATCATGTACGGCTGCTTTCGCTGTCCAATTTATCTGAAACATAGATAAGGCCATAAAACAAGCAAGTGTTGAATTCAATATTTTTTTTAGTTTGTGTTTCATTTTTATTCCTCCTTTGTTTATTAACACAAAACAGCATAATGTTCACTTTATGAACCTCTTTTAATTGGGTGGTCTGATATATGATTTCATTATAATTCACTCCTTTTTTCAAGGCTTAAAGGCCTTCCTATATCTCTTACACACGAAAAACAGAAAACCCAAAAATTTTATAAAAAATTTTTTCACAGAACATAAACAGACAATCACTTTCTGATTGTCTGTTACACAAGGATAAAAACTACTATTATTTCTATGATGTAAATAAAAAAAGACAACCGTTACGATTGTCTAATAAAAACCTGTTATATATACTTTTCCACAAGAGCATGTTTGAGCGCCCCAAGCTGATCCGAAGTCTTTATTTCCTAAATCAAACCATTGATGCTCTTGATATTTATGAGCCCATGCTTCACATTCCTCATCTGAATCAAAATACATACCCTCTACTGCCGGTCCCCAATGCTTATGCGGTTTGTTTGTATTGGTTTGCCCTGATGAATTACTTCCGCTACTAGAGGAGCCAGTGCTTGGCTTGGATGCAGTATTACCGGTGCTTGGCTTGTTATAGCTTCCTTGATTACTTGTATAGCTATTGCCGCTTGATTGATTGTTACTTTGTGTCGGAGTCTGCTCCTGCGGCTTTTTCTTTACGGTTACCTTATAGCTGCTTTCCGCTTTATTTCCGTTCACATCATACGCAGTCACCTTTACCGTATAGCCTCCTGCTTTCTTGGTATTCACATCGCTTTTTATAATATAGCCGTTCTTTGTCAGCTTTTTATCCTCGCTCTTTTTGAGATCGCCGTCTACCGGATCCTTCACCGACTCAATATTAGAAGCCGCATCAAACTTATCTCCTGCAGTAATTTCAACCTTTTCCTTTTTCAGCTTAATTACCGGCTTTTTCGTATCCTTTACTTCAAGTGTTATTTCTTCCTCAATTTCCTTGTCTTTTTCATTCACAAAAACAGCGGTTACTTTTTGTTCCCCTGTTTTCTTAGCATCGAACCCCTTGACTTCCCTCAGCGTAACCTGTTCATCCGTCAAGGTTTCAGCCTTCAGCTCTCCCCCATATTCAACGACAATGCCTTCTTTCACCTCAACCGATGCCTTCCCGCACGCACACAATAACACACACAACAACACACTGTTTACCGCTTTTTTCATAACTGCCTCTCCTCCCAATTCATCTATCGGATTATTTACCCCCTTAATATACCAAGCCGTCCGCCCCATGTCAACCCTTTCGCTGTACTCCTTCCGCAAATACGCTTCCTTTCATCAAACAACGTATTCGGGGGGGGGGGGGGGGGGGGGGGGGGGGGGGGGGGGGGGGGGGGGGGGGGG
>CANSQL010000088.1 GCA_947649125.1 uncultured Erysipelotrichaceae bacterium | reverse complement strand
AAAACGATTACGATAGGAGCGGCAAGCTTATCGGGAGTAGGATGGGAAAATCCCGCCAGTCCGGGTAGTGTGTTAGGAAGCAATACTTATACGATAACATATGATCCAAGCGGAGAGCCAAACAACGGCGGTACCTTCAATACGAAGTTGATTGAAACAACGACAGGAGTGCTTGCGAATACCGTGATTACCTATACTCTTGATCCCAATCCAAATGCGATCATCAATATCTCAGGAACATCCACAGTGAATGTGACAGTAAAAAAGGCAAGTGATACCAATACCTTAAACAATATGAAAATCAAAGCGCATATTACAGGCGGTATTTATGGTTCCACAGGAGTAGATACAGAGTTGATCGTGAATGTGAATAAATATCCGCAAACGATTGCATTCCCTGATACAAGCGTTTTGAAGCTTCCTGTAGGGGGTGCTTGTGTGAGTGTTCCGGCAAGTATCACTTCCACGTATTCCAAATCAGGAGAAACAATACAATATACTTCAAGTAATACTAACAGTAATGCTCCCTTTACAATCAATGCGCAAGGACAGGTATGTCCGACAAGTAATGCGAGTGATGCAGGAAGTGCGACACTGACAGGAACCTTAAACGGTGATGATAATTATGAAACAGCCACAACACCGACAGGTAGGGTAATTCAAGTATATGTACCCGGTAATATCGAAGTGACGGGAAGTATCGAGAATGGGGGAACGACAGGAGTAACGTATACACCGGATACAACCTTAAAGAAAGCACTTCATACAAGTGCGAATCCTAACGGCGGAACAGCCTCACAAGGAAGTGCCGTAGCACAAGTGAGTGTATCGGGAAGCACATTTGCCAAGAACACAGGCAACGGAACCAAAAATGCAGATGCGAATTTGTTTACTGTGACACCGACCGGCTATATTACATTGAATCAAGATATAACGGCTAGTGATCTAAATAATCACGGAACAGGAAACAGATATTATATTCAAGTAGATGTGACAGATTCCAATCACAACACAAGAACGGTCGATATCATCATCGTAATAGAGGATGCACAGGCGGATTTCTACTTTATTGATCCAATAACAGGAACGAAGTTGTCACTTACAGATACGTATGGGACAAAGAATGTGCCTGTATATAAAAAGACATATGAATCAAACGGAACGATTGATGTGAAAACGAATGTTGATTCAACCTACAGTGAAGTGACAATCGCAGAATCATCGGGAATTGATGTAGATGAGGATGTAATCGATCATAACAATCTGAATCATTTCAATATCGTCAACGCAAGTGATTCAAATGCCGAATACGGAAGCGGGGGACATGCGTATGTGAAGGCTTGTATGGCAGCGCATGACGGCTATGCAGCGCAATGTATCTATGCGAAGGTCATTATAGAAAAGGCTGAACAGTCAGACTTTGCCTTTGTGAATACCCCAAAATGGACAATCGGAAAAACACCGGCAACGATACAGCCGACGTATAACGGGAAGATGAGCCAAGGCGATGTGCTGTTGTCAAGCAGTGACAATACGATCGCTGAGGTATCGGCACCAATCAGCGGGCAAGATCAAAGCTTTCAAACGATGGGGAAAGTAGGAAGTACAACACTGACAGCTATCTCACCTGAGGATCGAAATTATAAAAGTAAAACGGCAACGACGATATTAGAAACGACGGAGCGACCGCCGACAAGCTTGACATTGTATGTACCGGGAATGACATACGGAGATACCAATATCGAGGCAAGGATATCAGGCGGCTACAAGAACGGAATCCCTGCATATTTCTATGTAGATGATACAAGCATCTTAGAAATCGATAGTAATCCGGTCAATGTAAGGACAAGTCCGCCGATAAAGGCAATCGGTAGCGGACAGGTGATCGTAAAGGTATGTCAAACAAACGATGCGTTTGATCCTGCGGTAGATGACTGTAATGCGATCGGTGGAGATTATGGGGAACAGATCATCATCGTAAAAAAGAAGGCAATCACGTTCACATATAAAGATGAGGAAGTCTATGTAGGAGAAGCCTTCCCGCAGTTCAGCTTTCAACAACCTAACGCAAATGCGTTTGCGCATAACGACAGTATCACAGATTTCCCAATCCCAAGAAATACAAGCGCAAAGAAAGATGGAAGGGCAATCAACAATACGAATACAACAGGAAGCTATGATATCAGCGGAAGCTACGGAGCGAATGAGCTGAGCGGGAATACGGAGCACTATGAAATCAAGATAGAATCAGGAACCTTGACGATCAAACAGGATGAACCGCAGGACAACTGGTATCACTTAGAGGACCCGAACGGCACTGTTGTATCATCCCAAGATTGGCACAATTATATTGTTGATGTAGTAATTGATGTAGTCAACGCAAGTGCTGATGCAGGAGTATACGATCAAATATCAAATACGAATACATTCAGTAATGTAGATAAACAGCGCTTTACCGTAACGAAAGAGGATGACAATAAGACCGACATCTACTTCAGAGTTGATCCGAACGGCACCAGTCCGCATAAGGGAGCGATCAGTGAAAAGTTAGAGGATCATGTCAAGATCGATATGACTGATCCAAAGGTTGTCAGTATCACCGGTTATCCGGTAAATAATGATGGATTATCCAATTTGTTGAATGAAATCACTTTAGGTCATTACTTCAAGCCGGGAGTACAGGTAGAAATCAAGACAGACGATCCACAGCCGCAAAGCGGAAAGACAGTAAAGGTCAGCGGTATCAAAGAGGTAAGCTATCGAGTATATGAATTAGACGATCAAGGAATTATGACAAGCACGACACCGCTTCAAGAGGATACGGCAGAACCGGGCACCAATAAGATACTGAGCTTCAAGATCAACAATATCGGAAACTATCGAGTATGCGCAACGACAGTAGACAATGCGACAAATGAATCGAGCGAAAAATGTTCCGATCTAAACATCAAAAAGATCGATGTCGATGTAGACGGGGACGGTAAACCGGATTTCAATGATCCTGACGGAGACGGATGTCCTGATTTGAACATTAAGTGGAAGGACCCGAATG
>CANSQL010000087.1 GCA_947649125.1 uncultured Erysipelotrichaceae bacterium | reverse complement strand
TAAGGTATATTTAAATGACTGTTTGATGAGCCATTTATAATATACCAGGAAAGATAATTATTTATATAATTATCGTAATGTAGTTATGAATCCAATTTTAAATGATGATTTAAACAGAATAATTGCGCAGGATATCAGTTGGGAAAAGCTTCGAAATAAGCGAATTATGGTAACCGGCGCCAGCGGTATGCTGGGAACTTATTTTGTTCGTACCGTATTAAAACTGAATGAGGCAAAGAGTGCGAATATCAGAGTACTTTGCATAGTCAGAAATCCAAAGAAAATACCTACAGACATTGCGAATAATGAAAAGGTAGAGATAGTTTCTCAGGATGTCAGTAAGCCGATGAATATTGAAGGTAATGTGGATTATATCATTCATGCGGCAAGTCCGGCGAGTCCTCTTATTATGCGTGATGATCCGGTAGGCACGATTGCCGCAAATACACTCGGTGCCTTTTATACACTGATGCTTGCCAAAGAGAAAAAGGCAGACGGCTATATGTTTATTTCATCTCGCGAGATATACGGCCAGCCGCAGGAAGGACAGGAATTCTTTGATGAAGAAAGCTATGGATTCGTAGACCCTCTGGACCCTCGCTCTTGTTATCCGGAGGGTAAAAAGGCTGCAGAAACAATGTGTGCCTCTTTTCGTGCACAGTACGGTTTAAATGCCAAAACAGCACGTCTTGCGCATACATACGGTCCGGGAATGTCAATTTATGACGGTCGTGTACAAGCAGATTTCTTAAAAAATGTGTTGTTTAATGAGGATATCGTTTTAAAAAGCGATGGCTCCAGTGTTAGAACGTATACCTATATTGCCGATGCTGTTGCCGGTATGTGGCGGATCTTATTGGATGGGGATGATATTGCATATAATATCGGTGATGAAAACGGTAAGGTTTCAATTCGTGAATTGGCTGAGCTTTTGGTTAGAATCAATCCGGAAAAAGACTTGAAACTTATATATGATATACCAAAGGATTCCGGTGCCGGGTGTGCGCCCTTTACAATGGGAATCTTATCAAGTAAAAAGCTTCGCAAATTGGGTTGGAAGCCTGATAATACGATTGAAGAAGGCTTCGCAAGAACACTTCGTTATTTAGAAATTGAAAAAGAGTGTGGAAATTTATAGTCTTTTATTGAAATTTTATAAAGTTAATTAACGGCAGTAGGGTATTCAATTATGATATTCACTGCCTTTTATTATGCAGCAATTTCTTTTGTGCCTTTGATAAGCGATAAAAATAATTCATTTTTTTTAATGTTTACTCTATAATTATTGTATAATAGTACTGATTCAATTGTCCTCATGATGAAAAAGTGCCTGTAAATGATGATTCAATAAAGAAATGAATAGGTAAAATAATTTATATTGTAATAGGTAATATATTCTCATGAATGAAAAGAATAATAAGAAAGGGGCCAAATCCTATGAAGGAAGTAAATCCATCAGAAACAAAAAGAGCCGCAAGCTGGGAATTATATATTGACGCACCGATGCCTATGGTGACAATTATGAAGACTTTTAATATCTCAAGGCTGATCAAACTTAAGGAAGCGGGGTATCAACTAAATATGTTGATATGTTACTGCATTGCCAAAGCAGCTTATCAATTCGAAGAATTTTATTTATTGCCGGTGCAGCGAAAAATGATGCAATATGATAAAATCGGTATCAGTGTCATAGTTGCCAATAAAAACGGTGGTATTAATTCATGCGATATTCCTTTTGAAGATGATTTTAAGAAATTTCAAAGGGCATATTTGGAAAATACAAGGCTTGTGTATGAAAGCTGCACAGATTATGAAATCAAGGATACAATGATGATCGGAACAAGTGCGTTGATTCATTTTGAGTTCGATGCCGTTATGAATATGTACAGCGGTATCTTCAATAATCCGTTTCTCATCTGGGGAAAATATCGTGAAGAAAATGAAAAGACAACACTGCAAATATCTTTTCAGTTTCATCATGTGCAAATGGATGGAATGGAAGCATGTGCTTTTTTAACAGCGATACAAAAATGTATGGATGATATTGAGGTATTTCTCAATAAATAAGTAGACAAATGATATGAAAACGGACATATGAAAAGTGTAAAAAGTGATGAAGTTTTTATTGTTTATATATAAGCGTGAATTTGATTTTTATTTCATTGACTTAAATTTTTTATTCTGTTAGCATACTGTTGAGCAAGATCTTACTCACCGATAATGAGGAGGATTATTTAACATGTATCATGAAAGAATGAAAAAAAGTCATTATGAAGCAGGCTATGAATGGGGCAGGCGATTATTTCGTCGCGGCAAATTGATTATGGATCAGCCTACCTTTGTAATCGATGAAAAACGAAAGCTGTTTGCGAAGCAGTGCTTGCCTTTGTATGAGCGTTATTATCCGGAGATATTAGCGGAAATCAAAGGAGTGGCTGACGGGCAGTGCGGCAGCTATGAGGATTTTTATACATTCTTATTTGGTATGTATTGTTTTTCACTTGAACAGCACTGTACGTGTATTGCGTATCATGAACAAGGGAAAACACTGTTAGCCAGAAATTCTGATTTTCTTGTTTCATTAGAAAAGCTGTATATGAATTGTATATATCGTCTTGAACAAGGCTATGCATTTCAAGGGAATACGACTGCCTTTATTGAGATGGAAGACGGTATTAATGAATATGGATTGGCTGTCGGATTGACTTTTGTTTATCCGAAAATGATTCAACCGGGATTACAGGCAGGGATGTTATTGCGCTATTTATTGGAGAAATGCAAAAGTGTCAATGAAGCAACGACGGCATTAAAAAAACTGCCGATCGCATCGTCACAGATCTTTACGATAGCGGATGCGTATGGTGATATTGCCGTTGCGGAATGTAACTGCTGCGCCGTTGAGATCATTACCCCTAAGCAAAATTATTTAGCGGCTGCCAATGTGTTTCACAGTGAGCGTATGCAATGCTTTAATGAAAAGGGAATTGATAACTGGCGGGCAGAGGAACGCTATCAAGTTGCCTGTTCAGCCTTAAATAGCTTTCAGGGAAGCTATGACAGAAGCTTTGTCGAATCATTATTGTCAGGGAAGTATGGCTTTATGTGTCAGTATGATCGAAAACAGAATGTCGATACTGTATGGTCGGTGATCTATGACATCAGTAAACAAGAAATCTATCGTGCCGAGGGAAATCCGATGCGCAAGCAGTATCAAAAAGATTCACGGATGAAGTTTCACTCTATTGTATAATATGAAAAATAAACAGGTTCATGTGCCTGTTTATTTTGGTGCGCCCAGCATGGGCAGTAGCTAGGTGGTGAAAGTCCACTACAGGCTT
>CANSQL010000086.1 GCA_947649125.1 uncultured Erysipelotrichaceae bacterium | reverse complement strand
AGTCTACTTAAGTAGATATTTTAGAGAAAGGATGCATGGATATGAGAAAGAAATTATGGATTACATTGATGGCATTAATCAGTTCCATTTCATTGTGGTATGCGTATTATAATATGAATTTGAATGCAGCTGGATCAAGTTATCGATTGCCTGTAAATACCACCGCAAAATTGGGCAAAAAGGGTCAATATCCAAGCGGAAGTTACGGTTACATGACAAAAGGGGATAAGGTATATGTAGGAACAAATACGTTGACAGGAGATCCAATGTCTTTTATATTGTTGGTAAAGGAAACTTATAATACGTATCAACCGCAAGTAAATGCAAGTGGAATCTATTCTTTAAATACCGGTGTACCTAATATTACCGGATGGTTTGCGATGCAAAATGAAGTATATACGAATACGCCTAGTTTCACCTCTTATCCATCGGTTCAGATGGTGGGTACCTATACTATGGTTGAGGATTATCTGACAAGTGAGCCTACTTCCGTTATAGCGTCAGAATTAAGAAATGTAAACACAAATATATCAAATAAAACAAAAAAAATTCTGATAAATCGAAATTTCGAATATTTACAACTTCTTTATAATGAAAGAAATTCTCAGCCGGGATTAGCAACACAATATGAAGAGTTTTTACATTATGGTCTTTTAAATCCGCAAAGTTTTTTTATTGGTGATCGTTTTACTTTATTATCTATTTCCGGATCTTCCAAGATAAACGTATCCGGAGGTTACCATTTATCTAATAATGATTTAGCGTTTGTTCAGGACTACTTTGTAGGAGAAACTTTATCAGCCGGATCCGATCTCAGTATAAATGCCGATTTAAGAGTTTTTGTGTTTTCTTCAGCAGGAAATGTTATATATGATACTGCTCCCAAATGTACTAAATCCGCTTGTTCTTCCAATACGACAAGTGGTTTACGATTAAGTGCGGAATTAGATTTAAACGATGTAGTATTCGCAACAGGTATGGGGTCAGGAAGTACGTATGCGAAAGTAAAAAATTCAAGTCCTAATTTAAGCGGCAGTTATTATTCTAACATTTATACAGCTACATCAGATTATGATAAATTAAAGCTTCGACTGCTTGATGATACAGGCGCTCATTCAATTATATTCAATGATATTGAAAATAAGAATACAACAACTATATCAAAGGCTGTTAAAGATTCGTCGATTTATCTTGATGCGAATGCGGCGGCAGGGTCGAGTGATGGTGATGTAAATACAGTCTCTGCATTATTCTTTAAAAATAATGAATTGGCATACTATATTCCGGTTGCGACAGCGAACGGTGCAGATAAATACGAATTGGATTTGTCAGGAATTGATGAAGGAAAATATAAAATCGCATTGGTGAATGAAGAGTATAACGAATCAAGCATGGCTCCGGCTGAATCATCAGCGTTGTCAGCCTATCAAGAATTAGAAATTGTAGAGCCGCATAAGCTGACTTACACAAAAACACCGCAAAGCGGAGCTTCTGCAGGAAATGATTATGAATTCAGTAAAAATGTGAATGCAGGTCAAACTGTAGGCAAGGTTACGATTAATCCGCAAGGTATAATGCCGCTTACTTATTCAGTAGAATCAAATGGTGATAATACGTATCAAAACTGCGAAATTGATGGATTAAATTCAAGCGGTGCTTCAGGCAGTACCTCGCTGAATGTGAAAATCAAAAGTAATGCACCTGATTTAGTGAACGGTGGATTAAAGGCAGGAGATTATAAATTTTGTGTAAGTGCTGTAGATGCGAACGGTGATCCTACGTCGGTTACAACGGATTCAAAGGTTTGTACTTCATTTACAGTTGAAAAGACAAACTTAACAGTGGCATTTGATGATTCCAATCAAACGAAGAAATCAATCACAGATGCAGCTACAGTTTGGAATGAAACAGCGACAGCCACACCGAACAATAGTGATGTAAAGATTACTTATTCAAAGGTGGGCGGAGATATCGGACTGATTGATATTGATTCAGATACAGGTGCGATTACTTATAAAGGAAACGGCGCTTACGGAAAAGTGAAAATACGGGCAACCGCAGATGATGATTCAAGCAGCGGAAATGATAACTACAATTCAGCTTTTGTAGAAAAGGAAATCGTAATCTATGCAGAGGTAAACGGCAGTGTAACCCCTCATGCCAATTCCAGTGATATCAGTACACCGACCTTTAGTGCGAATGATTCTAATATTAAAATCAACGGAACGATAGGAACGATCAAAGGATCACCGGGAACGCCGGATGATGTAACAGGAAGCAAATTCACCTATACGTATGGATTAAAGACTGATGGAGACGGAAGTTTCTTTGCGGTAAATGCAAGTACAGGTGTAATTACTACAAAAGCGAATTTGGCAGTAGGAAGCTATTCCATTACCGTAACAGTGAGTGATAAATGGAGTACGAAAGAAATACCGGTAACGATCAATGTCGGAATGGCAGCGGCAGAGGATTTGAAGTTTTATGAGAACAGCAGCTCCAATGTAGCGATAACGACAAAGAGTGCTAAAGCAACAGATGCGAATGTGACAGTGTATGCGACAGTCAAAGGAAGCAGTAACAGTAATCCGGTAAAGTATAGTATCAAAGATGGCTCAACAAATATCATAGAGATAAATGAAGACAGCGGATCAATCACAATTCATGGAGTAGGAACAGTAACGATTGTTGCAGAGAAACAAGGCGGAGTCGGACAGGCAAAGGCAGTAGCTGAGCTGACCTTTACGGTAACGGCAGGTTCACAAAACTTCATTTATACAGATAATGCAGGAAATGAGCTTCCAAAGGATGGAAGTGACTATAAGGCATACAGCGAGGTATATGCGCAAAACAAAACCTTTCAGCTCTATACGGCAGGAAATCCTACAGGAAGTAGTGTAACGTATCAATTAAAAGCGGGAAGTCCTACCGATGTGATATCAGTAGATGCGAATGGATTGGTAACGATATTGAATGCTTCATTGAATAATCAAATGGGCAAGGTGATTGTAGAGGCAACCAGTCATGATCCAAGCGGAAACTATGCAGATAAAACAATCGAATTATCGATTAATATAGAAAAGGGTACAAGAGTCATCAGCTTTAAAGAAAAACCAATCTATGTGACGAACGGAAAAGGCAAGGTAACACCTGTCACAGAGGTCGATGGAGTCGTAGATACCGATGGCGATGTACTGATAGAAGTAGATACTAACGAGGATCACACCATCGCATGGACAAATGATAATAAAACGATTGATTATAACTACAGCGGAGATACGGGAAAAGATATCAAGATCCATGCGACAAAGCCGATGAATCGAAATTATAAAGCTACGGAAGCAGACGGAACGATTCATATCATGGGACCTGATGAAAACATCTTGGCAATCACAAGCCCGGGACAAATCATCTACGGAGATCACTTCACGATAAGAAGCAGTCAATATGATGCAGACAGCACGAATGTACAATACACCTTCGAGGTTGATAAAGCGACTTATATCTCTAGTCCAACAGTGAATGGTAACAGTGCCGAGTTTGATGCGAAACAAT
>CANSQL010000085.1 GCA_947649125.1 uncultured Erysipelotrichaceae bacterium | reverse complement strand
CCCCCACAGTGGACTTTCACCACCTAGATGTATGCCATGCTTGGCGTACCAAAAAGGTATGAATTCCATTCGGATTCATACCTTATTTTATTGCTTATCCGCTCACAAGACGTTCCTTCAGCTTCGCCAGTATTTTCTTTTCCAAGCGTGAGACCTGAACCTGTGATACCTGAAGCCGCTTTGCGATTTCCTCCTGCTTCATATTTTTTTCATAGCGATAATAGATCAGCAGTCGTTCTCGCTCATCCAAGCGCGTCATTTCTTTTTTCAATGCCAGCTCCAGTACGATATCACGCTGCTTCTGCTTCGTTACCTTATCCTCTAAATGAATCGGTGAACCGTCATTTTCATAAATCGTTTCATCGAGGGAATAAACGAATTGATTCGCTTCAAAGGCTAAGATGACATCGCTGACATCAATATGAAGATGATCGGCAATTTCCTGATAGGTTGCTTCTCTGCCTAATACCTGTACAAGCTCCTCTTTCGCCTTTACCATCGCCAAATAGCCTTCCTTCAGCGAACGTGATATACGCATGCTGCCCTCATCACGAAAATAACGCTTGATTTCACCTAAAATAATCGGTACGGCATAGGTGGAAAATTTCACCTGATAGCTGAAATCAAAGTGATTCAACGCCTTCATCAAGCCGATACAGCCGATTTGAAATAAATCCTCATTTGTCCCCTTAGGCTTGTGAAATCGTTTCAGCAATGCGTAAATCAGCGGTGTATTGCGTCTTACAAATTCCTCTTTTGCCTCCTCATCCCCTTTTTTTATTTCGGCAATCAGCTCCTCATTAGTGAGCGGGTTCTGTTTGTCCATGAAGCTGTTTACGCATCTGTACTATACAACCGTTGCCCTCGCTGCTGTTCACCTTAAAATCATCAGCGAAGGTATCCATAATCGTCATTCCCATCCCTGAACGCTCTAAATATGCCTTGCTGGTGTAAAGCGGCTGCATCGCAAGCTCAATATCGGCAATACCGCAGCCTTCATCCTGTACCGTCAAGGTCAGTGTGCGATTCTCATCATATGCGGCTTTGATTTCAATAACGCCGTCCTCACGCCCCTCATAACCGTGAATCATCGCATTGGTAACTGCCTCCGCAACCATCGTTTTAATTTCCATGATTTCCTCAACGCTCGGATTCAACGGCATTAAAAAAGCTACGACGCTTGTTCGCGCAAACGGCTCATTTACCGGCTTGCTGAAAAATCTCAATGTCATCTCATTCATAGTTTTACCCCGCTTCTCTCATAGGAAATGATCTGAAATATCCCGGACATATGAAATAACGTCTGATTTGCCCTTGATAAGTTACATAAAATCAGTTCACTTCCAAGCTTCTTTAACTGCTTGTATCGCGCCAGTACAAAGCCGATACCGGTACTGTCAATAAAGCTGACTTCCTCAAAATCCATCTTTACGGCTGTCGGTTCAAAATGGTCGATCAGCTGTATACATGTATCCTTGATTTTCGCTACAGCCAGATTATCAAAATCACCGTAGAAATAAAAATACAGTGTACCTCCTATCATTTGATGCTTCATCAAAACAATCATTCCTTTCTGCATGTTCATCTTATCATGCTTTTTCAAATGCGATAACGCTTTCGACAAAGCATGTAAAAAATAGACATGACTCAGACAGCAGAAAAAAAAGCTGCATTTGTGCAAATAAGCGTTACATAAGCATGTTTCACACACAAGTGTAATCCTGTCATAAAAGAAAGCGTAATGTTTTAGATGTCGAGCGATGTCAAAAGAGTAAGATAATGGTGTATGAGAGTCTCAATGATTCAAATTCTATCAGCGGAAGTCGACTGACAGTCAGTTAATCATGAGTGAATATAATCCTATTTATTCAAGCATGAAAAAAGCTGCCTCGTATATAGAAGCAGCCAAATCAGTTAATGCTTGTTTGATGATGCTTATTTATTGAGATGCCAAGCACCGCTTTAATAAAAAAGCACAGAAATAAGGATACGTATAGATATGATCGGCATAACCGATATTCCCTCCCGTAAGCTTGATACCAAAGCTGATATCCGCATAATGATCACTGTTGATCAAAGCTCTTAACGATTTTGCGGCACCGTTATTTGCCTTTACTTCAATCGGAATCAATGAATTCGCGGTACGAACGAAAAAATCCTGTTCCAGTGTAGAATTCTCTTTTTTATAATAATAAAGCCGATAACCTGCCTTAACCAAAGCCTCTGCGACAATATTTTCATAGAGTGCACCCTTATAAACGCCTAGATTTCGATTCGCTCTCAAATCCTCTTGTGCTTCATCATCCAGCATTGCGACAAGCAAGCCGCTGTCCGCAAAATAGATTTTATAATTCGTATCAACATAATTCCCTTGAAGCGGCAACTCAGGAAAATTCAGGCAATAACAGACGTTGATCATTGCGGAATCCTTAAGCCATTCTATACAGCCGCGATAGTCGCGAAAGCGTGCCCCGTTCGCAACTTTTGATATTTGAAACTTCTTATTATCCTTGGCTAATTGTATCGGTATATGATTGAACACATTAAGTATTCTTGTTTGATCCATGCCTTCTGCATATTTTCTGATATCCTCTTTATAATCGGTAAGCAACTGCTTTTGTATGGCTGTCGAGCCTTCGAAAGTATCCTTTTCAATATATTCACGGATTACGGCCGGCATACCGCCTAATATACAGAAATCAAGAAACAGCGAGGAACATACATTCATTTCCGCTTGATTAAACGGAATCAACTGCTTCATATGTTCGAGCATATCCTCTGTAAATGAATCATCATAGCCTTTTGCCCATAAAAATTCCTCAAAATCTAAAGAGCTCATTTCATAATCTGTCTTATAACCGACACTGTTGCTTTCAATTCTTTTATAATTGATTCCGAGCATGGAGCCGCTGCATATCACATCAAAGCTGCCGTCCAGCTTAAAAAATTTAAGTGCAGTCGTAATTTCGGGAAACTCCTGTAATTCATCGAAAAAAATCAAGGTTTCATTTGGGATAAAGCGTTTCGACGGATCAAGTCTTGATATGTTTTTCACAATATCCTTTGCTTTATAGCCGTCTGCAGTAATTGTTTTATATTTCGGTTCCTCGACAAAATTGATATATATCACAGACTGATAGTTCAAAGCAGCGAAGCGATTGACAGATTCTGTTTTTCCGACCTGACGCGGTCCTTTTACAATGATCGGCTTTCTGTCTGTATCGGTTTTCCATGAAGCCAGAAAATTATCTATTTTTCTTTTTAAATACAGCATGACAATCACTCCTTATCTATTATTAGTATAGCCGTTATTGAGACATAAAGCAACTCTTTTTCACAAAAGATGAGGGAGTTTTAGCTTCATTTGCACAAAACATGAGGGAAATTTCATAGCTTTTGCACAAATCATGATCGATAAGACAGAAAGTCGCTGCGTAAAACTTTTATATCAATCCCCCTCTTTCACGATTACTGATTCTTCCCCGTTCAATTACCCCACGATATAAAATAAAACCACCAGTTGAACTGGTGGTTTTCACTACGCCTATAAGGCTCCTTTC
>CANSQL010000084.1 GCA_947649125.1 uncultured Erysipelotrichaceae bacterium | reverse complement strand
ATTTAGGCAGATTTTGTTTGGTGTAGATGCTTTCATCATTAAATTTGATATCATCGAATAATACACGCATCGAATCATCACCGATACGAAGCTTTAAGTTTTCTTTTGATTCATAAGTACCGTATGTCGTTATCGGAGTGTCGATATCTACGGAACCGTTTCCTCGAATGGTAGGCTGTGATAAGGCGAATACCACCTTGTCCAATTTATCTTGGTCGAATTCGATTGAGGCACGTGTCGCTCCCTTATCAGTAAAAGCATTTTTGATAAGCGGTACGCTTTCTTCAACAACAAGAAACGGCTCTACTCTTGTAGTGGTCCACCAGTTATTCAGACGTGTTGTCCAATAAGATATGCTTCTTCCGTCTGAAATAAATCCTGATAAAATTTCTGTCCTATACTCTCCGTCCGGATCAAATGCTACCCTATTCATTATTGAAGGAACCCCATAATATCCCGTCCCGCTGATAACCTGCATTCCTTCACTTATTGCCCATTCAATAGGATACGCAACTTTCGATCCCTCTGCTTCGACCTGAACAGAAGTACCCATATTAGTTTCAGTGACCTTTACCCCATATTCAAACGGCGCCTTTTCCTCTTGTAATAAATAAGTGCCATATGCGATATTTCTATTAGCCAAGGTCCCGAATGTGTATTTTGTCCAAGCCGAAGGAAATGAATTTTTACTTCTTACTACATCTATATTTGCTTTAGGGTTTATATAGAAATAGTCATTCACTGTCGGATCATTCATAAGACTTTTATAAAATTCTGTGCTTCGCTCAGCCACGATTTCCATATCATGGGCGTTGCTTGCCAAGCGAGCGTTAAATTCATCTAAAACCCTGGCCTGATTTGTTTGATCGATAGTATAGTCCTGCGGTTTTATCTGTGTCCCGCCTGAAACGACATATTCATCCTTCAAAAAGCCCTCTAATTCATAGGAAATTAGTTTTGTGGAATTTGCCTTCCATGAATTATTCATAGGAAATTTATCAAGCAATACCCAGCCCACATTTTCCCCTGCCAAATTTTTTGTACCTAAATAAATGCGATCTCCCATTGAAAGAGAGCCTATCTTACCGTAAACCGATCCGCCGATACCGGAGCCCGATGCATCCATTTTATAATTCATCGCATATCCGATATATCCTACCGATAACATCATAGTTAATGCGATAAAGCCTGTCATAAGTTTTTTCCACATAGCTGTTTCCCTTCCTTCTCTTATGTCTACAAAGGTAGACCTTAAGAAATAGGGTGAAAAACAGTAAAAGTGTATTGTTTATAAAGAAAAAAACATATATTTCTTCATTAGAAATATATGTCTATAATTGTCTAAATTAAGAAATATAAACATCGTAATTTGTATGTTTCTTTTACTTTTTTTTGCGCAAAACCACAAAACTCATATTATAGAGTACACTTGCATTGCTTTTGTTCGCACCGGATTTATTTTTTTATCCGTATTTATTATATCATGTAGTTTATGATTAGAAAAAGAGCAGAGATACTCCTGCTCTTATCCTGTTAAAAATCGTAATGTGTCCAAAGACTGATGATTTTTACAATCTTATTTTTATCATCTACTTCATAAACCAATCGATGCTTTATATTAATACGCCTTGAATAGGCACCGGCTAAATCACCCTGTAATCGCTCATAATGCGGCGGAGTTGTATAAGGATTCAATGCCAGCAGCTCAATCAAAGCCTTTGCTTTCTTATCCAAATGGGCACTTTTCAGCTTTGGTATTGCATTAATTGCGTTTTTAGTATAAACAATCTTATACATTTACCACTCTACCTCATCTGCAGGAATGCAGTCAGAAATCGGTGTATTTAAACCCTCGATGATTTCTTGTTTCATTGTCGGATTAGATGCAAGATAAAGTGTTTCTGTTAAGCTGTTGTATTCTTCCTCGCTTAAGATTACAGCGTTTCCGTCCTTAGTGCTAACATTTACCGGTTCATTATATTTTATCGTTTGTTCCAACATTCCAAACAAGTTCTTTCTTAGATTAGTCGCATTTGTATTAATCATATGACTTCATCTCCTTCTATGTACATTATAATGTACATAGATTGTTTTTGCAACAGGTATTTGTCATTTTATTATGTGGTGATAATAACATTGATATGAAATGCTATTTAACAAGTTGTTTGAGTTTATAACCGATAAATAATAATGCGCCGGTTGATAAGAAACTGATTCCCATATAAAGCATGAGATTGGTAGTATCTCCTGTATTCGCTCCGCCCATGCTAGTCGCAGGATTATATTGTCCTTTTACTGATGTATCATTATCATCATCAGGATCATTAGGATTACTGAAATCCATAGTATCGTATGGTAAATAACCATCCGCATTTTTATTTGGCTTCCATTCGGTGATTTCGATGATATTATCATTCGGTTTCCCATCACCGTCGGTATCTACATTCACATCGGGAATTCCGTCGCCGTCACTGTCAATGTCGATGTCAGGGATACCGTCACCGTCAACATCGATATTGATATCAGGTTCTCCGTCACCGTCTAAATCCACATTCACATCAGGCAGTCCGTCTCCGTCTGAATCGATATTGATCTCAGGCTTGCTTTCATCCTTGCCGATGCTGTCATAGGTAAACTTGCCTGATTTGTAATCCTTCTTCGGCTTCCATTCATGGATTTCTACGATATTGACGCTTGGTGTTTTCCCATCCTTTGAAATATTGATATGCGGTTTGAAATCACCTTTATTGTCGATATTGATGTCGGGAATGCCATCGTCATCGGTATCAACATTGATTACTGCCTTCACATTTGTACCTGTACAGTATTCCTCTAAAATACCGTTATCGATATCTTGTTTCACACATTTTGTCGGCTTCCAATCGCTTTTTTTGAGAATTACTAGGTTAAGATCAGGTTGTCCATCATTATCTGTATCAATATTCAAGTCAGGTTTGCCGTCTCCGTCACTATCGATGTTGAGATCAGGTATACCGTCTCCGTCTCGATCACCGTTAATTACGATCCACTTATTCGTTTCAGTGTCTTTCCATTTGATGTTTAAATCAGGACAACCGTCTCCGTCAGGATCGTTAAAGTCAGGCTTACCGTCCCCATCCACATCGACATCTATTTTCTTTAGTGTAAGTTCATGACAGCTCTCTTTGCCCGTATTATCCGCATTGTCAGTAGGTATCACGCATACCTTGTATTTGCCAACTGTTTCACTGATTGTGATTTTAGCTTTTTCATTAGTTACTGATAAGGTGCCGTCCTTGATTGGTTCCTCAGTTCCATCTACGATTTTATATACCTTATATGCGATTTCTTTCGTTCCGCTTACCTTCAAGTCATCCTTTTTATCGCTTGTCGTGATTTCAAATGCTGTTCCCGGCTTAAAGAAGATTCCACCGGTCAACATATTGATGATATCTTGTAGGGTGTTGTTTGTATCCTTTGCCTTGATTCCTTTTACCTTTGGAGCCGTCTTGTCTATTTTGATGATTTCCTGTTTTTCTTTTGTGATAGCTCCGCTGTCCTTTTTCATCCAAAAGCTTTGATTATTCTCTCCTTCTTTTGTCACCGTGACTTGGTTTGGTCTCCATGTGCTTTGGTCTAAGGACATATTAGTGTACTCATTATGATCGCTGACGATGTTCACATCCTTATTTGTCCATCCGCCTGTATATAAGGTATTACTTCCGTCATCTATCTCTAAATGATACCAGTTGTCTAATACATTCTCCTCTTTGA
>CANSQL010000083.1 GCA_947649125.1 uncultured Erysipelotrichaceae bacterium | reverse complement strand
GTTCATCCTCATCGGTATAAGAAAAGCCCGTGCTTGTCTGTGTCTTATTCCCTGCGGCACTTCCTGTGGCTCCATCGGTATATAAGGATTCATTGGTACGCTTACCGCTTGATACCTCACCGCTGATCCAAGTACCGTTTTTACCGTGTACAACCGGTTCATGTCCAAACTTCTCAATTTTTACGGTGAAATCTGCATCGCCGCTGTCATTACCTTCATATTCACCTCGAATCTTAATTTTATTTGTACCTTCTACAAGGTTCAGTGTAAACTTTTCGCTGCGATAATATGTGCCGGGACCTTTAGAAGCCGCATTACCGCTTTTAAATTCACCGATATATTTATTCGTAACCTTTTTATTTGTCAGATGGACAATATCAGATACAACCGGAATACTGCCGCCGCTGATTGTATAATATTCAGATAGCTCGTAAACCGCAGTACCCTTAATCGGATTATAGCTTTTACGGCGCAATTCATAACAAAAGCGATAACGTGCACCGGTGGGTGAAACACCTCCTCCGTCATTACCTGTAAACAGCTCCGGCGGTGCCGCTGCTTTTGTGAATTGTACGCCTGATGACAAGCACGCAGTCAGCACGCACAACACAGTTAAAGTCATTTTTATAGCTTTCGCATGCTTTTTAATAAATTGCTTCATCTCCTTCATCTCCTTTCCATAAAGCAATTATCTTTACCCTATGGCGGCGCTCTGTTTAACGACATAAGATCATCTCCTTTTCTGTTGAAGGCTGATGCTTTGCATCCGCCTAATTTACCTATACACGCTGAATTTCAAAAATACAAAAAATTTCTTAACTTTTTTCATCTTTCCTGATTCAAACGATTTTCGCCAATAATTAAATAGACATTGAAGCTGAATCAATTATATTTCCAATTTCAAGCTCATCTACAGCTTCTTGAATTGCTTTAGGCAACAGATAACACCGAATAACCACATCACAATATTCGGGACCACTTTCTAATGCTTTTTCATAGTCAACACCGGATTCCCTCAAAGCTTCATGGAGTAAATCCAGATTATGCGACAAGTTTTCTTCTGCTTCGTAAGTATTAAAAGTATAAGAACCGCTTGCATTTCCGGTTACGCTATCCTCTATCCATAAAGCATCATTCAAGTAATTGACTAATTGGTTTTCAGATGCATAATCTTGTATATTGGTTTCAGTTTTAATGTATTCTATTACATCGTTTTTTACTGCTTCTTCATAATTGTATTTTCCCATATAGTTTTTCTCCTTTTTCATCATTAAACGAAACAAGTCGATTATTTTTATATCAACTTGTTCTGTAATCATTGTGTCATAATTTATATTGTTTTTTCATCAACAATAAAACAGCTCCTAAGCTTATTCCCAATAATCCTAAATACATAAAAATATTGGTAGTATCACCTGTATTCACGGTTTCGCTCGGAAGCGGACGATCCGGATAAACAATAATGCGTGTTTCTTTATCGCCGATGATCCAAGCATCATTGATTGTGACTTTGACAACCTCATCGGAGAGTTCATAGCCTGCCGGTGCGCTTGTTTCTTTAATATAAACTGTTGTACCAAACTTGATATTATCAAAGTGTGCGATTCCATCTTTGCCGGTTTTGATTGTTTTAATAGCCTTTGTACAGGCTGCATCCGCATACATTGTGAAGCCTGCGAACGGCAGCACTTTACTGTGATCGTAGAAATCTACTTTCTTGACATCCACATAAGAAGTCATCAAATCATTATCTGCCTCAATCGTTTCTACCTGTCCGTGTTTGGTCAGCGTTACCTTGAATACTTCATCAGTTAAAACATAATGCTGCAGCGTAGACTTTTCACGAATATGGTAGGTGCCTAACTCAAGCTCATCGAATACGATACGACCGTTGCCGTCTGTTTTCTTTGTATCGATGATATTAGTGAAGTTTTCATCTGTCGCAAGCTCAAAGGTAACTCCGGCTAGGTAATTCGGTTCATCCTTGGTGAGCGGATTGTTGTAGATTCGTGTGTAGTCTTCCATAATATGGAATGAGTCTGCGTATTCCTGTTCTGCCTTTGTGTAATGCAGGGAATCCGTTGTGGTCTTGATGATCTCAATGCTTCCTCGTTTTAAGTCATTGTTGATTGGTTCTCCCTCATTAATTTCAATCGTGTATTCCTTGACTTCCTCTCCCGGATAACCGACCTCAAAGTCATATTCCTTCGTATCTAACTGATACTGATCGTTTGTCTGTAGCTCCTTGAAGTAGTATACACCGTTCGGTAAATCAAAGCGATTGGTTAAATGACCGTTTTCATCAATATGTGAGATGCCGATCAATGAGCCGTTCTCAATCACAACTTCACCCATATAATTATAGATATCCTCTCTTGTGTATAAGCCGAATACAACATCCTGATAGGCTGCAAGGTTGGCAAATATTTCCTGTTTTTCTAATGCCTTTGTGAAGTCAAGATTGACCTTAGCTCTGTTATTGTTGATGGAAACTGAATTGAGCTGAATATCGGCTTTTCCGTTTGGCTTGATTTCAAAGGTATAGATCGTTTCATCCTTGATGTAGCCATGCGGTGTTTTTGATTCATAGGCTTCATACTTTCCTACAGGCAATAAAAGGCTGTCTGTAGTCTGCCAATCAGATTCAAGCACTGTTACGATATCACCTTTCTTAAAGTGCTCTGTTTGATCCCATGTGGTGATATCCTCTGCCGCTCGTATCGTCAGCTCAGCTCCCAACAGGTTGCCTTGTTCCCATATCGGATGATGTTCCTTACCGAATTCTCCTTCCACGATTTCAGCCTTTCGGAAGCTTTCTCCTGTCTTAGTGAATTGTACCTTGCCTTTGACTTGGGTATTTGTTAGGTTTACCGTTATGGTTTCTGTATCGTTCAAGGTTACTTCATGAATACTTGGGTCATATACATAGCCCTTATCTACCATATCATGATTTCCGTCATATTTCTCTCTGATGTAATAGGTATAATTCGCTTCTAATTCATCAAAGATCGCTTTACCGTTTTCATCTGTCCATGTGGTTTTGATGATATTTGTGAAGTCTTTATCTGTCGCAAGCTCAAAACATACATTCATCAACGGCAGCTTACTGTCTGCATCCTGTTTGAATATTTCAATCGTTCCTCGTTTCAGATAGTTATAGATAGGTCTACCGCCGTTTACTTCAATGACTTGTTGAACATCATCGTTATAGGAATAAGTGAACGGATATTTTTCATCAGACAGCACATAATCATTATCGGTTGACAGTTCCTGCATGTAATAAGTTCCTTTCTCTGTCAATATGCCTTCTGCTTTTCCGTTCTCTTCTACATCAACGATACCTACCAAGGAATCCTTTTCCAGTTGATTTACGTGTTCACTGAAGATTCCGAACACTACCTTTTTGTATGCTTCAAGCTTATCCTTCAGCTCTGAGCTTTCCATAAGCTTTGTGGTAGGAATGATGCTTGTCTGATGTTGATTATCAAGGGTTAAGATTTCATCAGCTTCTATTTCATTTCCGTCTTCATCCAGCCATGTCGGATCAACGATCGCGGTATGCTCATCTACATAATCAAAGCGGAAGTAATGAGGTGTATTATCTAACACATAGCCTTCCTCAGTCTCTATTTCCTGAATGCTGTAGATATTGTTTCCTTCACTGCCGATCGGCAAATGTCCTGATGTCGTTATCGTTTCTCCGTCCGTTGTGAGTACAGCTACTCTTTGTCCTGCACGATACCATGTTTTTCCATCAATTCCGATAATATCCGTTTTCGCTTTGATTTCAAACTTGACATTAGGAAGCAATCCTCTTTCATAGATCGGAGTAAACAGCTCTCCATATTGTGTTTCTGTTGAAGTATAACCCTTAAACAACATCGCTTCCTTTTGTATCTTGACCTGTCCTTTTACCGGTTCATCATTGAAAAGCACTGTGGTAATGATCG
>CANSQL010000082.1 GCA_947649125.1 uncultured Erysipelotrichaceae bacterium | reverse complement strand
GATTACGATAGGAGCGGCAAGCTTATCGGGAGTAGGATGGGAAAATCCCGACAGTGCGGGTAATGTGTTAGGAAGCAATACTTATACGATAACATATGACCCGAGCGGAGAGCCAAACAACGGCGGTACCTTCAACACGAAGTTGATTGAAACGACAAACGGAGCACTGACGAATACGGTGATTACCTACAGTCTTGATCCCAATCCAAATGCGATCATCTATATCTCAGGAACATCCACAGTGAATGTGACAGTAAAAAAGGCAAGTGATACCAATACCTTAAACAATATGAAAATCAAAGCGCATATTACAGGCGGTATTTATGGTTCCACAGGAGTAGATACAGAGTTGATCGTGAATGTGAATAAATATCCGCAAACGATTGCATTCCCTGATACAAGTGTATTAAAACTTCCTGTAGGGGGAGCTTGTGTGAGTGTTCCTGCGAGTATCACTTCCACGTATTCCAAATCAGGTGAAATAATACAATATACTTCAAGTAATACAAACAGTAACGCACCTTTCACAATTAATGCGCAAGGGCAAGTATGTCCGACAAGTAATGCGAGTGATGCAGGAAGTGCGACACTGACGGGCACCCTAAACGGTGATGATAATTATGAGACAGCCACAACACCGACAGGTAAGGTGATTCAAGTATATGTACCCGGAAACATTGTAGTAACGGGAAGTATTGATGATGGAGGAACGACAGGAGTAACGTATACACCGGATACAACCTTAAAGAAAGCACTTCATACAAGTGCGAATCCTAACGGCGGAACAGCCTCACAAGGAAGTGCCGTAGCACAAGTGAGTGTATCGGGAAGCACATTTGCCAAGAACACAGGCAACGGAACCAAAAATGCAGATGCGAATTTGTTTACTGTGACACCGACCGGCTATATTACATTGAATCAAGATATAACGGCTAGTGATCTAAATAATCACGGAACAGGAAACAGATATTATATTCAAGTAGATGTGACAGATTCCAATCACAACACAAGAACGGTCGATATCATCATCGTCATTGAGAATGCGGATGCGGATTTCTACTTTATTGATCCAATCACGGGAGCGAAGCTGTCACTTACAGATACGTATGGGACAAAGAATGTACCTGTATATAAAAAGACATACGAGCCAAACGGAACGATCGATGTGAAGGCGAATATCGATTCAACCTACAGTGAGGTAACGATCGCAGAATCAGCGGGAATTGATGTAGATGAGGACGTAATCGATCATAATAATCTGAATCATTTCAATATCATCAACGCAAGTGATCCAAATGCCGAATACGGAAGCGGGGGACATGCGTATGTAAAGGCTTGTATGGCAGCGCATGACGGCTATGCAGCGCAATGTATCTATGCGAAGGTCATTATAGAAAAGGCTGAACAGTCAGACTTTGCCTTTGTGAATACCCCAAAATGGACAATCGGAAAAACACCGGCAACGATACAGCCGACGTATAACGGTAAACTGAGTCAAGGCGATGTGCTGTTGTCAAGCAGTGACAATACGATCGCAGAGGCATTGGCACCGATCAACGGACAGGATCAAAGCTTTCAAACGATGGGGAAAGTAGGAAGCACAACACTGACAGCTATCTCACCTGAGGATCGAAATTATAAAAGTAAAACGGCAACGACGATATTAGAAACGACGGAGCGACCGCCGACAAGCTTGACATTGTATGTACCGGGAATGACATACGGAGATACCAATATCGAGGCAAGGATATCAGGAGGCTACAAGAACGGAATTCCCGCGTACTTCTATGTAGATGATACAAGCATCTTAGAAATCGATAGTAATCCGGTTAATGTGAGGACAAGTCCGCCGATAAAGGCAATCGGCAGCGGCCAGGTGATCGTAAAGGTATGTCAAACAAGTGAGCCGTTTGATCCTGCGGTCGATGACTGTAATGCGATCGGCGGAGATTATGGGGAACAGATCATCATCGTAAAAAAGAAGGCAATCACGCTCACATATAAAGATGAGGAAGTCTATGTAGGAGAAGCCTTCCCACAGTTCAGCTTTCAACAGCCGAGCGCTAATGCGTTTGCGTTTAATGACAGTATCACTGATTTCCCAATCCCAAGAAATACAAGCGCAAAGAAAAACGGAACGGCAATCAACAATACGAATACGACAGGAAGCTATGATATCAGCGGAAGCTACGGAGCGAATGAGCTGAGCGGGAATACGGAGCACTATGAAATCAAGATAGAATCAGGAACCTTGACGATCAAACAGGATGAACCGCAGGACAACTGGTATCACTTAGAGGACCCGAACGGCACTGTTGTATCATCCCAAGATTGGCACAATTATATTGTTGATGTAGTAATTGATGTAGTCAACGCAAGTGCTGATGCAGGAGTATACGATCAAATATCAAATACGAATACATTTAGCAATGCAGATAAACAGCGCTTTACCGTGACAGATGAGGATGACAATAAGACCGATATCTACTTCAGAATCGATCCGAACGGCACAAGTCTGCATAAGGGAGCGATCAGTGAAAAGATCGAGGATCATGTCAAGATCGATATGACAAATCCAAAAATCGTGAGTATCACAGGCTACCCAGTAAATGATGACGGATTATCCAATCTGTTGAATGAAATCACCTTAGGTCATTACTTCAAGCCGGGAGTACAGGTAGAGATCAAGACCGACGACCCGCAGCCGCTAAGCAGAAAGACAGTGGAAGTAAGCGGCATCAAGGAAGTCAGCTATCGAGTATATGAATTAGACGATCAAGGAATCATGACAGGCACGACACCGATTCAAGAGGATACGGCGGTACCGGGCACCAATAAGATACTGAGCTTCAAGATCAACACTATCGGAAACTATCGAGTATGCGCAACGACAGTAGACAATGCGACAAATGAATCGACAGAAAAATGTTCCGATCTAAACATCAAAAAGATTGATGTGGATGTAGACGGTGACGGTAAACCGGATTTCAATGATCCTGACGGAGACGGATGTCCTGATTTAAATATCAAATGGAAAGACCCAAATGATGAAACCAAATGGATCGTAATTAACGGAGATAGAAATAATGATGGTATTCCTGATCTCAATATCGATAGTGACGGTGATGGTAAGCCTGATTTGAATGTAGATACCGACGGAGACGGCAAGCCTGATCTTAACCTAGTGATTTTAAAGAAAAGCGATTGGAGGCCTACCAAATGTGTAAAAGCAGATATCGACAACGGAATTCTTGAGGAATACTGTACAGGTACAAGCGTTAAGGCAGCAATCAATGTCGATACAGATAACGATGGAATACCGAATATCAACATTGATAATAAAGGAGACTTCAAACCTCATATCAACATCTCAAAGGATGGGAAAACACCAAGCACTAATATCGCAATCATTCATAACTGGAAACCGATAAAGGATTATAAAAAATCAAGTTTCAGCTATGATGCAATAGGAAAAGAAATAAAGCCATCAATAAATATTGACAGTGACGATGATGGATTACCGGATATCAATATTGATTTGGACAGAGATAATATTCCGGATATCAACATCGATAGTGACGGAGACGGCATTCCCGATATTGATATAGATAGCGACGGAGATGGTATCCCTGATGTAAATGTAGATACAGATGGTGATGGCAAGCCGGATGAAAATATCAAAGAAATTCCTGAATGGAAACCAAACAAGAATGTTGACGGTGAGCCACCATACGATACAATGGATTTCACAGATAATGATGATTCTGAAAAGCCATCAAACGATGATACTGACGTGAAAGGAAGCTATTATCCGGGAGATAATGTAGGCGGAGCAATTACCGGAGACGTTACAAGCTTAACTATGTATGTTGTTATATGCATATGTACTTCATTACTTTTGTTGCCGGTGTGCTTCAAATTAAAAAACAAATAAACAGCATATAATTAAGCAAATTTACAAGCAGGAAAAAGATTTTGTTTTTCCTGCTTTACCTATAAATTACGGATGAATATTACTTAAAAAGATTGCAATTTTAATATTATGTGCTATAATTATATAGCACTTGCGGATGTGGCGGAACTGGCAGACGCACTAGACTTAGGATCTAGCGCCTTCGGCGTGCAGGTTCGATTCCTGTCATCCGCACCAGTTGCTAAATGAGGGGCTGTAACGCATAAGAAAGCAGCTCATAATAAAAAACCAGAGAAATTCAT
>CANSQL010000081.1 GCA_947649125.1 uncultured Erysipelotrichaceae bacterium | reverse complement strand
CAGGATCATAGCTTGTGATCTTACGATTCCAAGTGCTGTCGGTGAGCTCAACCGTGTATTCTCTTTCATCGATCAGATAGCCTTGCGGCGGCGCTTTGGTTTCTTTTACTATATAAGTACCTAAGTACAGGTTCTCAAAGGAAGCTTTATTATTTACGATCGTGGTTGTACCTAATTCCTTTCCTGCTTCATGGATCACAGAATCATCCGCAGGATCAAGGATATCCTCTTTGGCATAGAGAGTATACTGAGCACCGTCCAACACACCGTCACCCTGAGGTCTTTTGCCTGTTTCGGGATCATGCTTTTCAAGCTCGATTTTGCCTTTTTTCTGATCGTTCGATAAGGATTTTTGAATCGTTACATCATTTTCGGTGATAGCGAAGTTGATTCTTTCATCACTTAAGAAATACTTCGGCGGATTCGTTTTTTCGAGAGCATAATAATTCCCATAGCGTAGATTCCTCATAGTAGCGATACCGTCATTGTTTGTCGCAATCGTACCTACAAGAGTATCATCCGCTTTAAAGATATCAAACGTAACACCCGATCTCTTGACGACCTTGCCGCTTTGTTTATCAAGCTTCTTGATTTCTACATTACCGGTTTTAAAGTTATTGGTTCTTGTGAAGGTAACTGTTTTATTAGGCTCAATCGTAATACTGCCGATCGTAGGATCAAGCACATACGGAGCAGGTACAGAAACCTCTTGAACATAGACCTTTTGAGGATATAGTTCTGTTGCATGAGCGATACCGTCATCACCGGTGATATAAGTACCGATAGGATCACTCATATCCGCATGATAAGAAAGCTTGAATTTCGTATTAGGTACTTCATCCCCATCCTCATTCAGCTTCTTAATATCTAGGTTTCCGTACTTTTGGACTTTGATTTGTATAGCACTTTCATAAGGGTCACGGCCTGATAAGCAGGGAGAAACACCTTGACTGTCTCCGTTGCGAACAACAAAGTTGGTTTGAGTTTGTTCGGTTGTCATACCGCGATTAAACTTGATTGTCAATGTATCTGCGCTGTTGATATTCGGTGTAACTAATAAAGTATTCTTATCATTAGGGTCTTTTTTGACGGTTGCGCCTTTTACACTTTCAATCGTTAAACCGCTTAACACTTCTTTTGTATCTTTAATCCTTAGAGTTTCATTCACATTAACAGTATAAGTTTTTGCATGAAAGCTTGGTTTATCATGAAAACTATTAACCTTATTCATAACAGTGGTAAAAAAGCTTTGCATACTATCTTTATCCGGATAAGCTTCACTTGATACATAATTTCTGCCGTCACCTAAATAATCCCACATTAAATTTTGTGTAAGAAAATAGTTTGTTTTCGATGGTTGACTGCGATATCCATACCATGCGATTAACGCTAATGTATTCATAGTTTTTGTTGTTAAATTTATTTCACTTGGATTAATGTCTTCGTTATCTCCAACATGGGCAGGAACTTCGGCTTGTAGACAAAAGGCAATCTCTCCGTCCACTTTCAATATTGCGCCTTGTCCTTCCACAATCCCGTTATTATACCAACCGCCGGGAAATTCTTCTGAAACTTTATGAACAGCTGCTTTCGCTGTCCAATTTACTTGAAACATAGACAAGGCCATAAAACAGGCAAGTGTTGAATTCAATAATTTTTTCAGTTTGTGTCTCATTTTTATTCCTCCTTTTTTTATTAACACAAAATAGCATAATGTTCACTTTATGAACCTCTTTTGATTAGGTGGTCTGATATTTGATTTCATTATAATTCACTCCTTTTTTCAAGGCTTAAAGGCCTCCATATATCTCATACATACGAAAAATAGAAAACCCTAAAAATTTATAAAAATTTTTTTCACAGAACATAAAAAAGGCAATCCTTCTCTGATTGCCTGTTACATAACGATGAAAACGACTGTTACTTCATGGTGTTATACAAAAAAAGACAATCACTGTGATTGTCTAATAAAACATATTTATATATAGTTTTCCGCAGGAGCATTCGGAAACACCATAGGCTGCTCCAAAGTCTTCGTTTCCTAAATCAAACCATTGGTGTTCTTGATATTTATGGGCCCATGCATCTAGTTCATCACCGCTATCAAAATACATGCCCTCTACTGCCGGTCCCCAATGTTTATGCGGTTTGTTTGCGTTGGTTTGCCCTGATGAACTACTTCCGCTGCTAGAGGTCCCTGTGTTTGGCTTGGATGTAGTATTTCCGGTATTTGGCTTACTGTAGCTTCCCCGATTACTTGTATAGCCGTTTCCGTTTGATTGATTGTTACTTTGTGTCGGAGTCTGCTCCTGCGGCTTTTTCTTTACTGTTACCTTATAACTGCTTTCCGCTTTATTTCCGTTCACATCATACGCAGTCACCTTTACCGTATAGCTTCCTGCCTTCTTGGCATTCACATCACTTGTGATAATATAGCCGTTCTTTGTCAGCTTCTTATCCTCGCTCTTTTTGAGATCGCCGTCTACCGGATCCTTCACAGAGTCAATATTAGAAGCTGCATCAAACTTATCTCCTGCAGTGATTTCAACTTTTTCCTTTTTTAGCTTGATTTCAGGTTTTTTCGTATCCTTCACCTCAAGCGTTATTTCTTCCTCAATTTCCTTGTCTTTTTCATTCACAAAAACAGCGGTTACTTTTTGTTCTCCTGTTTTCTTAGCATTAAAGCCTTTTACTTCCTTCAATGTAACCTTTTCATCAGTTAGATTTTCAACCTTTAATTCAGCACCATATTCAACTACAATGCCTTCTTTTACAGCTACTGAAGCGCTCCCACATGCGCAAAGTAAAAAGCATAACAAAAAACTACAGATTGTTTTTTTCATTTTAACTCTCCTCCAAATTTATTTTTTAACCTTTTTACACTCTTAATATACCAATCTTAACTACTCCTGTCAATGCTTTATATAATATATAGGAATGTTTTAAAGAGAGATGTTTTTTACTGGTATATAATTATAGTAAAAATGCTATATATTATGAACAGAATTTATTTTTTTATAGTATTTGATATCATTATAAATTACTCCTTTTCTTTGAGAGATTTAAATGTCTCCATATAACACATACACACGAAAAACAGAAAACCCAAAAATTTTATAAAAAATTTTTTCACAGAACATAAAACAGGCAATCATCCTCTAATTGCCTGTTAAATTAAGTAGTTTAGATTTACTTTCATATGTTTTAACAATAAAAAAAGACAATCATTATGACTGCCTAGTAAAATTCATCGATAAAAAATTTTCCACATGAACATTTGGAAACGCCCCATGCTACACCAATAATGTTGCCTTTATTACCTTGTTCGATAATATAGTCCATAGCCCAATCATCTAATTCATCACCGCTATCAAAATACATGCCCTCTACTGCCGGTCCCCAATGTTTATGCGGTTTGTTAGTATTGGTTTGCCCTGATGAATTACTTCCGCTGCTAGAGGAGCCTGTGTTTGGCTTGGATGTAGTATTCCCGGTATTAGGCTTGTTATAACTTCCCTGATTATTATTTGTACTACTGTTACTGTTTGATTGATTGTTATTTTGTGCAGGAGTCTCTTGCGGCTTTTTCTTTACCGTTACCTTATAACTGCTCTCCGCCTTATTTCCGTTCACATCATACGCAGTCACCTTTACCGTATAGCTTCCTGCCTTTTTGGCATTCACATCACTTGTGATGATATAGCCGTTCTTTGTCAGCTTCTTATCCTCACTCTTTTTGAGCTCTCCGTCTACCGGATCCTTCACTGACTCAATATTAGAAGCTGCATCAAACTTATCTCCAGCAGTGATTTCAACTTTTTCCTTTTTTAGCTTGATTTCAGGTTTTTTCGTATCCTTCACCTCAAGCGTTATTTCTTCCTCAATTTCCTTGTCTTTTTCATTCACAAAAACAGCGGTTACTTTTTGTTCTCCTGTTTTCTTAGCATTAAAGCCTTTTACTTCCTTCAATGTAACCTTTTCATCAGTTAGATTTTCAACCTTTAATTCAGCACCATATTCAACTACAATGCCTTCTTTTACTGCTACTGATGCTTTTCTGCAAGCACACAATAATACACATAACAAAGCACTACCGATAATCTTCTTCATTCTATCAATTCTCCCGTTATACAGATAATTCTGTTACTACCCTTAATATATCAAGCTTTACTATTCCTGTCAATGTCTTGTGAATCTTGTTTAAGTTATTTAGTAAGCACAATTAAATATATAAAGAAAACGCTATACAAGAATTATGTATAACAACTTATAGCGATAAAAAAGACAATCACTGTGATTGTCTAATAAAATCTATGAATATATAATTTTAAGTATCCACCAACTTCTGGGTTTGGGGACACGCTACTTCAAATAGTGGGGAGT
>CANSQL010000080.1 GCA_947649125.1 uncultured Erysipelotrichaceae bacterium | reverse complement strand
ATGAAACATCAGTAAAGGGTCAATATAATCCTGAAACAAGCATGGGCGGAGCGAATACTGGAGACAACACAAGTACAACTCTCTATACCGCTGTTCTTTTAACTGCTGCCGGAATACTCCTCTATTTATCCTACAAACTAAAACTAAGGTCGTAACACTACGACCTTTTCTTATCTTGCTTCGGCTTTTTCTTCGCTATGTTTGCGAAGCAATAAAAAAATGTGATATAATGAAGTCATCAAAGGCAGGCGTATCAAATGAGGAAACTATTGATTCATACAGAGTATATCTGCATCTTAAATTTAATAGCTTTACCGTTTCTGGTAATGCTTTATGAACGCGAATCGATGATAATATGGGCATTGCTGGTTTTTCTTGATGCAGCGGCATTATTGTTGAAAATCGATGAAAAGGAAATTCTATATGCAATGCGCGAGGAACAGCTCAAAACAGAAACACAACGAATTAAAATTTATTTGGCTGCGATTGCCGCCTTTTATCTTTGCATTCCGTTTATAACCTCATGGAAGCTTTTGCTGTATGTTGTAATCAATGACTTCATCATGAGCGCATTATCCTTCTTATTCCATCGATATATTTATGATGATGAGCTTGATGATTATTATGAGAATGAAACCGATGAATAACTTCACAGGTGCTGTCGACCCAGTGCCAACTTCATAAATAATACGGAGGAAAAATATGACCTATACGATTTTACAATTAAGCATACATTTGATTTGTATTGCGGTAAGCTTTTTCGCACTGAGCGGTGTAAAGTTTGAGCGCTTTTGCGATATCAGAAAACCAATGAAGGTACAGGCATTGCTCATACTGAGCTCAATGGCACTCGGCTATTTGACAGCACAGCTGATCATGACCTTGACTGTTTTTAACGGATTTTAATAAAAAAGGAATCTAACTTAAGCGTGTAAAGAGACATCCTTTGACGGATGCTGTTTGGAGGAAGCGTATGTATCGTGTGATGATTGTAGATGATGAAGCGATAGTCAGAACCAATATAAAGCACATGCTGGATTGGAAATCATTAGACTGTGCAGTATTGGCATTAGCTGAAAATGGCGAGGAAGCAATGCGGATTTTCGAGGAAGCTTCACCTGAAATTGTAATAACCGATGTAGATTTAAAGGACTGTAACGGAATTCAATTTATTCAGCAAATCAAAAGAAGCAATAAAGGAGTTCAAGTCATTGTCATCAGTCAAGCTGCGGATTATCGTTCTGTTCGCGGCGCATTGAAGGCAGGAGCATTTGATTACCTGCTGAAGCAAACACTTCATAAGGAAGCGTTAAAGCAAGCAATCGAAGAGGCGAAGCCTTATTGTCGAATAAAGCGAAAGACTATGGATAAGCGCTGCAGTGCTGCAGCGGATTATTTGCGCCATTATCTGATTCTTGTGAAAAATCATTTGGCAATCGCGGATGATAAAATAGCCGCTTTGCTTCAATCTGCTTTATTCGATCCGTTCAGAGATACGTATGAGCTTGTTTATTTTCGTGTCGATCATATCAATGAATACTATCAAAGTCATCATGAGGCACATGAGGAAATACGACGTCATTTACAGGAAATGCTGGAAAGCAGTATTCCTGATTCTCATACCTATGTGATCAGCTTTATTACGAATCACTCTGGAGCAATCTTATTCAAAGGCTGTGACAGAGCGATGCTGATGAAAACCTGTCATACGATTATGCGTAATATCACACAATGCTTAGACTTACCGATATCAATCACAATCAGTGATAAAAACAATCATTTAAGCTCGTTATTTAACATATTCGGCTTACTGCTGAAGCAGCATGAAATGCGTTTTTATGTCGGCTGTGATGCCTTGATTCAGCTTAACGAAGCTGCGGGCTTTCAAACCTTGACACTGGAAAGCATTGATTTTCATACGCGACTGCTTGAGGCGGTAAACATTCGTGATTTTAATGAGGTTCGCCATATTCATCAGGAAATTATGACCTATGCCAAGGAGCATCTGATTTCACCGCAAAATCTGTTGGATTATGAAATATTCATCCTCAACAATATGGAAGGAAATGAATTAAATAAGGGAATCAAATTAAGCTTCAGCTTTCAAGAGGGAATTCATGCGATACAGCACTGTGAGACAATCACACAGCTTGATGAATTACTGATTGATGTCTATGAGCGTATTGAGGAATGGCTGAAGGATGAACGCAGTAATCGATACGGTAAGGATATTACCGAAATCATCAATTTTGTTGAAAACAATTATACGCAGAAAATCACATTAAAAATGCTGGCAACGCACTTCGGAATCAATGAAAGCTATTTAAGTCGGATGTTTAAAAATCAAACCGGTAAGAATCTGATCTATTATGTAAATGAGAAAAAGATGCACAAGGCTAGAGAGCTGCTCGGAAATCCGCATATTATGATCAAGGAAGCGGCATATGCGGTCGGCTATGACGATCAATTCTATTTCAATAAGCTGTTTAAGCGTTTCTTTGAGGTATCACCGACGGAATTCAGACGAAGGATACAGGCACAGAAGCAGAAGGAAAACAATCAATAACGCATAAAAAAAGCATTGCTTTCATACAATTTGATGAAGGTGATGCTTTTTGAAACTGCTGATGCGTATTTGTTTTATCTTTGCATGTCTGTTTATCTCGTGCTTTATGTGGCTGCATTTAAATCATGAGGAAAGATCATTGAAGGATAAGGAGACAAAAACTGCGGAAGGAGTTCAGCCCCAAGGTGATGATACGAAAGAGCGCGCAAAGGAAAAGAAACAGCTCGTACATATCAAAAGAAGCAACGGTAAGGATGTCACAATAGAGCTTGAGGAATATTTGATCGGTGTGGTAGGAAGTGAAATGCCGGCTTCCTTTGCGAAGGAAGCGTTAAAAGCACAGGCGGTAGCGGCAAGAACCTTTGTCGCAAAGCGTAATTTTGAAGTGGATGATACAACGGCTTCACAAGTATTCCAAGATGATTCACAGCTGAAGCAGGTGTGGAAGGAAAGCTATGATGAAAATAAAAAGCGGATTGAGGAAGCAGTAACGGAAACAGAGGGTGAGGTGCTTACTTATCAGGGAGAATTGATTACGGCAGCATTTTTTTCCTCTTGTAACGGCTATACAAATAATTCGGAGGACTATTGGAGCAATTCATCACCGTATCTGCGCAGTGTTGAAAGTGCTTGGGATAAGTCCGTTTCGGGCAATAAACAGACAAGGGAGCTTTCTTTGACTGATTTTTCAAATGCGTTGGGCTTTCAAAACACTGTAAAAAGTATCGGTAAGCCGGAATATTTTAAAAGCGGTTATGTGAAAACAATCGTTATTGACGGAATAAAATTCAGCGGCAGAGAGATCAGAGAGGCGTTGTCCTTAAGATCAAGTGCATTTGAAATCAAGCTGAATAAACAAACGGTTCAAATAACGACTGAAGGCTTCGGACATGGTATCGGCATGTCTCAGTACGGCGCTAAGGCAATGGCAGAGGCAGGCTTTGACTATAAGAAAATATTAAAGCATTATTATACCGATGTTGAAATCACGGCGCTTTAGGTATAAACACCCTTAAAGCGGGAATAATCACTCATAGAGGTGATAAAAATGTATAGCTATACAAAGAAAAGCAGTCATAGAAAAGCGGCCGTCATCGGTGCAATGTCTCTGATTTTGGCAGTTGCCGCGGCAGGAATATCCTATTTGTTGGTACCGCATGATGAAGGCGCGACTGATACTCCGGTCAGTATTGAGGCGGTGAATGTTCCGGTAATTACACTACCTGCGCAAAGCGAAAAAGCAAAGCGCCCTTATACGGTAGAGGCAAGCATCGTATTGGATTTTTATGACGGAGAGACTTCGGAAATACCGTCAATGACTAAGTTTGAAGGAACCTATCGCGGAAATCAAGGTATTGATTATGCCTTCAACAAGGAGGCCTTTGATGTAACGGCGATATTCAGCGGTGAGGTCGTCGATGTCAAGGATGATCCGTTATTCGGTCATTCCTGTACGATTAAGAGTGATGATTTGTTGATAACGTACCAAAGCCTGAAGGATGTTCGTTTTCAAGTAAAGGATCAGGTAAAACAAGGCGATGCAATTTCGCTTGCCTCAACAAATATCTATAATAAGGATTTAGGGAATCATGTCCATATCGTTGTTGAAAAGGGCGGACAATTTATCGATCCCGAGTCCATCTATGACAAAAGCTTACAGGAATTAAAGTAATCGGTGCCGATACGGCACTTTTTTTATGGATATTTTATACAGAGACTCAAGGCTGTTCAGCAGACACATCGGGATATAAAAATTTTGCTGTTTAATGCAAGATTTTTAAAATAACTGTTGCAAAAAACAATGAAAGCGGTTAAAATTATAACATCAGATTTGTTACTATTCAATTAGGCAAGATCTAAAGGTGTTTTTTTCTTATACCCTTTAGATCTTGTTTTTTGTATGGTAGCGATAAAGGAGGTTGTAGAAGGCAATTAAGAACAGGATTAAAATTGAATAAATGTAAAAAGAGTTATTTTTTTGATGAACTGTCTCATAATGTAGA
>CANSQL010000079.1 GCA_947649125.1 uncultured Erysipelotrichaceae bacterium | reverse complement strand
TAGGTAGACATTAATAGAGATAGGAAAAAGTTATTGAAATATATGTTTCTGAATAAAAAAACAGGCATTTTTAACTTAAAAACACCTGTTTCATATCGTCTACATTTGTAGACATAATAGAAAGGAAAGATGGATTATGTGGAAGAAATTATCGGTGTCATTCATCGTACTAGCAGTAGCGGTTACGGTAGGCTATGCTTATTCTAAATATGAGATAAGGGCAGCAGGTACAGCATATATGGCGGGTGGCAATGTTAGTGGAAGAATAAATATCAGCCCATCTAACCTCACTGTAACCAATGCTAGGATGCAATTAGGAGATAAATTTTATTTAGAAACTAAGAATCCCATGAATGGAAATGATTTGGGATGGATTATCGTTGGGGAAGAAACAGGAGATAGGGTTTCTGTAACAATGACGACTGAGGCTATCGCATACTCAGCAGTTACATCATCTTCCCCTTCAGGAAGTGTAACATCATGGTTGTATAAACATAGTTTACTTAAATCCATTGTCGCAAATTTAAACAATGATATGTCAACCCATTCCATTGATGTAAGTTTGATTGCTCCGCGAAGTGAAAAAGGCATATTGTGGGCAAGAAGCAGATTTTTTAATGACGCTTCCTTTTATCATAATGCACTTGTCTTGGATGGGAGTAATTATGAAACCGGAAAAAGTCCATATACCCTACTGTACCAAGTAGATAGCTCATGGACTAGTTCGACGCAAGGAAGTTTGGTCAGTTATGGGGATGTTCAAAAAAAGGCGATGACATTTTCAGAAGATTTCTGGGACGGAAATTGGAGAAATACGGATCCCCCTACACCCGGAAAGTGGCAAAGAATTTCTAGTAGCGGCAGTACGATTCCCACTACTTATAATACTTCTTCGGCAGTACGTCCTGCATTGAATGTTTTTTTGCTTGATAATGTTGTGTTTGCTGTTTCAGCAGGAAGTACCAACGGGATGGGAATGATTGACGATAACACGATTCCGGGCAGTTATAGTAATTTGTGGACAAGTGCTTCTTCTCATAAAATTATGAAACTACGTATCAAGAATCCGACGGATCCGTTATTAATATCCTTTAATGATATTCAAAACGGATTCAATGATAGTATCTCAAAAGTTGTAAAAAACGAGAAAGTTTATTTGGATGCAGATGCACCTAATCGTAGTTCAACAGTTTCTGTATTGATCTTTAAAGAAGGAAAGTTTTATGGATACAAACCATTAGAACAAGCAGCCGGTGCTAAAAAATATGAATTTGATACGACAGGTTTACCGGTGGGATCTTATCAAATAGGATTGGTAAATGAGATCTACTCATCCGTCGATACTGCTCCTGCTTATTCCTCTGAAATATCAGATGTATTACAGCTTGATATTGTTGAACCGCATAAACTTACTTATACTAAAACACCGCAAAGTGGTGCGACAAGAGGAGATTATGAATTCAGTAAGAATGTGAATGCAGGTCAAACTGTAGGAAAGATAACGGTAAATCCTCAAGGCGTTATGCCGTTAACCTATACTGTAGATTCAAACGGCGATAATACTTATCAAAACTTTGAAGTAGATGGCTTAAGCGGTGGTACTTCCGGCAGTACAAGCTTGAATGTGAAAATAAAGGGAAGTGCTCCTGATTTAGTCAACGGCAGTTTAAAGGCAGGGACTTATAAATTCTGTGTGAGTGCCGTAGATGCGAATGGAGATCCTACTACCGCTACTGCTGATTCTAAAGTTTGTACTTCATTTAATGTAGAAAAAACAAATCTATCTGTAGCGTTTAATGATCCTGTGCAAACAAAGAAGTCTATTACTGATGCGACGATAGTTTGGAATGAAACAGCCACAGCTACTCCAAGTACAGGTACTAAGATAACCTACAGTATTACGGGTGGAGATGTATCATTGATTTCCATTTACCCTGATACAGGAGCGATTACTTATACTGGAAGCAATGCGTTCGGTAAGGTAAAGATAAGGGCGATTGTTGATGATGATCCAAGCACCGGTAATGATAACTTTAATTCTGCCTTTGTGGAAAAAGAAATTGTGATCTATCGTGAAGTAGACGGAAGTGTGACACCGCATGCCAATTCATCTGATACAGCGATTCCTACCTTTACTGCTTCTGATTCAAACATTAGCACAGGGGGAATTATTGGTACGATTCACGGAACACTCGGTACACCCGATACGATAGGCGGAAGCATTACGACTTATCATTATGGCTTGAAGCCGGGAGTAGGAAATGCGAGCTTCTTTAGTGTTGACCCCAATACAGGAGTCATCAAGACAACAGCGAATCTTGGAGTGAACAGCTATCATATCACAGTAACAGTATCAGATAACTGGAGCACAAAGGAGATACCGGTAACGATCAATGTAGGAGTAGCTGCGGCAGAGAACCTGAAGTTTTATGAAAACAGTACCTCGAATACAGTGATAACCTCAAAGAGTGCATGTTTGACTGATACAGGAGTAACAGTGTTCGCAACAGTCAAAGGAAGCAGTAATACCAATCCTGTGAAATACAGTATTCAAGACGGTTCAACGAATGTAATTGAAGTGAATCCAACAAGCGGAGCGATAACGATTCATGGAGTAGGGACAGTAACGATCGTCGCAGAGAAACAAGGAGCTGCAGGACAGGCCAACGCAAGTGCTGAATTGACCTTTACGGTCACAGCGGGAACACAGAATTTCATCTATACAGACAGCGCAGGAAATGAGCTTCCTAAAACAAGCAACAAGTATAATGCGATCAGTGAAGTATATGCGCCAAGTAAAACGATTCAATTATATACGGCAGGGAATCCGACAGGCAGTACAGTAACGTATCAACTAAAGGCAGGAAGTCCGACCGATGTGATATCGGTAGACAGTACAACAGGAGAAGTAACGGTATTAAATGCGAGTATCTCACCGAGTCAGATAGATAAGGTAATTGTAGAAGCAACGAGTCATGATCCTACAGGAAACTACAGTGATAAAACGATAGAGATAGCGATCAATATCACAAAGGCAAATCAAACGATATCGTTTGCGGGAATCACCTATGCGACAAGCGGAAACGGAACAGTAACACCTGTCATCAATGAACAGGATATTTCCAGTAATGTCGGTGGAGTCACAGTGAATGATACAGATTACTTCATAACGATAGACAGCGGAATCAGCACATCAATCGCATGGACGAATGACGGAGTGAATATCGACTACAGCTACAGTGGAGATAATGGGTTAGATATCCCGCTGCATGTAGAGAAGCCGGGGAATCGAAACTACAACAAGGCAGAAGCAGACGGCATGATGCATATCATGGGGCCGAATGAGAATACATTGGCGATTAATCGACCGGGTAAAATCATCTACGGCGATCATTTCACAATCAGAAGTCTACAGGATGACAGTAGTAGTATCAATGTGAACTATACCTTTGAGGTAGATAATACTACGTACATCTCCAATCCTACCGTAACGGGAAACAAGGCAGAATTCGATGCGTTAAAGTACAGCGGTAGTACAAATATCCAAATCAAGGTGACAAGAACGGCAGACGGAGAAGTACCGCTAAGTAAAACGATCACGGTACAGGTGTTGCCGAAACCGATCGAAATCATCATTGATGATAAAGAGAAGTATAAGGGAGAAGTAAATCCAACCTTAACGTATCAAGACTTCAGAAGTCAGTTAGTATCATGGAACGGGGTACAGGATGTCATCGAGGAGAACGATATTCACTTAAGTACGACAGCGACAACAAACAGTAATGCAGGAACATATCCGATCAAGGGAGACAGTAACTTATTAAATACAGCTTATCCAAACTACACCTTTACATTCAAAGAGGGAACACTGAAAGTCAAAGAGGAGAATGTATTAGACAACTGGTATCATTTAGAGATAGATGACGGAAGCAACACCTTATATACAGGCGGATGGACAAATAAGGATGTGAACATCATCAGCGATCATAACGAGTATACCAATATGTCCTTAGACCAAAGCACATGGAGACCAAACCAAGTCACAGTGACAAAAGAGGGAGAAACAAATCAAAGCTTTTGGATGAAAAAAGACAGCGGAGCCATTACGAAAGAGAAAAAAGAAGTTATAAAGATAGATAAAACAGCGCCTAAGGTCAAGGGAATTAAGGCAAAGGATACGAACAATAGATTACAGGATATCATCAATAAGCTTAGTGGCGGAATATTCTTTAAGCCGGGCACAGCATTTGAGATAACGACAAGTGATAAAAAGGATAACTTGAAGGTAAGCGGAACGAAAGAAATTGCCTATAAGGTTTATAAGTTGGAACCACAAGCGAGAGCCGGAGATGAACTCATCAAGGACGGAATCTTATCAGTCACAAACGAGAAAGCCAAAATCACAATCAGTGAAACAGTAGGTACGTATAAGGTTTGTGTAATACCTACAGACAACGCAGGCAACACAAATACCGAAAGCTGTCATGAGGTAGAGCTAAAGAAAATCGATGTAGACGTTGATGGTGATGGTAAACCAGACTTCAATGATTCTGATGGAGACGGATGTCCTGACTTAAACATCAAATGGAAGGACTCGAGCTCTAATCAATGGATCGTCATCAACGGAGACAGAGATTATGACGGTATTCCTGATTTAAACATCGACAGTGACGGTGATGGAAAGCCTGATTTGAATATCGATACTGACAATGACGGAAAGCCTGATCTTAATTTGGTTATATTAAAGAAAGCTGATTGGAAACCTACTAAGTGTGTCAAGGCAGAAATCGATAACGGAATCCTAGAGGAATACTGTACAGGTACAAATGTTAAACCAACAATAAACATTGATTTAGACGGAGACAGAATTCCTGATATCAATATCGACACAAACGGTGATATGAAGGCTGACATTAATGTA
>CANSQL010000078.1 GCA_947649125.1 uncultured Erysipelotrichaceae bacterium | reverse complement strand
TTCCTGAAAAGCTGACACCGGGAACGTATCAAATAGAGGAAGTGAGAGCGCCGAATGGCTATCTGTTGGCTGAAACAGGGCAGATATTCACGATCGACAGTAACGGATTTCATCAACAGTTAGGACCTGATGATGAGACAATCATCACTACAGTGTTTTTCGATGATGAACCGGTCAAAGGACAAGTGAAGCTTCAAAAGGAAGCGATGTTGTTTCAAGGCTATACTTCAACAGAAACAAAGTACGGTGAATTATTTACCCCGATCTATGAAAGAGGATTGCTTCCTAATGTCAAGTTTGAAATCAAAGCGAAAACGGATATTATCGGAATTGATGGAAAAACATGGTATCGTGCAGGACAAAGAGTAGCTGTACTCACAACAGACGGAGAAACGATAACGACATCAGGCCATTTGCCGATCGGCAGTGAAGGAAACAATATCTACAGTATTCAGGAAATAGAGACTGAGGAAGGCTATGTATTAGACAATACACCTCATTACTTCCGCTTTAATTATGTCGATGAAAACACAGCGATCGTCGATCCGACATGGCTGGATGAATCCGGAAATGAAATAGAAGCTGATGAAATCTTAATGCTTGATAATCAACACCAGACAAGCATTATTCCAACCACAAAGCTTATGGAAAGCTCAGAGCTGAAGGATAAGCTTGAAGCATATAAAAAGGTAGTGTTCGGAATCTTTAGTGAACAGGTAGAACACTTGGAAAAGGATTCCTTAGTAGGTATCGTTGATGTAGATGAGAACGGCAATGCGACAGGTTCCTTGACACAAGAAGGTACGTATTATCTGCTTGAGCTCACTACAGATGATGATTACTTACTATCCGATGAAAAGTATCCTTTCACTTATACATACAACGGTGATAAACAACAAGTGATCCAAGTGAATAACGGTGATCCTATCTATAACTATTTGAAACGAGGAACGATTGAAATATTCAAACAGGATGCAGACAGTAAGCTGCCGTTGATGAATGTATGTTTTGAGCTTGCGACAGATAAAGACTTCACAAATATCATCAAAACCACATGGACAGATGAAAACGGTAAAGCGATCTTTGATGAATTAGAAGCGAATTATACCTATTACATCAGAGAGAAATATGACGGAAATCATGATATGGTAGATAAGGGCTATGTATATGACCCAAGTATTCATGAAGTAACCTTGAACGATACAGAAACCATAACGGTAAACCTAACAAATACCCAAGTCAAAGGCAAGGTACAATTCACTAAGACAGGAGAGAGCTTCCGAAAGGCTGAAATCGTGGAAGGAGCCTTCGGTAAGGAACATCATCCGATATGGGAACAAGGCAACCTGTTAGGAGCTGAGCTGACGATACGAGCGGCAGAGGATATCACTACATGGGATCAAACAGAACACTTTAAGAAAGGTGATATCGTAACAGTACTGGAATCAGATTGGCAAACTACAGACAGCCTGTTACTACCTGTAGGAAAGTATGAAGCTTATGAATCAAAAACACCGCACGGTTATATCAAGGATGAAACGATCTATACCTTTGAAATCAAACCGAACGGCAAAGCCGATATTCAACTCAATTCAGTTTCCATCAACAACAACAGAGCTAAGGTCAATCTTGACTTCACAAAGGCATTAGAGAAGCAGGAAACATTTACCAATCCTGAAGCCTACAAGGATGTTGTATTCGGCTTATACGCAAGAGAGGATATCACTAACTATATGGGTGAAGTAGTCATTGAAAACGGTTCATTGATCGGTATCTCACATATCAATAAACAAGGCCACTTAACCAATCGCTTTGATTTACCGAACGGTGTATATTTCTTCAAAGAGCTTCAGACAAACGATCAGTATCAATTAGATCCGAAGGAATATGACTTTGAAGTCGGTTATCCGGGAGAGGAAGTCAAGGAATATACGATTGAAATTAATGAGGGAGAACCAATCAACAACGACTTAAAACGAGGAAGCATTGAGATCATCAAGACTACAACGGATTCTCTGCAGTATACAAAGGCAGAACAGGAATACGCAGACTCATTCCATATTATGGAAGACTATATGAGAATCTACAATAATCCGATCACCAAGGATGAACCGAATTACTTAGCCGGAGTTACCTTTGAGCTCGCGACGGATGAAGCGTTCACTAACGTCATCGATACAAAGAAAACAGACGGCAGCGGCCGTATCGTATTTGATGAGCTTGAACTTGGTACGTACTTCATCAGGGAAAAGGCTACATTAGCTCATTACGTTTTAACTGATGAGGTGTTCAAGATTGAGCTTAATAAACACGGACAGGTGGAAACAATTGAGGCAGACAATAAGCTCATGAAGGCTGACATCAATATCCACAAGGTAGATGAAGCAGACCGCAGCATTGCCCTACAAGGCGCAGAATTTACGATGTATGCGGACAAAGAGTGCACTGAGAAGCTCTCTGAAGCAGTTACCAATCAATTAGGAAACGCAAGCTTCAAGGAAATCACCTTCGGCACTACGGTATACATCAAAGAAACCAAAGCCCCTAACGGTTATGAGTTGTCCGATAAAGTGACAGAAGTAACGATCAATGATGAATGGATCAATAAAGAATCAAGAAACAGAGTCATCGAAATCACTAACCGCAAAATCCCTGAGATTCCGAATACAGGTGATAATACAAACATTATTATGTATTTAGGACTATTAGGAATCAGCTTAGGAGCTATTGTGCTATCAACAAGAAAACGATTTTATTGTTAGATCACTGTGATATTTGCGGAACAAGTCAATATTAATTGGCTTGTTCTGCTTCTTTTTGTAAATCAACAAGTAATTAAAAAATAACATTTTTTTATTCCCTTAAATATGATATAGTATTAATTGTTAAGACTAGCATGGTGAGGGAATGTATATGGAATTCAAGAGTTTATTTTTTAGAAAAGGTATTCAAATCATAAATTATGAACCAAGTGCTAAGGGCTCTTTTGATGATTTTGAAATTATTGAAATCAAACTTTTTGATGATAATTATTTGTGCTTTAGGATAGAGAGACTGCAGGATCCGGGCAAATATGGCGTAATGAATGTGATGCTCAACAAAAGTGTATCATTAAAAGAAGAATTAGATAATCAACCAATCCGATTACAAGATTTTATTGTCATAGATCAAGAAAATAAGGATATTTACTATACAGGAAGTAAAGCGAATGTAGAGGATATAATACGCTCATACTTTAAAATTAGTAAAAAAGATATAGTTTCAAGAATATCGTTAGATAATCTTAAATTTTTAAGCGAAATAAAAATTGTAGAGTACCCTAATGCGCTATTTAGCTTATTTGCACCTGAAAATGAGATAACGGTCGTAAAAGAAATAAGTGATTTATTTATTGACAGTGCCCCTTATGAATGTATTGAGCATAAGTATAAATTACGAAACGGATATTTTAACAGAGATAAACTAAGTGCTTTATTAGAAAAGAATCTTTTAAATAATGCTTGTAAATTCTCATTGGAAGGTGAAGATGAGTGCGGAAACAGAATAAAGTATAATGACGGAATATTTGCAAGAAAATTTGAGGTATTCACTGATGAAAGATTTCAAGACTATGAAACAAGGAAAAACACTCCGTTGGAAATTGTTAAAAATGAATTAAAGAAGGTGATAACATGAAAGTTACTTTTGGTATAATCAAAAATATGTTTAGGATTCATTTTATTTCATATAAAGCAGTACATTTAATCCCGATTTTTATAACAGTAGCATTAAGCTTATATGTTTTTCATAACTCTCTCAGACAGGATTTTAATTATGTGGATATGTTAAATTCAATAGGTATTCTTACTGCCTTCTATTTATTTGGAATGGAGAAAATTGATTTGGAAGACATGATGAAAAGATATACACTGAAGAGTAAGCCGGTATTTTCAAATAAGATCTATAAACAAGGAACAAGAATGGTTTACACATATTATTCATTGATGCTTACACAAGTATTTTTAATCGGCCTACAATACATTATGTTTATATTAGGATGCGAATCTATTGTATTATTGATTCTGTCAATTTGTTATATGGTAGTGTCGATAATATTTGCTGTTCTTTGTTGGCATGGATATCTGATTATGAAAGGTTAAGTATTTGCTACGCTAAGGTGTATCTTTTTTTGTATTAATATGTTAATATATTTATGAACTTATTATAAAGAGGGAGATAACTATGGCTATTATTAAATGTTATGAGTGCGGTAATGAAATGAGTGAATATGCAGATATTTGTCCAAAATGCGGATGCCCTAATAGGTTAAAGCAGGCAAGAAAAAGAGCTGTATATAGGGAAACGCAAAGAGTTGCAGCCATAAATAATACGATTGAATATTATAGTGAACAGGCAACGCTTGGTATTGTTGCATTAATCATCAGCCTGCTTCTTGGATATGGATTTTATAAATGGCAGGGAGAAGGAAGTATTGTTTTAGTATTTTTGTTTTCTATAACATCTTTTTGGTGTTATATTGTTATGACAAAATTTCAAGTAGGCTTATTTGCTTCTTTATTTGTATGTTGCGTATTTATGATGGGAATAGTTAAGGTTTTAAGTAATACACCGCTAATTGTGCAAAACTTATTCGCTTTTTTTCTTTTGATTTATCCTTTGTATTACACTATAATGCGCCCGATAATCAACGTGTTCAAAATAAGAAATGAAAAAAAGAAATTATAATCAAACAAAATTTGCTAGTTTGCCAACAACATAATAATGGTAATATGATAGTATTAAGAGCTGAAGATAGAACAACTGTGTATATAAGACTTACACAGTTTTTTTATTCAGAATTAAAAAAAGTTAAGAAATTTTTTGTATTTTTGAAAATCAGTGTGTATAGGTAAATTAGGCGGATGCAAAGCATCAGCCTTCAACAGAAAAGGAGAT
>CANSQL010000077.1 GCA_947649125.1 uncultured Erysipelotrichaceae bacterium | reverse complement strand
GTAAAATATTTAAGATCAGTTGTCCTTCCTCTGTCGGTATAATGTTGATATTTGCCTTCATATCACCGTTTGTGTCGATGTTATCATTCGCAATTCCATCGTTATCGGTATCTATATTAATGACCGGTTTTACGGTTGTTCCTGTGCAATATTCCTCGAGAATTCCGTTCTCGATATCTTGTTTCACACATTTAGTAGGCTTCCAATCACCTTTCTTTAAGATGACTAGGTTAAGGTCAGGTTTGCCATCATTATCTGTATCTATATTCAAGTCAGACTTACCATCTCCGTCACTATCGATGTTGATATCAGGAATACCATCATTATCCCTATCTCCATTGATTACAATCCATTGATTCGTTTCAGGGTTCTTCCATTTGATATTTAAATCAGGACAGCCATCTCCGTCAGGATCATTGAAATCAGGTTTCCCGTCACCGTCCACATCAACATCAATTTTCTTTAATTCTACCTCGTGGCAGCTCTCTGTGCCTGTATTTTCCGCATTATCGGTAGGTATAACGCATACCCTGTAGGATCCTATTGTTTCACTGATTGTGATGCTTGCTTTTTCGTTAGTGACGGTTAGGATTCCGTCCTTGATTAATTCATCAGCAGTTCTTGATAACTTTTCTGTTTTGAATACCTTATATGCGATTTCCTTTGTGCCACTGACCTTTAAATCATCTTTTTTATCACTTGTCGTGATTTCAAACGCTGTGCCCGGTCTAAAGAATATTCCGCCTGTCAACAGGTTAATGATATCTTGTAGGGTATTGTTCGTATCCTTTGCCTTGATTCCTTTAACTTTAGGGGCTGTTTTGTCTATCTTGATGATTTCTTGTTTCTCTTTTGTAATAGCTCCGCTATCCTTTTTCATCCAAAAGCTTTGATTATTCTCCCCTTCTTTTGTCACTGTGACTTGATTGGGTCTCCACGTACTATCATCTAATGATAGATTGATGTACTCATTATGATCGCTGATGATGTTGACATCCTTATTTGTCCATCCGCCTGTATATAAGGTGTTGTTTCCGTCATCAATCTCCAAATGATACCAGTCATCCTCAATAGTTTCCTCTTTGATTGTTAAGGTTCCTTCCTTAAAGGTAAAGCTGTAATTTGGATAAGTCTTATTTAATGTATTACTGTCTCCCTTGATTGAATAAGCTCCTGCATTACTGTCTGTTTTTGCCGTAGTGCTCAGCTTGATATCATTTTCTTGTATCACATCCTGTACACCGTTCCATGATACCAGTTGATTCTTAAAGTCTTGATATGTTAATGCAGGATTCTGTTCTCCCTTTAGCTTCTCTTTATCATCGATAATGATTTCGATTGGCTTCGGTAGTACTTGTACCGTAATTGTTTTGCTTAACGGTGTTTCTCCGTCTGCCGTTCTCGTTACCTTGATTTTGATCGTTGTCGTACCACTATACTTCAACGCATCGAATTCCGCCTTGTTTCCGTTCGCTGTCGGATTAGAAATATACGTTGTATTATCTACCTCAAACGTATATTGTACATTCGTACTGCTTGAATCATCCTGCAGGCTTCTGATCGTGAAATGATCTCCGTATATGATTTTTCCCGGGCTTGATACTGCCAACATGTTCTCATCAGGTCCCATGATATGAAGGATGCCGTCTGCCTCTGCCTTATTGTAGTTTCGATTCCCCTGTTTTTCTACATGAAGCGGGATATCAATTCCTTCCTCACCGTCATAATCATACTCTATCTCTACTCCGTCATTCGTCCATGCAGTGGATGTATTTACGCTTGTATCTACTGTGATATAATAATCAGTATCATTGACCTGTACTCCACCGTCATTACTCGAGATATCCTGTTCATTGATGACAGGTGTTACTTTGCCTTTGCCGTTTGTCGCATATGTCACATCTGCAAACGATATTGTTTGGTCTGCCTTTTTGATATTGATCGGAAGCTCGATTGTTTTGTCTGCGAAGTTTCCACTCGGATCGTGACTTGTTGCTTCTACTATTACCTTACCCATTTGTGTATTCAAACTCGCATTCAATATGTGAACCAATCCATCACTGTCTACCGATATCACATCTGTAGGACTTCCGTTTTTCAGCTTGTAGGTCACTGTACTTCCTGTAGGATTTCCTGCCGTATATAATTGAAATGTTTTATCCTTTTCATACACTTCCTCATAAGCCTTATATTTATCCGCTTGTTTCGGTAGCTCATTTCCTGCTTCATCCGTATAAATGAATTCCTGTTCTCCTGCCGTTACCATGAAGGTCAGCTCGGCACTCGCATCTGCCTGACCTGTTGCGCCCTTTTTCTCTGCGACGATGATCACTGTTCCTACTCCGTGAATCGTAATCGCTCCGCTGTTGGGATTGATTTCTATTATGTTTGTACTTCCGTCCTTTATCTTATAAGTAACAGGATTATTATTACTGCTTCCCTTGACTGTCGCATACACCGTTACATTCGTATCCGTTACCTTTACACTCTTTGAGGTTGTCGCTGTATTTGATGTACTGCTTTCAAAAAACTTCAAATCCTCTCCTTGTGCCACTCCGACATTAATTGTCACAGGAATTTCCTTTGTGCTCCACTTATCAGATACTGTTACAGTAATCGTATAACTCTTGACTCCCAGATTCGCTGTACTCTTGATTACTCCAGTACTGGGATCAACACCGAATAAGCTTGAATCTCCGCCTGTTTTCAAGCCATATTTATAGGTTATCGTCGTTCCGCCGATTGTATCGGGAGTACCAAGCGTTCCTTTGATTGTTCCGATGATTCCGTTTACTTTTACATTACTGTCGGATGCGGTAAAGGTCGGTGTAGTCGTACTTGAGGAATTGGCATGCGGTGTTACACTTCCGTCTACCTCTCGATAGATAACTATCTCTTTTTCTGTATAAGCAGAATTATAATTATCATCTCCTATTGTAGGATCATCATCGACAGTTGCCTTTATCGTTACTTTTCCATAGCCGCCGTTTCCTTTATAAGTGATTTCTCCGCTGTCCTCATTAATCTCAATCAGATACGCATCACCACCGCTTACACTGTAAGTTATCTTAGTTCCTGTAACGGGATCAGTAGTTGCGGTTTCATTCCAAGCTGTTGCGGCATCAGCAACTGATTTCTTCGTTTGATTCGGATCATCGAATTCTATTTCAGGAATTGTTTTTTCTACCGTAAATGAGGTACAAACCTTTTCGGTTGGATTTCCACTTGTATCCACAGGATCACCGTTCGCATCTATCGCAGTAATACAGAATTTATACTCCCCTGCCTTTAAACCGCCGTTTACTAAGTCAGGTGCTCCGCTCTTGATTTTCACATTAAGCGGTGTTGCGCTTGAAGCTCCGCTGCTGTCCAATCCATCAATTTCAAAGTTTTGATACGAATTATCACCGTTTGTTTCCAGAGTATAAGTCAACGGTGTTACACCGGCTGGATCTGCCGTAACCTTACCTACTGCTTGCCCTGCGTTCACATTCTTACTAAACTCGTAATCCCCTGTCGTTGCTCCGCTTTGCGGTGTTTTTGTGTAAGTAAGCTTATGCGGCTTTACAATTTCTAATTCTTGATAAGCTGACAACGCTGATGATTCTGCAGGAGCCATACTTGATTCGTTATACCCTTCATTCACCAATGCGATTTTATATTTTCCTTCATCAATTCCTGTCAAATCCAATTCATATTTATCTGCACCGTTCGCTGTCGCAACAGGAATATAATACGCTAATTCATTATTTTTAAAGAATAATGCAGAGACTGTATTTACATCCCCATCACTCGATCCTGCCGCCGCATTCGCATCAAGATAAACCGTCGAACCTTTAACAGTTTTCGATATTGTTGTTGTATTATTATTTTCAATATCATTAAATGTAATTGAATGATTTCCTGCATCATCTAATAAGCGAAGCTTTAGCTTATCATAATTCGCTGTCGCTGTATAAATATTAGAATAACTGCTTAAATCAGGACTTGAGTTTTTTACTTTTGAATAACTGCTGCCTGTTCCCATTCCTGTCGCAAATACGACATTACTCATATCCAGTTCTGCACTTAGTCTTAAGCTTCTTAATGTACTGCACGATGAGGTTGTACAGCTATCCTCTTTCACTTCTCCCGACGGGCTGCTAAGATAGCTTATCTTGACTGAGGAAGTATTTGATCCTATTACCTTTGTCGTATAATAAGCTGTCGGAAATACCAAATCTTTTACGGACAGATGGTATCCGCCGTTAACCCCGGATATAGATGATGTACTGGAAGTAGACATCAGTGTAAAAAAATCAGCTACAAAGAATTTTTTCGGATGCAACGCTGAAACCCTCACTGTCTCTTTAAACATCATAGCACAAGCAAGAGAAGTTGAAGAACTAATAGCTGTTCCTTTATCTATTAAGCGCTTAAGATAATCTAAATTTCTATGCAGCAAAATCTTATCAGTCTTATCTGTCACCGCTTGATTAATATTAGTAACTTCACTTGCAAGCGAAGATTTAGGTTCTGTTGTTAAATAATTTTTCACAACAGTATAAGCTGGTTGAAACGGTACTATCGGCGGAAAGCTTGAGAAAAAGGGCATTTCTTTAATACTTTCATTTCCCATCGCAAACCACCCCGTAATAAACGGCTGTGAAGTATCAAGCGTAACATTATCTGCGCTGTCAAAAACAGGTAAATAAGTGTTATATGTTTCTTTTGCCATCAGTATAAAAGACAAAGGACTATTATTGTAAGGATTATCAGTTCCAACATAAACCTTATCACCTTTTACCATATTCCCTGTATTACCGTCCGGATATATTCCTTTTTCGCCTAATTTTGCTGTTGTACTGGCAGAAACCTGATAAGCGCCGCCGCTTGCATACAAGCTATCATTAGAATAAGCTACTCCAACTGAAACAGCACTGATAATCAGCATAAGTACAAGCAATATTTTTCTCATATACCATCTTTCCTTTCTTTATGTCTATAAATGTAGAC
>CANSQL010000076.1 GCA_947649125.1 uncultured Erysipelotrichaceae bacterium | reverse complement strand
TCCGCAAATACGATTCATTTCATCAAACAACGTATTCGCCCCCCCCACAAATTTTTATTCATCCCCCCCCTATTTATTCCCCCCCATGTAAAAACAAAAGAACGACTCGCATCCTATTACGAATCGTCCTTTCATAAGCTTCTATCCCAAGCTCTCCCGCCTTTGATACCGGTAATAAATGGGTAACCCTATTTTAGATTACCAGCCCATTCAAACAAGAATTTTGTTCCCCTTGTAGTGTAAGATAATATCATGAGTTGAGTAGATTTTTGCGATTTTCTTTTAAGTATAACCTGTAGGTTGTTTGAATGGCGATACTAAATGCCCTGTCCCTCATTTAATACCAAAGATATTTTACCACATTTTTCAAATATAATAAAGTAAAAAAATAAAAGAACTGGAAATAAATATTTTGCTTAAGAAAAAAGCTTTTTTCAGATTCCAAAAATCCGATTTCTCAGGCACCTTTTCGCTTTCGACAGGGGTATCCCCCATAAACAAAAATGAGTCTGCATCCTTCATCCGACAAGTAGGAATTCACAGCTCCCCATCAACAGTATACTGCCGCCCTAAGCGCTCACAAAACCCAATCTTTTCCAAAAATAATGAAAAAATTTGCGTTTTCCGATTCACTTCTGCTGCATTTTATTTCCCGCAATAAAAAGAAAGCGAACTCTCTTTATATGTATTAATTTCTGATATTAAAATAATTAAAGCTATATTCGATACAAAACGCCCCTCGTTTTCCAGTTTTTTACTTTTTCGGTAAAATTCAGTCGATAATAGTGTTTACATATTCAAAAATATTTGATAAAGTATAAATAAGGCTGTAATGTAAATCAATTTCATTATTTACAATGTAAGCAATAAAAGAACTGAAAAACAGAAAGACACAATGGAATATGCGGAGGTGAACGAAATGACACAGGAAGAAATCAAGCTTGTAGAAGCAGCGATGACAAATGATGAGGAAGCCTTTGAACAATTATTTTCCCATTATTATTCTATGGCATATGCAATGGCAATGAATGATACGAAAAATGATGCAGATGCAAAGGATGCGGTACAAGAAGCATTTATCAGTATTCATAACTCAATCAATGAATTAAGAGACCCTAAAGCTTTTCCTGCTTGGTTAAAAACGATCGTTCATTCCAAATGCTATAAGCTGTTTCGTAAGAAGCATGATATCCCATCCGATCCCGAGCTTATGAATCAGGCATATTGTGTAGAACAGCGAAGCTATATGATTCCCTTTGAGCATTACAGCAATGAAAATGAAAAAGCGGTGATTCATCATCTGATTAAGCAACTGAAGCCGAGATATCAAGAGGTAGTAGAGCTTGTTTATATCAGACAGCTTAAAATAGAGGAAGCGGCACAGGTTTTGGATTTATCGGCAGGAACGGTAAAAACAAGACTGCATCGCGCAAAGAAGGATTTATCAGCTTTAGTAAAACAGTTTGAAAAGGAAAATAATCGCAAGATTAAATTCAGAGCGGATATGTTAGCGGCAGATTCTGTTGTTTTGATCGTTATGAATCAAATCAAGAATGCAATGGTGAGTACCAAGGAATATGTCGCAGGTAATTTATTGACATCGGCTTGTATGGCATCGATGAGTGTTTTATTGGTAAGCGGTGCTGTTTTTGTATATGATGATATACAGAAGGCACAGGATCACAGGGAAGTAACTACACAGGAAGATACGAAGGAAAATGAAACGGTTGAAGCACCGGTGGATTTAAATCATTCTGTATTTCAGGCAAAGGTTTATCAGGATGTTAATATAACCAACAGCAGAAGTGCGTATTTTACTTGTGTGAATTTTATTATGAATGATAAGGAAGTAAAACAGGATAAAGAGGCTTGGGATGAAATACTTCCGGTTTATTTTGCGTTAAAGGAAAAGAATGATGCTTATTATCAGCTGTTAAAGAATGAAGGCTTTGCGGATATATTTGAACAGGCTTATTAATGTGAATTGAATTTTTTTTGATTTTTTTGTAACCTTTTGATTTATAACTGACTCCTCTTAATGGATATGTATATGATAGGACATTTCTATCGTTTTTACTGTATGGATAAAGAAAGAAGGGCATTTATGGCATATTATTTTTTAAGCTTTCTATAGTCTTTTAATACTCTGTAGTTATTGTTTAAGTTTATAAAAAAACAACTATTTTATTAAATATATAGATAAGAAAGGAAGTGGTTGTATGAAAAGAAAGATAATAGCAGGTATTTGTGCATTATTCCTTTTTGCTGTTTCTTTTCCTGCAGTTATGCATATAGCAGGATCGGTTAATGCGGCGGGGACATTAATAGAACCGCTGGGAGAAGAAGTTATCGATTTTGAAACTTCACCTTACATGCATTATAGTTCTCTCAATGTTTTTTATGTTATTACAAGCGATCATAAATTATACGTATGTAATGCTCCTACTGCTTGTAAAATAGTAGATAAAGATAGCGAGGGAAAAACCTTTAATAATGTAAAAAAAGTTTCGTTATACGGTCTTAATACTTCGGCTTCATCCATTTCCTCATTAATTTTGTTGGAAAACGGTGAAGTTTATTTTCAAGATGGCTTTGTGAATTCATTTGCACTGCCTACACCTAACCCTCCTGTATTAATAAATACCGAAGGCATTCAGGGTATAGTCGATGTTGTTTGTGATGCAGACAACTATTATTTATTAACTTCAAATGGTGATGTCTACGTAAGAGGAGATAATAGCGGTGGACAATTGGGAACAGGAACAATAGGTGGGGCAAGCAATTCGTTTGTAAGAGCTAATATAGATGATGTAAAAAAAATAAGTGCCCGTGATAAAAAAGTAGTTGCATTGAAAAATGACGGCAGTGTTTATGCATGGGGAATATCTGTTTACGATGGAGTAACAGGCCAGTCTAATGTATCTGAGCCAATCCCTCTTAACCTGAATGGTTCCCCGATTCACAATGCGATTGATATATCAAAAAAAATGGGTGAAACGTATACTTTCGGATTGTCTATTCTTGTCAATGAAGATGGCGAAGCCAAAGTTTATGAATATGGTAATAGATTTTCTGTAAACCAAATCAAATTATTGGTAGGAGGTGGAGATCCCAGCAAAGCACGGAATGTATTTTATAATTACGGCTACGATTTTGTTGATCGAGGTGGTTATTACAGCGACGGGGATTTATACACTAAAGTATATCCTAACGGAGTATTTAATACTCTGAATAAAACAGATGTTGTAGGATATTTAAAAAAAGCTGAAAATGTACCTGCTGAATCTCCTATTGACAGTTATCTTTTTATTACAGAAACAGGTGCGTTATGCTATATGTATGGTACTACTAAGCAAATTATTCAAATCAAAGTCGGCGATGCACTAAAGGTCAAAGGGTTTAAATCAGATGATACAGGTTATGCGAGTGAAGAAAAATACAATGATGATGTTGATATTGAAACGAGCACCTCAGAAAATACAGCAATAACCTGTAAGGTTCAAGATCCCGTAGGCAGTGCTGAAACAAGTTGTACTGATTTTCAAAATGATGAAATACACATAAGCCTACAAAATGACAGAATCTACAGAAAATATTTGTTTACGGATACAAAGGCAAATAAAGAGTTTATTGTTGATTTATACAAAGGGGCACCTGTATTACAAGGCTTTTCAACAACATCAACGAATAAGATAAAGGTAACAGATTCTGTTTCATTAGCTGTTCCGACTGCTCAAACAAATTGGAATTCATATACTGCCACAGTTACGGATGCATCGAATCAAACGAAAGATTTTACCGGCGGTACATTAGCTGAAGGAACGTATACGATGCATGTTACCGATGAATATGGCAATACACAGGATTATCGGTTTGAGGTGAGCGATAAACCGACACCTACTGCGAATTTCAATCCGGCGAATACATCGCTTACGTATGGTGATAATGCGACTAAGGTAAATAACGTAATCGGTACCTTTACGCTTCAATACCCGGCAGGGAAGCCGACCTCTAATATTGCCACGATACAATTAGGTACAGGTGGTGATGAATCACACTTCAGTGTTGATACTACAGGGGCTTTAAAGGTAAAGGGCACCGATTTAGATGCAGGAACCTATAGCGTATCTGTTTCGGGAACTGACGGAAACGGTATGGCTTTCTCAAAAACAGCCACTATCACGGTAAATAAGAAGGATCAAAACAATTATCAGATAACGAATCAAGCGAATTATCCGTTTCAATTAAATCAAGAAATAGCGATAACTACCTCAGGTAATGACAGCGGAGAAAATGAAACCTATACAATCACAAACGGTAACAGTGTAGCGCAGATTTCTAATTCAACCAAGTTTAAGCTGTTGGATACAGGAACCTTTACACTACAGGCGACAGTAGGTGGGAACACAAACTACAACAGTAAAACAGTAACGAAACAGATAACGGTATCACAGTTACCTACGCAGAATCCACCTGTTTCTATCACAAGTAATGATTCATTCATGTATGGTGATACCTACACTCCTTCCTACAGCGGCGGACAAGGAAGCGGGGCAGTGTCTTGGTCGATTGAAAATGATAACGGTACAGGAGCTGCGTTAAGTAACGGTAAGGTTACGGTTACCGGTGTAGGTACATTCACAATAAAAGTAACGAAGGCAGGCACAAGCAGCTATCAAGCATCGACTGCCACTAAGGTCATCACAGTCAATAAGCGAAGAACGACTGTAAAGCCTAAGAATGTCACGAAAACAGTAGGTCAAGTATTTAAAGACAACGGAGCTGCTTATACACCGCAGCCGATCGCCGGTGATAATATCGGAACCCTTGTCATCACAAGTAAATATCCGAATAATCAAGCACCGGGACAATATACAGACGGTATACAGGCAAGCGGCTTATCCAATCCGAATTATGAATTTGTATATCAAGAGGGAACATTAATAATCAACAGTAACGCACTTCCGAATAACGGTGAGGGCTATTATAAGGTAACAGGAACCAAAGGAAAGAATAACTGGTATATCAGTGATG
>CANSQL010000075.1 GCA_947649125.1 uncultured Erysipelotrichaceae bacterium | reverse complement strand
TTTTCTTAAGTGCCACCTCATGACAGCTTTCGGTATTCGTATTTCCTGCATTATCAGTCGGTATTACGCATACTTTGTATATCCCTGTTGTTTCGCTGATTGTAATGCTTGCTTTTTCGTTGGTAACTGTTAAGGTTCCATCCTTGATCAGCTCATCTCTGGCTCTTGATTGCTTCTCTGTTTTATATACCTTATAAGCGATTTCCTTTGTACCGCTGACCTTTAGGTCATCCTTCGCATCGCTTGTCGTTATCTCAAATGCTGTTCCCGGCTTAAAGAAGATTCCGCCTGTCAACTTGTTGATGATATTTTGTAAGGTGTTATTGGTATCCTTGGCCTTGATTCCTTTTACCTTTGGAGCTGTCTTATCGATTCTGATGATTTCTTGTTTCTCTTTCGTGGTGGCACCGCTGTCCTTTTTCATCCAAAAGCTTTGATTCGTTTCACCTTCTTTTGCCACTGTCACTTGATTCGGCTTCCATGTGCTTTGGTCTAAGGACATATTGGTGTACTCATTGTGATCACTTATGATGATGACATCTTGATTGGTCCATCCGCCTGTATAGTTTGTATTGTTTCCGTCATCTAATTCTAAGTGATACCAATCATCCTCAATGTTTTCCTCATTGATTGTCAATGTTCCATCCTTAAAGGTAAAGCTATAGTTTGAATAGGCTTTATTTAAGCTGTCAGCATCCCCCTTGATTGGATAGCTTCCTGCGTTACTGTTTGTTTTCGCGGTTGTGCTCAGCTTGATGTCATTCGCTTGTATCGTGTCCTGTACACCGTTCCATGATACCAACTGTTTTTTGAAATCTTGATAGGTCAGTGTTGGATTCGGTTCTCCCTTCAGCTTTTCCTTATCATCGATAATGATTTCGATCGGTTTCGACAGTACCTGTATCGATATCGTTTTACTCAACGGTGTTTCTCCGTCTGCCGTTCTGGTGATCTTGATACTGATATTTGTCGTTCCGCTGAATTTCAACGCATCAAATTCTGCCTTGTTTCCTGTTACGGTCGGATTAGAGATATATGTCGTGTTATCTACCTCAAACGTATATTGTACATTCGTACTGCTTGAATCATCCTGTAAGCTTTTGATCTCAAAGTGATCTCCGTATACGATCTTACCCGGTCGATTGACTGCCAGTGTGCTTTCATCAGGCCCAAGTATTCTCATACTTCCTTCTGCCGTTGCCTTGTTGTAGTTACGATTTCCTGCTTTCTCTACATGTAATGGGATATCAATTCCGCTTTCACCGTCATAATCATATTCAATATCTACGCCGTTGTTTGTCCATGCGATAGAAGTATTGATACTTGTATCGATCGTTATATAATAATCCGTATCATTTACCTGTACCCCACCCTCATTACTTGACAGGTCTTGTTCATTAATGACAGGTGTTACCTTTCCTTTCCCGCTTGTCGCATAGGTCACATCCGCAAATGATATCGTCTGATCTGCCTTCTTGACGGTAATCGGCAATTCAATCGTCTTGTCACTGTAGTTACCGCTCGGATCATGGCTTGTCGCTTCGACAATGAGCTTACCCATTTGCGTATTCAAGCTCGCATTCAAGATATGAACCAAGCCGTTATTATCTACCGAAATGACATCGGTAGGACTTCCGTTTTTCAGCTTATAGGTTACTGTAGAGCCTGTAGGATTTCCTGCCGTATATAACTGAAACGTTTTATCCTTTCCGTAGACTTCCTCATAAGCCTTGTATTTATCCGTCTGTTTCGGCAGCTCATTTCCTGCATTATCGGTATAGATGAATTCCTGTTCACCTGCCGTTACCGTAAAGGTAAGCTCTGCACTCGCATCCGCCTGTCCGCTCGCTCCTTTTTTCTCTGCGACGATCGTTACCGTTCCTACTCCGTGAATTGTGATCGCTCCGCTGTTTGGATTCACTTCTATTATATTTGTGCTCCCGTCCTTTATCTTATAGGTAACCGGATTATTATTCGTACTTCCCTTAACTGTCGCATACACGGAAACATTCTTATCCGTTGACTTTACACTCTTTGTCGTAATCGCTGTATTGGAAGTGCTGTTCTCATAAAACTTCAAAACCTCTGCCGCTGCCATTCCCACATTCACAGTAACCTCAATATCCTTACTGCTCCATTTATCGCTCACTGTCACCGTAAAGGTATAGGTTCCGACTGCCAAATTGGCATTGCTGGTGATTACGCCGCTGTTTGCGTTCACCTTAAAATAGCTTCCGTTTCCTCCTGCCTTTATCTCATATTTGTATGTTGTCGTACTTCCGCCGATCGTATCAGGTGTACCTTGAGTTCCCTTTACCGTACCTATCGTACCGTTTATTTTGATATTCGCTTGATTCATTGAAAAGGTAGGCACATTGATATCACTTGATGCCGCATCCGGTGTCAGAGTTCCGTCTACCTCTCGATAAATAATAATTTCTTTTTCTGTAAATGCAGAATCATAATTATCATTCCCCGTACTTGGATCATCATCTGCCGTCGCTTTAATCGTTACTTTGCCAAATGCATCGTTTCCTTTATATGTGATCACTCCGGTATTTTCATCGATATCAATCAAACCGATATCTCCGCTTGTGATACTATAAGTTATTTTAACTCCTGTACTGTAATTGGCCGTCGCTTTTTCTTCCCATGAATTCGCTGCCTCAGTTATACTTTTCTTCGTTTGCGCTGCATTTACAAAATCAATACTTAATTTAGCTTTATCTACATGAATATGAACTGTTTCAGATTCTACTCCGTCAGCATTACCGATATCAACTGCCTTTACCTTAAAATAATAATCGCCGGCATTCAATCCGTTTTGAGCATTGACCGCAACAGTGTTATTGACAATACTAAATAATTGATAATCATTCTCATGTCCTGCGACACTTGTATCACTGATAACACTGTAAGTGATCTGACCTGCACCGCCCGTCTTAGTGATCGTGGCAACTGTATCGTTTTGATTCACATTTTTATTTACCGTTAATCCTGTTTTTTCTGTTACCTTTATCGTTAAAGAATCTACGATCTCCAACGGATATAATTGAGAAATTGAACTGCATTCCGCGGGAGAATTCTTATCGGGATTGAACACCTCATTCACAACACCTATTTTATATTTCCCTTTCGGAATCCCGGTAAGATCAAACTCATATTCCCCTTGACCGTTCGCACCGCCTAACGGCTTATAATAAGTGAAATTATTGCCTTCATCAAAAATAAGTACCGATACCGTATCAGTGCCTTCACCTGTGCCCCCGTTTGAAGAAGCATTTACTTTAAGATATACAGACTTATTTTCATACATACTTTCGGTAGGTACATCGTTTTTTGTGAAGATACCGTTAAAAGCAACTGACATGTTATCGCTTTTCAAGCGTAATTTTAAAGTCTCTGATGAGTTTGAATTAACAGTAACCAATTCTCCTGCTTCCAAGGATGTCTCTATCGCAAAAACAACCTTATCTTTATTTAAAATAAATGCCGGACGCACATTATTTGAAAACTGCGTTGAACAGCTTGCCTCAGCACAAATCTGCAGGCTTGAACCCACCCCACCGCTTACTAATGAATAAACAGGATCCGCGCCGAGATAAAAACCATTACTGAAATCATATACTTCTTTTTTATAAAACGCAACCTCACGTACACCGTTCACAACTGTTATATCATTCCATGATGTAGTATTTTGTGCAACAAATGAATCCATCGTTCTGTGATAAGCAGACAGACCGAATGTTCCGCCGTCAATAATTTCATCATAAGACGGGAAAAAGAAAGGTCTTTTCATAGCTTCTGTTTCTATAGCAGAGAGTGTGGCGTTATTCATTAAATTTTCGATTTCATACAGTGTAGTATCCTCATATTTTAACGGTAAATTTGTACAAGCCGCTATTGTTGAACAGATAGGCGCATAGGTAACACCGCCGTAGGACCAAGCCAACACTCCTCCGCCTACATCATCTTTAACTGCCTCGTAGACAGTCTCGCCGCCACCGTAGGACCCATAAACGAATTTTGAACCGAGTGCCGCTCCGTTTCGAAATTTTAAATTGATTAATCCTGCAGCTGTTTTAGCGGCATTCATTTGCATATTTATATAAAAATACCCGCCGAATATTACTGTAATCATTGTTAAGGCTGCCGTTATTATTTTCTTTTTCATAACTCATTCACTCCTATTTATGTGTCAAAAGGTAGACTTTAAGAAATAGGGTGAAAAACGGTAAAAGTGTATGGTTTATAAAGAAAAAACATATATTTCAGCGTTAGAAATATATGTCTATAATTGTCTGATTTAAGAAATATAAATATCATAAAATGTATGTTTCTTTTGTTTTTTATACAAAACAGTAAAACTCATATTATAGAGTATACTTGTTTCGTATTTGTTCGTATCAGATTTCTTTTTTATTCATATTTCGTATAGAAAAAAGTAGACATTCCTATCTACCTCATATTCCATTTTCATTTTCCATACTTAATTCAGTCCGAATAAATTCAAGCTTTTTCTTTAGCTCCGGTATTTCTTCTGTTATTGTTTCCCAAACGATTTCATTATCGATAATATCATATTCATGTGCATAGATATTTCGCATACCTTTTATTTGCCGCCAAGGAATATTAGGATATCGATTGATGAAATCCTCTGATAGGCGACCGACAAGTTCTCCTATCTGTATGATACACATACCGCATGCGAATTGAAATTCAGCATCATTTTCAAATTCATCGCTGTCAAAAGAGTGTTTTCTTAAAATCCGTTCAACTTCATTACAATAGTCAATCATTTTTCTTAAAATAATTTGATCAGACTTCCTACCTCTCATAAAGTATTACCTCATCTCTGTAAATTGCTTCTAGAAAAGACTTGTCTTTAACAGCATTTTTGATAACTAAATCAACATGACATTGAAAGGTATCCTCTAAATCTGCGATCATGCCGCAATAAGAAAGAAGCCCCTTCATTTTTCCTTTTTGTATCAAAAAATCGATATCGCTTTTTTCATCTGCATCACCTCTTGCATAGGAGCCGAATAAGCTAAGAGTATCTACACCGTATTGCTGAGCAATCGGAATTGCTTTTGTTTTAATTTCATCTATAGAATAAGGCATAATTTTACCCCTCCTTACAGTAGAATAACTAAAGCTGTTTTATCAACTTCATTATACAGTAATAGTATGTCTATTGCAATTCATAGCAGGCATTAATACAGAAAAGATTAGAGCTTAAAATGTGCTCTAATCTTATGCTTTTTATGTTCTTTTTTGTTTATAAATTATATGGAACAGTAAGCTTAAGGAGAATAAGCTGATGCTCATATAAATCATGATATTTGTGTTGTCTCCTGTATTTGCTCCGCCCATGCTTGTTTCAGGATTGTATTGGCCCTTAACTGATGTTTCATTGTCATCATTTGGTTCATCAGGTTCACTGAAATCCATAGTATCGTATGGTAAATCACCGTCTACATTCTTGCCCGGCTTCCATTCAGTGATTTTAATTATGTTCTCATCAGGTTTACCGTCACCGTCGGTATCTACATTTACATCAGGAATACCGTCACCGGTGCTGTCAATATCAATATCAGGGATTCCGTCTCCGTCAATATCGATATTGATATCCGCTTCCCCATCTCCGTCTAAATCTACATCGATATCAGGCAATCCGTCTCCGTCTGTATCAATATTTATCTCAGGCTTGATGTCATCTTTCCCTACGC
>CANSQL010000074.1 GCA_947649125.1 uncultured Erysipelotrichaceae bacterium | reverse complement strand
TGTCTACTTTTAGAAACATGGAGAAAGGATGGTTGATATGAAAAAGATTGGGTATCTTATCAGTATCTTTGCGTTAGTGGTAATCAGTATACCGATATTCAACACTAATAATGATAAGATAAGTGCCGCAACGAATTATGCGGCAGGTAAAAAGGTATATGTTGGAAACGATACTTATACCGTAATTGATTCAAACACAATGACTTTATTAAAGAACACTGCGACAGATGCAGGAGAAGTAACATGGAATGACGCAGTGACTTCATTAGATACATTGGCTGATAATTACGGTGAATTAGGAAGTAAAGCAGTGTCAGGAAAATTTACATTGCCAAAGACAAGTGATTTAACTAATGTTATAAGTTCCGATCAAACATCGTTGGTTAATATCGATGCGATCAACAGTGATTGGTGGCTCGGTGATGAATCGGTGGATAATCGAAGTAAGTTTGTGGGAGCGAATACGAATTCTTTGGTTACTGACGTAAGTATTGTGAAAAATGTTGTAGATACCAATAACTATGTTTGCTTAAACAATCAAACAGTAACTGAACAAGGAATTAAGCCCACAAGAACAGAAGCTGATAAGGTAACGAATGATGTCTTCCAATTAGAAGCGCCTCTGATAGATATAAGAAGTGATTACTTTGGTGCTATGAATTATAGGGAGAAGAATTGTCAAGGTTCAGGCGGTGGGTCATCTGAGGGGAACATGCGAAGTTCAATTAGAGTTATTGCGGATACAAACCCTTTACTTAAAGATGATTCTTTGAATTTATCAGATCTTATGGAGATATATGGTGGGTACACTGAGGCCTCCGTTTATAAATTTTTAACAGAAAGCGGAATGAATGAGTATGTTAAAGAATTTGTTAAAAATCCTGAAATCGGATATAACAGAGAATTTACTTTTTCAGTATCGAGAAATGTATGTTACAACCTTCCTGATGATATATTAAATAATCCTGATTATCCTAGTGATTACAAAAGCTTTAAAGTGCATACACTACCCTCTCAGCCGATAAAAGTTAGAATAGAGAATGTTACTAATTCTAAAAGCGTCACCTGTGGCGGTCACTCTCAAACAGCAGGTACCTCATCAGTAAGACCTCTGCTTACTCTAGATAAAAGCAAGATTGCTTATTCAAGTAATGCGAAACCGTCGTTTGACAGTAATGCAAGCTTAACGAATGCAGTACCGGTTGTTGACGGTAATAATGCTTATCTTTCACTTATTGATTCTGATTTAGGTATTGCACTGGATTCCGGTGATTCCAATGTGAGCGGAAACAAGTTGAAAGCGAAAAGAGAAAATCCGCTTGTTTCTATCCCTGTTTCCTTAAGCGGTACAACCTCTGGTTCTCGTTATGTCAGTGCTGTGGCGGAAACAAATAACGGTCTTAGATACAATGTCTTAGGTCAAGTAAACGGTTCTAAAGGTACTGTTCAACTCGATCTGACATCGTTAAAGGATTTTCAAACTTCTACTGAATTCAATGTTACTCTTTATCAAGAAGTAGATGAAGGTACAAATACTACTTATCGCGGTAACGGTAAAGAAATCACGATTGAAATAGAAGCGGCTCCTATTACAAACATCTCTTTCGCTGCTAACTATCCAAGCGGTAACTCTGAATGGTCTGAGGGTGATGCAGGGATTACTACTGTCGGGGATATTGTCGGCTCCTTCTCTTTCACAGGCGGAACAAGCGGTACAGTTGATCCTACAAGCGGTAAGGATTATCAGAAATATGAAATCGTAGATTCTTCAGGTAATCCAATCTCTGATTCTAACTTCAGAATCAATAATGATGAATTGATTCTGAAACAGAAGTTGACTGAAGGAAGCTATACCTTTTATGTAAAGGTGACTGATAACGCAAATGAAACATTTAAGAAGGAGATTACGATTAATGTAAAGAGTAAACCGGTTACGATTGATGATTCTAATAAAGGTCAGTTTTATGAATTTCAATTAAGTGACGGGTCAATCGCAGATATAAAGAATTGGCAAAAAGAAAATATCATTATTCATCCGAAGCATCCGGATTATAATAAAATGAAGGTCGATAACGGTACTTATCAAACAGGAGATCATACGTATTCTACTGAAGGAGAAAATACTGTATCACTCAGCTTCCAAAAAGGAAACAGTGCTACAACCAATATAATCGAAGAAACACTGAAAATAGATAAGAGTGATCCTGAAATATCAAGTGTAGAATTCAGTGAAGGCGGTTCGGTAAAAAGTGAAGGAAGCGGAACCTTTCAATACTTATTTAAAAATGAAGCAGATATCACAATCAATGCAGAGGATGCAGAAAGCGGCATTGCGCGTTATATAATAAGCGCAACTCCGTTAGATAAGGATGGAAATGTAGACAGCAGTAAACAGGTAATCAAATATGATACTCCTTCTACCGACAATAGCTTAGATTATACATTATCAAAACAAGGCTGTTATTTAATAGAAATCAGTGTGGAGGATAAGGTCGGACATAAAACAAGCTATGATGCGAAGAAGATAAAAATCAGTGATCAGACGATTGAATTAGAAGTAAAGGGCTATATCAATAATAATACAGCTGAACCTTATGACGAAAAGAAGTGGACAAATGAAAGCATTACCCTGCGTTTAACAGCGAGTGATGATTCTGTTTTAACGAATCAACAAATCAGTTTAGATCAAAATACATGGCATGAGGTGTTAAACGGCAGTTATACGATACCGAATACAAGCTCTGTCAATGATGAAACGTATTATGTGAAGGCAGTGAATATTGACGGTGAGGAAATAACCGCAAGTATTCAAATTAAAATAGATGCGGAAGCTCCTGAGGATTTGAAGATAAGCTATGCGGAAGTAAAACAAAGTAAGCTGAGAGCCTTCTTAAGAATGATTACCTTTGATCAGATGTTCAATAAGGAACAGGATGCGAAGTTTACGGCGAAGGATACATTAAGCGGCATTGATTATTATGAATATGTGATACAAGAAATAGATAAAGAGGGAGATAAGGTTGGGAAAGCGGTGAAAGGAAAGGGAAGCAGCTATCGCTTATCCGGTGATAAAAACTATGAGGTAAAGGTAAAGGCGTATGATAAGGCAGGAAATGCAAGCGAGGAAGTAATTGAAAACGTACAGATTGATACAGAACCGCCTATCATCAGTGGAGTAAAGGATAAGAGTGAGTATAAGTATTACTATTTACCGAGATATATCAAAGTATATGATGAAGTCAGTGGATTGTCTAACGGTGAGTATAGTAAAGACGGCAACATGACAGAACTGATTGAGAACGAGGAAACGAGATTAGAGGGAGTAGGCGATTACGAAATCTACGCTGAGGATAATGCAGGAAATGATATTACCATCACATTTAAAATCGTACCGTTGCCTGATATTGAAACAGGAATTGACGGCAGTGATGAATCCAAAGATATCATCGATCAAATCATTGATGAATTAGATGAAATCAAGGACAAGATTGATGAAACAGAAAAGAAGGATATCGAGGACTGGATCAAGGATGCTTTAGATAAGTGGAACAGCCTAAGGAAAAAGGTTGTAGAAACCGATGATAAGAGTGCTAAGGTAGAGGGGCAAGGCGATACAAGCTTCGATCCGAGTGTAGTGTTGATTGTCGATGATATTACCGATCATGCGGATGACATTCCGCCGCTCCCAAGAGAACCGATTACCGTATATGATGTATGGTTACAGAAAGGCAATGTCAAAATACAACCTGACGGCAGTATCAAGGTGTACTTGCCGTATACAGAGCCACAGGAAGCTCTGGGTGATGCGATGGGCGGAGCGAAAAGTGATGCCAAGCCAATCGTTTATGAGATTGACGAAAAGGATAAGGTAAAAGAGCTTAAGGTGCAACATGAGGGTAACTTCGTAACCTTTATCACAGATGAATTGTTGCGATACGCAATTAGTAATGACAAACAGGAACTCAATAAAGATGATATGTGTGTCGTAGGTCCTGATGGAAAACCAAACAGCGGTGATGAGGTATGCGGCTTACCGAATGAGGATGGTAAGCAACCTGAGAAAAAGCCTGGCGGAAGTGTTGAAGTACCTGACGGCGGTAAGATTGAATTCCCTAACGGAACCGAAATCGATACACCGGATGGGGCAATCATTCACCCTGACGGATCGGTAACATTACCTGACGGAACTGAATACGATCCTGACGGTAATAAGAAACCAAGTAAACAATGTAAGCTTGACGGTATTAAATTAAATATTGATACTGACGGAGATGGATTACCTGATGTGAATATTGATTTAGATAAGGATTGTATCGCAGATATCAATGTTGATATGAACGGTGATAATATCCCTGACTTAAATATTGACAGTAACGGAGACGGTAAACCTGATATCAATATTGATAAGAATGATGACGGAAAAGCTGATTTAAATATTCTGAAAATCACAAAATGGAAGCCTGATAAAGATGTTACGATCAATGGCATTACCTATGATACAATGGCAGGATTGATCCCTGATGTAAACATTGACTTTGACGGTGATGGAGACCCTGACTACAACATTGATACAGATGGTGACGGAATTCCTGATAAGAATCTGTTAGATGATAATTCATCAATAAAAAATAACTTAGGCGGAGCCAATACGGGTGATAATACGAAGTGGGTTTACTGGTGGATATTACTAATCATCACAACACTTACAATGATTTATGCACAATATAAGAAAAGACAAATGAAAAGGAATAAACTTATAAATAAATCATACAAATAAGCTTTAATAAACAGACAGTTTTATATCGAGCAGAGAAATAATTCTGCTCCTTTTTTTGTGTTGGTTAAGGTATTTCATTTGCCTTAAAATAAAAGCATTTTTGGGTATTAATTGATAGTCAGATATGTTATACTGGGGGTAGATAAGTTGAAGCAATGGGGAGCTTCAACTATACACGAATATAACGGTGGGGAGTGAAGCTATGGCAAGTAAATTAGAAATCGCAGATGCGATTGAAACCAATGATTTGAATAAAGCATATGATGAATATTGTAAGAAAATATTAAGTAATAAACAGATACTGGCACGTATCATGAAGGAGTGCGTGTCTGAGTATCGGGATATCCCGGTAGAGGAGATTCCTTCTTATATTGAACATGATCCGCAGTTAGATGTATCTTTAGATGAAGCGGATAAAATCCAAGGTCGTAATGTAGAGGATCAGTCTGTTCACGGGGCAGAAATCAAATATGATATTTTGTTTGATGCGAAGCTGCCTAATTCTGAGGAAAATGAAAGAATCGGATTATTTATTAACATCGAAGCACAGAACAGCAGTAATACTCCGTATCCAATCCTAAGCAGAGCGGTATATTATTGCAGCAGACTGTTAGCGAAACAGAAAAATATGCAGGGCGGCTTTCAGAATTCAGAGTTTCAGAACCTTAAGAAGGTATATTCGATATGGATCGTGATGAATTCAAATAAAGCGATAGAGGGTGTGTTGAACAAGTACACAATTACCGAGGAGTGCTTGGAGATAAAATATCATTTTCCGAAAGAGGATTATGATAAACTGTCAGTCGTGATGATTTATCCAAAACGTGAATATGATATAAAAGATGATAAGAACGGCATGATGAAAATGTTGAATCTATTATTTAAAGCAAAGATGCCGGCAGAGGATAAAAAATATCAATTAGGCAAAAACTATGGTATAATGATGACAAGAGCGATAGATGAGGTGATGGACGGTAT
>CANSQL010000073.1 GCA_947649125.1 uncultured Erysipelotrichaceae bacterium | reverse complement strand
GCCTGTGAAGATAGCACGTTGCCGGGCATTGACCCTTGATAAAGGGTCTTTTTTTCTTGATTGATGATAAACACTTTTATTAAAGATTTGTTTATTAACTTATAGATTTCGATCCAGAAGGTTATCCTATAAATTAGCCATAACGCTTCAATAAAGGATAACAGCCTTATGAAATAATAAGAAAGGTGGCAGAGATATGGTTGAAATGTTGAAAGAATTGTTTACTCATACATTGCAGGATACGATACTGTCATTACCGCTTTTATTTATCACGTATTATCTGTTAGAGCGAATCGAGCGCAAGAATTGCTTCGCTCTCAGTGATAAGCTGTCACGCTTAAAGAATTTCGCACCTTTATGCGGTGCTTTATTGGGCTTGCTCCCGCAATGCGGCTTCTCTGTGATTGCGGCAGGTCTCTATGTAGACGGTGTGATCTCACTCGGTACATTAGCTGCAGTATTTATCGCAACAAGTGATGAAGCGATACCGGTTTTACTGGCCCATCCCGATCGTGCCTATCTTTTGATTTATATTTTAATTACTAAGTTTCTGTTCGCAGCTTTATTAGGTTATCTTGTCGACTTCTTTGTGCATAAACGCAGTCAGCAGCATTCAGTAAAGCACGATACGGTGTGCGGATGCCATCATCATGATCGCTCTGTATTTACAGATGCTCTGATGCGCACAGTCAAAATATATTCCTTTTTATTTATCATCAGCTTTCTTTTGACTTGGCTTATTCATGAAATCGGTGAGCAGCGTTTAGCGTCTCTCTTATTGGAGCGAAGCATCTTTCAACCCTTGCTTGCGCTGTTTGTCGGCTTTATTCCCAACTGTGCTGCCAGTGTGATTTTAACACAGCTGTTTGCGGACGGCGTATTGTCCTTTGGTTCATTGATTGCGGGACTGTCGGTCAATGCCGGACTCGGCTTTATGGTGCTTTTGAAAACGGCGCATAATAAAAAAGACTTTTGGTTATTATTGATTGTTATGTTTGTCTCGGCATTCGCTTTAGGAACGATGTTGCATGTTTTTCTGTAATTACTTTCCGCAATGGGGATTTTCATTTATTTTCATGATAATTTATTGTATAATGATACTGTAAAAAAGCATATGCCGATAAAAGTTGATAGCCAAAACGCTATGCTTTTTATAGATTATCTGATAAAGCTGATTCGATTTATTTTTATACTTTACGAATCAGCAATAATACGCATATGGGATTGGAGGATGATTATGAGTTACAAGGATAAATTCGATGAATTGGTGAAGGCACAGCGTTTTGAAGATGCACGTGCTTTATTAGAGGAAAATAAAGGCTTAGCCTATGAGGAAACCTTTTATTTCGCAAATATGGGATGGGTATTAAATCATATCGGTCGTCATCAAGAGGCAATGAGCTATCTTCAAAAGGGGATACAAAACTTTCCCGATGATGCGTGGATGTATTCTCAGCTTGGGTATGCCTATAATCATAACGATCAAAACAAAGAGGCAATCGAATATTTATTAAAGGGATTGTCAATGGGACATGATGAGCCTTGGATTCACAGTGAATTGGGATGGGCTTATCGGCAGCTGCAGGACTATAAAAATGCGATTGAATATTTTGAAAATGCGTTGTTGTATGAGCCTGATAATGTATGGGTATTGGCACAGGCAGCATTTACTTATCGCGATATGAATGATAAGGAAAGCGCTGAGGAATATTTGAAAAAGGTTTATGCACTGTCTCCCGATGATGATTCTATCTTTGATTTGGCGATGTTTTATAAACAGGAAATGCGCTATACAGATGAGGTAGCAATTTTAAATGAAGTGAAAAGTGAGCAGTATGTGAATTGGCGTGATTTCGAAATTGCCTATGCGTATAATCGAATGGATAAGCCTAAAGAAGCAATCGAGCTGTTAGAGGAGTGCTTAAAGCGCGGGCGAGACGATACCGGCTTAAGAGAGGAATTGGCGGATGCTTATATGCTTGTGGATAATCGACAGGAGGCTGATAAGCATTATCAGATTGCCATCAGTTATTTTGAAAAAGCATTGGCTAAAAATGAATCCGATTCATATTGGATTTTACAGGATATGGCATGGATCGCACATAAGCAGGACGATATTGAGCGCAAATTAGCATATTTGGATCAGATGTATGCAATCAGGCAGGATGATGCGTGGGTTTTATATCATTATACAAAGGCTTACGGCAATCAGGGAAAGCATGAAAAGGCGCTGGAGTACTGTGAAAAGTGCTTACAGCTGGAGGGTGATTCGATTGAATTGTTATCACTGAAGGCATGGAATCTTGGGAAGCTGGACCAAGCTGCCGAGGCGATTGAGCTGTTGAAAAAGGCCGAACAGCTCGGTCGTGATGATGAATGGATCTATAATGAATTCGGTTGGGATTACTCTGAGCTTAAGGAATATGAAAAGGCAATCGAATATTATAAGAAAGCATTGGCATTAAATGATAAGGATATATGGACCAATTCTCAGATTGCATGGAATGAGGGCAATGTACAAAAGTATGAGGATGCCTTGAAACATTTTAAGCAGGCAGAGAGCTGCGGTCGTAACGATGGCTGGCTGTATGCGAATATCGGTTGGGTCTATTCTAAGCTGAATGATTTCAGACTGGCAGTGCATTATTATGAAATTGCCGCAAATCAAGACTATAAAGAGGAATGGTTTTTAAAGCAGTATGAATTTGCTCGGGAACAATTAGCACAGAAAACGGCGAAAAAGGATGAATAGCTGTGCAAACAGCGCATTGTTTGTATGCGCCGGAGCATTTAAATACAAACTAGTTGTGAGGTGATGATATGTGCGGCAGATATTTCTTTCAGCTCCAAAATCAGGCGCTTCCGTTGATTTCAAATCATGAGCAGCTTGTGTTATTTGATTTTCATCAAGGTGAAATCTTTCCCACTCAACAGACTTTGGTGATTACTGCCAACGGCTGTGATATCATAGGACAGGTAATGAAATGGGGAATCAAGGGCTACCACGGCAATGTTTTGATCAATGCGCGCAGTGAGGGAATTCATGAGCGAAAAACGTTTCGCCCGTTTTTGAATAAACGCTGTTTGATTATTGCGAACGGCTTTTATGAATGGCAGAAGCATGGCTCTCATAAGGATAAAATTTATATCCGAAAAAAGAATCAACCGTATTTATTTATGGCCGGTATTTATAATGAACAGGGAGAATATGTAATCGTAACGGGAGCGGCACAAAAGGAAATGGCGCAGCTTCATCATCGGACACCGATCATCATGGATGAGCATTCAGGTTTGAAGTATCTTGAGCACAAGCAATCGTTTACGGTTGATAACGAAGGACTTATTTTTCAAAAGGTATAGGAGGAATTTAAGATGAAAATAGCAGTAACCTATGAGAACGGCATGGTATTTCAGCATTTCGGTAAGAGTGAACAGTTTCTTATCATGGAATTTGAACAAACAAAACTGTTGAATAAAAGTTTATTAAGTGCAAACGGAAAGGGACACAGTGCACTTGTGACATTGCTTGCGAATGCTGAGATCGATACACTTATTTGCGGCGGCTTAGGACAGGGCGCCAGAAATGCGCTCGCACAAGCCGGGATTACGGTAATCAGCGGTGCGCTCGGAAATGCGGAAGCAGCAGTCGACGCCTATTTAAACGGAAGCTTGAAGGACAGCCCGAGCGGACAATGCAGTCATCACGGCGATCATCACACTTGTTCGGATCATTCTTGTTCCTAGTTGTAAAGGTGCTTTCAAGCACTTTTTATTTTACCTTGAGCCGCTGAAAACAAACAGAATTTTTTACCGCAGAAAATATTTGAAAAACTTTTAGCAATCCTATTGCCAAAGTGCTAAAAATGAGTATAATATACTGTGTTAGCAGTTATAGCACAAGAGTGCTAAGGAGGTATAACAATGTTAAGACCGTTAAACAAGAATGTTGTATTAAAAAAAGAAGCTGAGGAAAAGAAAACCGCAAGCGGAATTATTTTAACTGAAAGCGCAAAGGAAAAGCCGAGCATCGCTGTTGTTGTCGCAGTCGGCAAGGAATGCGAAGCTAAGCTGAAGGAAAATGATAAGGTCGTATATAAGGAATATTCAGGTACTAAAATCAAAATGGACGAGGTTGAGTATATCATCATCGAGGATGAGGATATCTTAGCCGTTGTAGAATAATCAAGGAGGAAAATGATCATGAGTAAAGAGATTCGTTTCGGTGCAGATGCAAGAGCATCTATGGTTGAGGGTGTTAATAAACTGGCTGATGCGGTACGTGTGACCCTCGGTCCTAAGGGACGTAATGTTGTGTTGGAAAAGGAGTATGGTTCTCCGCTGATTACGAATGACGGTGTTACGATTGCCAAAGAAATCGAATTAGAGGATAAATTTGAAAATATGGGCGCTAAGCTTGTATTTGAGGTTGCGAACAAGACAAATGATACCGCAGGTGACGGTACTACCACTGCGACTATCTTAGCAGCCGCAATGATCAATAACGGTTTAAGAGCAGTCGACAAGGGTGCGAATCCGGTATTATTGCGTGAGGGCATTGAGTTGGCCGGTAAGCAAGCGGCGGATGCAATTTTAGCGAAATCCCGTAAGGTTGAAACAAGTGAGGATATTGCGAATGTTGCGACAATTTCTGCCGGAAGCAAAGAGGTCGGCGATATCATCGCTCAGGCAATGGAGCGTGTCGGTCGCGACGGTGTTATCAGTGTAGATGAATCTAAGGGCTTCGATACAGAGCTTGAGGTCGTAGAGGGTATGCAGTATGACAAGGGCTATGTTTCCCCGTATATGGTATCCGATCGTGAAAAGATGCAGGTAGAGCTTGAAAATGCGTATGTGCTTGTGACCGATCAAAAAATCAATACGATTCAGGAAATTCTGCCGTTATTAGAGAAGATCGTTCAATCAGCGAAGCCGCTGTTGATTATCGCAGATGATATTGATAATGAAGTAACGTCTACTTTGATCGTAAATAAGCTGCGCGGTACCTTCAATGTCGTAGCGACCAAGGCACCGGGCTTTGGCGATAATCAAAAGGAAATGCTGCAGGATATCGCTACCTTGACAAATGCGAATTTCTATTCTAAGGATTTGGCAATGGAATTAAAGGATATGGATATCAATGATTTAGGTACGGTTAAGAAGGCTGTTGTTTCCAAGGACAATACGACATTGATCGGCGGTGCAGGAAGCAAGGAAGCAATCGAAGATCGTGTAAAGGAAATCAGTGCACAGCGTGATAACTGTACAAGTGAGTATGATAAGAAACGTTATCAGGAGCGTTTGGGCAAGCTGAGCAACGGTGTTGCGATCATCAAGGTCGGCGCTACTACTGAGGTTGAACTGAAAGAAAAGAAGCTGCGTATTGAGGATGCTTTGAATGCGACTCGTGCCGCTGTTGCGGAGGGTATCGTAATCGGCGGCGGTGCTGCATTAGTAGCTACGTATACGGAATTAAAGGATACGCTGAAATCAGAAGTTATAGATGTACAGAAGGGGATCAAGGTCGTAATGGATTCTTTATTGGCTCCGATTTCTCAAATTGCCGAAAATGCCGGCTATCATGCAGATGATATTTTAGAGCATCAAAAGGCCGCAAAGGAAAATGAGGGCTTTGATGCGAAGCTCGGTGTATGGTGCGATATGTTTGAAAAGGGCATTATCGATCCGACTAAGGTAACAAGAAGTGCATTGTTGAACGCCGCAAGTATTTCCGCATTGTTCCTTACCACAGAGGCAGGCGTTGCCGCAATTAAAGAGGATAATCCGGCGCCGGTCATGCCGCAGGGTCCGATGTATTAATCAATTGATTCACAAAAAAAAGAGGGGCTGTAACGCATAAGAAAGCAGCTCATAATAAAAAACCAGAGAAATTCAT
>CANSQL010000072.1 GCA_947649125.1 uncultured Erysipelotrichaceae bacterium | reverse complement strand
TTTTACTTAACGGTACCTCTCCGTCTGCCGTTCTTGTCACCTTGATTTGGATATTCGTATTTCCACTGTACTTTAACGCATCAAATTCTGCTCTGTTTCCCGTGACTGTCGGATTGGAGATGTACGTAGTGTTGTCTACCTCAAAGGTATAGTTTACATTGATACTGCTTGAATCATCCTGCAGACTTCTGATTGTGAAGTGATCGCCATAGATGATTTTTCCCGGATTGGAAACTGCCAACATGTTTTCATCAGGCCCCATGATATGAAGGATGCCGTCTGCTTCTGCTTTATTATAGTTTCGATTTCCTTGTTTCTCCACATGAAGCGGTATGTCCATTCCTTCCTCACCATCATAATCATACTCTATCTCGACTCCGTCATTCGTCCATGCAATCGAAGTGCTCACGCTTGAATCTACCGTGATATAGTAATCGGTATCCTTGACCTCTACTCCACCGTCATTGCTTGATAGGTCTTGTTCATTGATGACAGGTGTTACCTTACCTTTGCCGTTTGTCGCATATGTCACATCCGCAAATGATATCGTTTGTTCTGCCTTTTTGATGTTGATCGGAAGCTCGATTGTTTTGTCTGCGTAGTTACCGTTCGGATCATGACTTGTCGCTTCTACGATCACCTTACCCATTTGCGTATTCAAGCTCGCATTCAGAATATGGAGCAAGCCGTTACTGTCTACCGATATCACATCGGTAGGACTTCCGTTTTTCAGCTTATAGGTTACTGTACTTCCGGTTGGATTTCCTGCCGTATATAATTGGAATGTCTTATCCTTTTCATATACTTCCTCGTATGCCTTGTATTTATCCGTCTGTTTCGGCAGCTCATTTCCTGCGTTATCCGTATAAATGAATACTTGTTCTCCCGCTGTTACCGTAAAGGTCAATTCCGCTGTTGCGTTCGCTTGTCCGACTCCGCCTTGTTTCTCTGCGACGATCGTTACCGTTCCTACTCCGTGAATTGTGATTGCGCCGCTGTCTTCATTTATCTCTATGACATTTGTTGAGCCGTCTTTGATCTTATACTTCACAGGATTACTGTTACTGCTTCCTTTGACTGTCGCATATACCGTGACATTCGTATCGGTTGCCTTAGCACTCTTTGTCGTTATCGCTGTATTGGAGCTGCTGTTTTCATAAAACTTCAAATCCTCTGCCGCTGACATTCCGACATTGATCGTTACCGGTATTTCTTTCGTACTCCATTTATCACTCACTGTTACGGTAATGGAATAGCTTCCTACTGCCAAATTCGCTTTTGTGGTAATTACACCTGTGCTTGCATTTACCGCAAAGAAACTGCCGTCCCCGTCATTCTTTAATCCATACGTATAGGTGAATTTACTTCCCGTCACATCATCAGGTGTTCCCGGTGATCCTTTGATTGTCCCTATCGTTCCGTTGATTTTGACATTGGAATCATTCGCTGTAAAGGTCGGTGTACTGATATCACTCGAATTGGCATGAGGTGTTACACTACCGTTTACCTGTGCATAAACTACGATTTCTTTTTCTATAAATGCTGAGTTATAATTATCATTTCCTGTTGTAGGATCATCATCTGCGGTTACCCGTATTTTCACTTTACCGTAAGCACCGTTTCCTTTATAAGTAATCGCCCCTGTATCTGCATCAATATCAATCAGTCCGATATCTCCGCCCACCTTTGAATACGTAATCTTTACATCACTGTAGTTTGGTGTGGTTGTCGCTGTTTCAATCCAACCGTTTGCGGCATCAGTAATACTTTTCTTTGTTTGGTTAGAATCATCAAAAGCTACCGTTAATCCTGTCTTTTCCACCGTGAATGAGGTACATACCTTAGAATCAGATGTTGCCGCAGTCGGATCACCGTTCGCATCCTTAGCATTTACACAAAATTTATAAGCACCTGCCTTTAATCCACCATTTACTAAATCGGGAGCACTTCCTTTTATTTTCACATTCAGTGAGGTACTGCTTGAAGCACCGTTGCTTAACCCATCTACTTCAAAGTTTTGATAAGTATTATCGCCGTTTGAATCTACCGTATAGGTTAACGGCATAACGCCTTTCGGATTGACTGTAATCTTTCCTACTGCTTGTCCTGCATTCACATTTTTACTGAATTCATAATCTCCTCTTGTCGCACCGCTTTGCGGTGTCTTTGTATAAGTAATCTTATGCGCCTCTACGATTTCCAAAGGCATTAAATCTGAAATAGCTGAGCTTTCTACAGGTAAATTAGAGGAAGCATCATATTCTTCATTAATAACAGCCACTTGATATTTACCCGTCGGTATTCCGGTTAAGTCTAATGTGTAATCATTTATACCGTTTTGCGTAGTGCTTCCTAATTTATAATACTGTATTTGTGTACCTGCATCATCATAAAGAAGCACAGACATTTTTGTATTAATACCGGTATTTGCATTTACTGATAAATCAACGCTGCCGTTTTTCATCACCTTACTTGTACTGAAGTTGTTTCTTTTGATATCCTGTAAAGAGGCAGTAAGCGAGGACTGAATTCTTAATTTATTAGGATTCAATTCATTATTTTCATTTAGGTTAGCACTATCAATGGAATAGCTATGCCATTGTCCGTCTGTGTAAGCCGTATTAGCCGCAAACATTATTTTGGTTTTATCTATTAATGTGAATGGGCGTAATGCTCGTTTTACAGGATTCATTACAAGTGTACTGTTGCACCAGATAAGTCTTTCATCGCCCGGAATAGATCGTCTTGTATCATAATCAACTAATCCGTAATTATTAACCGCTTCATTTAGAGACTGTTGTACAGCGTTATGATATTTATTTGTATACATCCCTGAATTATACGTAAGCGATGTTATATAGCCGTCAATCCAGTAATTAATAGAAGACCTATATGCCCTGTCATATAATGATAACCCCAACGTCCCGCCGGTAGATATTTCGTCAAGGTTTGGCAAAAAGGGAGATCTTGTGATAATGGTATTTTCATTAATACCGATGTTTATCTTAGCAATTTCTGTCTTCAACGGAGTTACAGGACAAAACAATATAGAAGTAGAGCTGCTGGAATCATACTTCAAACAATAGTTTTCTCTGTCTGCGATACTCTGTGCTGTTGTTGTAATAGGAACACTGTTATTATATGTCGCAATATCATTGATCAAAGGCTTACTGCTCATTAACACATAATCACTTGTATTATTCCCTATATCCCATACAATTTCCTTATTATTATACTTACCTAATACAACCTTTGAGCCTTTTGGTAATGAAAAAGTAGGAGCTGATTGTGCATACAGTGTTGATATAATGTCATTGTTACAATACATATATAACACTAGAAGACTACTTATCAGGCATAATACTGTAACTGCTGTTTTTCTCATAGTCTTTCTCCTTTCCAAGTCAATCAATCTATTATTTATTAATAAACAAATGAATAATAAAGCTGATTCACACACTTAATTTAATATAATAAAAACAATAAAAACAAACATCGGCTATCCTACCAAGACAGTTCAATAGGAGAGTCCAATTTTGTTTTTAAAAGGTTCGTCATTTCACAAAAATTTTTAAACTTTTTCTGATAAATTAATAATCAATTTAAAATAAAGCCTTTCACATAAACTTAAATTAAGATAAAAATACCCCTATTTCTTTAGCTTTTCAAAGGCAATGTCCCATTCATCAGCCTGTAATCTTTCCCAATACGGTCCCTTTTGCGACTTCAAAAAATCATATACAGCTTCAATTTCATCAATATCCGCAGTACTCTTTTCACTCATTTGTACCTCATCCATTGCCCAATGCTTTAGCTTAAAATATGCTTCCTGTGCAGTATTTAGATTATGATACGCATCACCGGCCGTTTCCTGATAATTGCCGGTCAATAACGGTACGGCAAGTACACTCACTCCCGCAACGGTCAAAGACAAAAGCATCGCTTTCTGCTTCATGAATTGAAATGATTTTTTCAGCTTGATCGGTTTTACTTGTCTATGGAATAAGAAAAACAAATAAATTGACATTGCGCCGGGTATACGAAAGGTAAGCTTATAGCGATTCAATGTCTCATATTCACTGACTTTTTCACGCAATGCTTTTTTAGCAGCGTATAAACGAGACTTTACCGTTCCTGTCGGAATATTTAAAAGCTCTGCCATTTCCTTCATTGAAAATTGATAAAAATACGCATAAAACAATATTTCCTGATAACGATCGGGCAATTCATCAATCAAATTCATTAAAATATCCTGATCCGCTGTGAATTTCAGCTTATCATGAGGGATAAAATCCGTATTTTGTTCCTCATATTGATTAATGATTTCATCCTGTGTTGTATCTACGATAACATCTTTATTTTTATGAAACATATCGATACACTTTCCGCGAACGATTTTATTCATCCATAAACGGAAATATTTCGGTTCTTTTAAATTATGGATAGAGGTATACATCTGCATAAAGGCTGATTGGACTGCATCCTTCGCATCCTCAATATTATTAGTTAAACGACAGGCGGTATAAAGAAGCGGCTTATAGTATTTTTCGTATAATTCGTTAAATGCTTCATTATCTCCGGACTGTAATCTTTTAATTAATTCATCATCTTTATGAAAATCCATGATTGTCACCTCTCTTTTTCATTCTATATGTATCTTTGTGTTTTGTCAATGTAAATTATTGGATAATCATATAGGTGTATGTGACAATTATAATGATGAAACTGTATGATTTCTTTGTTTAACAGATAAAAAAAGAAGTCGTTAAGACCTCTTTGGGTATCTAAGTTTTATAGGAATAAAGAGGCGACCTTTACTCTTTCCACAATCTAATTCTGATTAAGATGAAAGGGCATAAATGAGGTTCTTATAATAAACACAGTTCTTTTTAATTTTGTTCCATGTTGTTTGACACGAAAAAGGCAGCAGGTATTCATTTCTTATTTATCCTCTGCTTTTTTAATACCCTATATTAATTTAGAATCCTGTTTTTAATGTCAGATTGGTTAGTTCGTAGCTTTGATTGCTTTCTCCACTTCAGATCGAATGGTTTCATCTATTTTCAAGATCTTTATTGCTTCATTTAAGGTGATTTTCATTTCTTTCATCAAGCTACGGACATTATCTGTTGCCATTTCAATACGTCCTTCTGAAAGGCCTTCAACACGTCCCTCAGCACGTCCTTCTGCAAGTCCTTCTGCTCGCCCTTCTTCTCTTACGCCTTTTGATAAGTCGCACATACCGTCCATCTCCTTGTCTATCGCTCTTGTCATCATTATACCATAGTTTTTGCTTAATTGATATTTTTTATCCTCTGCCGGCATCTTTGCTTTAAATAATAGATTCAACATTTTCATCATGCCGTTCTTATCATCTTTTATATCATATTCACGTTTTGGATAAATCATCACGACTGACAGCTTATCATAATCCTCTTTCGGAAAATGATACTTTGTCTCCAAGCACTCCTCGGTTATTGTGTACTTGTTTAACACACCCTCCATCGCTTTACTTGAATTCATCACGATCCATATCGAATAGACCTTTTTAAGATTCTGAAACTCTGAATTCTGAAAACCGCCCTGCATGTTTTTCTGTTTCGCTAATAATCTGCTGCAGTAATAGACTGCCCTGCTTGTCAGCGGATATCCGTTATTATTACTGTTTTGTGCTTCTATATTGATAAACAATCCGATTCTTTCATTTTCATCAGAATTCGGCAGCTTCGCATCAAATAAGATATCGTATTTGATTTCAGCCCCGTGAACAGACTGATCCTCGACATTTCGACCTTGGATTTTGTCTGCTTCATCCTCAACCGACACATCCAACTGCGGATCATTTTCAATATAAGCAGGAATCTCCTCTACCGGGATATCTCGATACTCGGCTACACATTCCTTCATAATCCGTGCCAGTATTTGTTTATTACTCAATATTTTCTTACAATACTCATCATATGCTTTGTTTAAATCATTGGTTTCAATCGCATCTGCGACTTCTAAATTAGCTTCCATAAATTTCCTCCCCACCGTTATATTTAACAAAATCGAAAGCCCCTAAACCGCTTCCTTTAACTGTTCCAATTATAACATATCTCATGATAAATTAATATCGGAAAATTAATTTTGTTTGATAATCGAGTAGGAGATAAATAATTATTTTATTTATCGTCCTCTCACACCACCGT
>CANSQL010000071.1 GCA_947649125.1 uncultured Erysipelotrichaceae bacterium | reverse complement strand
CTCATCGCTAAAGCTCTTTTGAACCCCCAGACTATCTGGGGGTTTTCTCATACAATAAACAAAGGCCTTCCGATCAGAAAGCCTTTGTTTATGTATTTAGTTGTATGCGTATTTGGATTAAAGGATTAAATATCCATACCCTTTTGTGCCGCAGTAACGATTGCCATCTTATAAACTTCTTCCTCGTTACAGCCTCTTGACAGGTCATTGATCGGTGCATTCAAACCCTGTAAAATCGGGCCGATTGCTTCATAACCACCAAGTCTAGCGGCAATCTTATAGCCGATATTGCCGGCATCGATATTCGGGAAAATAAAGGTGTTGACATGTCCTGCCACCTCGGAATGCGGCGCCTTCAGCTTTGCGACTTCTTCGGCAACGCAGCAGTCAAACTGCATTTCTCCGTCTACCTCAAAATCAAGCGGCATGCGGTTTAAACGCTCGCTTGCTTCCTGTACCTTAGATACACTGGCACCCTTTGCCGATCCGTAGGTGGAATAGGACAACAGACCGATATGCGGTTCAATTCCGAATTGACGTACCGTGTTTGCGGTCTGCAAGGTAATTTCCACAAGCTCGTCGGTATTCGGATCGATATTGATCGAGCAGTCTCCCATAACCAGCGGCTTTTCATCCTTCAACAGGATAAAGCAGCTTGAAACAATGGAGTTGCCCGGTCTTGCCTTGATCAACTGCAGTGCAGGACGTACCGTATCGGCAGTTGAATAAGTCGCACCGCCCAACAGACCGTCTGCGTAACCGAGCTGAACAAGCATTGTTCCGAAATAATTCGTCTGCAACAACAGCTTGCGGCATGTTTCCGCATCCATTTTACCCTTACGAAGCTCAATCATCTTCGTTACCATTTCATCCATCTTTTGATATTCATACGGATCGAGTATTTCCATATTCTCTACCGATACATCGTTCGCTTTTGCGCAGCTTGTAATCTCATTGCGGTTTCCGAGCAGCACAGGATTTAATACCTGATCTTCAAAAAGACGTACAGCCGCCTTTAATACACGCGGATCGCTTCCTTCGGTAAAAACAATACGGGTTCCTCTCCCTTTAATTTTATTAATTAATTCAGAAATCATAAAATCATATGCCTCACTTTCCTATGAATTATTATACACCGAAGTTGTGTATATTAAAAGCGGTTTCAATTAAGAAAAAGGAAAAATCTTCATAATCGTTGAACAATAAGATGATTCACTCATAAAGTCAGAAAAGATAGGTGAATACGTATAAGCTTTTGCTTTATATTTCAAAATATGCTGTACTTTTATCTATCAACATCGTATTCATTTTTATTTATCCTTTGTTCAATAAAATAACCTTCAATTTCATATGATAACATATTACTTTTGAAGGTTGGTTAAGCTTTTGTGAATTATTTGGATTCACTGCGCGCTTTGTATCCTGATTTTTATTGATTATAAGATGTACTGCTTCGCTTTTTATAACAGATCATAGATGCCATCAGTATAATCATAGCGCATAGAAGCTTCACATAGAAACAATTCGTGTTGTCACCTGTATTTGCACCGCCGACATTATCACCCGGGTAATAGCTTCCTTTGACATCTGTGTTGTCATCTTTTGTCGGATTATTCGGCTTATCGACATCATCAGGTTTTTCAGGATTAGGCTCTAAACCTGTCACTGTATTAAAATCTTTACCGTTTACCGTAAAGCTGTCATTGGGCTTCCATTCTGTGATATCCTTGATATTTTCGTCAGGCTTGCCGTCTTTATCTGTATCTATATTAATATCAGGTTTCCCATCACCGTCGGTATCGATATCAATATCGGGAATACCATCGCCGTCTAAGTCCACATTGATATCAGGACGACCGTCTCCGTCAAGATCAATATTTAAATCAGGAATGATTGTTGAGTCGGTACAATATTCTTCGATCTGACCTGTTACACAATGCGTCGGATTCCATTTGATATTCGTCGCAATATTCAAATCCGGCTTGCCGTCATCATCGGTATCTACATTGATATCAGGTAACCCGTCACCGTTTGTATCGATATTTAATTCAGGAATTCCGTCACCGTTATTATCGATGTTGAGCTTAATAGTAAAGCCATCCTCATCCTTGCCTAACACGATATTTAAATCAGGACATCCATCACCATCCGGATCATTGAAATCAGGCTTACCGTCACCATCTACATCCACATTGATTTTCTTTAGTGTAACTTCATGACAGCTTTCGGTGTTTGTATTGCCTGCATTGTCGGTAGGTATTACGCAAACTTTATAGGTTCCTGTCGTCTCACTGATTGTGATGCTTGCCTTTTCATTTGTGACTGTCAGTGTTCCATCCTTGATTAATTCATCACCGGCTCTCGCTTGTGATTCCAACTTATAAACCTTATAGGCAATTTCCTTTGTACCGCTTACTTTAAGATTATCCTTAGAATCATCGGTCGTGATTTCAAATGCTGTTCCCGGCTTAAAGAATATCCCGCCGCTTAGCTTATTGATGATATCCTGCAGCTTATTGTTTGTATCCTTCGCCTTGATTCCTTTTACCTTTGGCGCTGTCTTGTCAATTTTGATGATTTCTTGCTTCTCTTTTGTAATAGCTCCGCTGTCCTTTTTCATCCAAAAGCTTTGGTTATTCTCACCTTCTCTTGTGATCGTCACAAGACTTGGTTTCCATGTGCTTTGGTCTAATGATAGATTGGTATACTCATTATGATCGCTGATGATATTTACATCCTTATTCGTCCATTCCCCTGTATAAGCAGTACCATTTCCGTCATCAAGCTCTAAATGATACCAGTCATCCTCAACATTCTCCTCATTGATTGTCAGCGTTCCTTCTTTGAAGCTAAAGCTATAATTGGGATACGTCTTGTTTAATGCGCTCGCATTTCCTTTGATCGGATAGCTTCCCGCATTACTGCTTGTCTTTGCGGTTGTGCTTAAGCTCTGCTTCACATCATTTTCCTGTATCACATCCTGTACACCGTTCCATGAAACCAGTTTGTTTTTGAAATCTCGATAGGTCAAGCTTGGGTTTACCTCTCCCTTTAGCTTTTCCTTATCATCGATGACGATTTCGATTGGTTTTGGAAGCACTGTTACCTGTACCTTTTTGCTTAACGGAGTTTCTCCGTCTGCGGTTCTTGTCACCGTGATCGTTGTTTTAACGGTCCCGCTGAAACGTATCGCATCAAACTCGGCACTGTTTCCGTTTACCGTCGGACTTGTGATATAAGTGGTATCATCTGTTTCAAAGGTATATTGTACATTCGTGCTGTCCGCATCATATTGACTGCTTCGAATCGTGAAGTGATCGCCGTAAGTAATCTTTCCCGGACTTGTGATAGCCAAGACATTTTCATCAGGCCCCATGATATGAAGGACACCGTCTGTCTCTGCCGCTTTATAATTTCGATCCATCGGCTTGGTCGCATGAATCTCGATATCCTTTGGATCTGGATCGCTGTAATCATATTCAATCGTCTTATTATCGCTTGTCCATGCGATAGTGTTGTCTTCGTTGTGATCTACCTCAATCAATACATCCCCCGATGTGTCTACCACACCGTCTACCTCAATAACAGGTGTCACACTGCCGCTTCCGTTTACCACATAGATTGGATTTTCTTTAAAGCTGATGGTTCTTGTGCCCTTATCGATATTGATCGGAAGCTCGATCGTTTTATCACTGTAGTTTCCTGTAGGATCGTGACTCGTTGCCTCTACGATGACCTTGCCCATTTGATTACTCAAGGAAGCGTTTAATATCGTCACAAGACCGCTCGCATCTACCGATATCACATCCACAGGGCTTCCTGCCTTTAGCTGATAGGTTACCGTAGAACCGCTCGGATTTCCTGCCGTATATAGCTGCAGCGTTTTATTCGGTGCATAGGTGTCTGTCAACGCATTGTAATTCGCTCCTGATTTCGGAAGCTCATTTCCTGCATCATCGGTATAGATGAAGTTTTGTGCTCCCGCTGTAACCGTAAACGTCAGCTCGGCCACTGCCTTTGCCTGTCCGACCCCACCGTCCTTTTCCGCAACGATCGTTACTGTTCCCACTCCGTTGACCGTAACCGCCCCGCTGCTCGCATTCACCGTTATTACATTCGTTGAGCCATCCTTGATTTTATAGGTTACCGGATTTGTATTACTGCTGTTTTTGACCGTCGCATATACTTTTACATTCGTATCTGTAACCTTCACACTCTTTTGGCTTATCATATTAACAGCCGCACTTGTCTCATAGAATCTTAAATCCTCTGCATTCGCCACTCCCACATTAATCGTTAAAGGAATTTTTTTCGTATCCCATTTATCTGAAACCGTTACGGTGATATGATAGCTTTGTACACCTAAATTTCCGGTTGTCTTAATGACTCCGGTATTGGGATCGACAGTGAATAAGCTCGCATCACCGTCTGCCTCTATTCCGTATTTATAAGTAATCGTCGTTGAGGCGCCGTCGATATTATCAGGTGTTCCTGTCGTCCCCTTGATCGTACCGATAATTCCGTTTACCTTTACATTCGAATCCGTTGCGGTAAAGGTAGGAACCGTATGATCTGATGAATTCGCATGTGGTTCTACATTTCCGTCTACCCTTTTATAGATAATGATTTCTTTTTCCGTAAAAGCAGAATTATAATTATCATTTCCGATATCCGGATCATCATCAACAGCTGCCTTTATCTTTACTTTGCCGAAAGCGCCGTTTCCTTTATACGTTATCGCTCCCGTATTCGCATCAATATCAATCAAATACGCATCGCCGCCGCTTACGCTGTACGTTATCTTGGTACCTGTATCCGGTGCAGCTGTCGCTGTTTCACTCCATCCGTTCGCAGAGTCAACGATTGATTTCTTTGTTTGGTCGGGATTGTTAAACGCAATCGACAGGGCTGCCTTGTTAACGGTGAATGAGGCTGATATCTCTGCCGCCGGTGTTGTATCACAGCTGCTGTCCTTCACTTGGATTTTAAAATGATATGTTCCCGCACGAAGTGCATCGCCATCGACAACAACACTTTTATGATCATCTGCCAATTTCACATGAGTATATTCATTTGGATATGCAGGATCGGCCGCAATCGTATAAATCGGATTTCCGGTACCGTTCTGTGAGGAAACAGTGCCGACAGTATCTCCCGTATTTACATTTTTACCGTATTCTAAATCGGTTTTTGCGGTAAATGTCAAACCGCTTGTGCTTTGTGAAATCTTTAAATCTCTGAAGCTTGTCAGAGCCGAGCTTTGTGCCGGTGCCGTATCATTTGCATTATAGCTCTCATTTACTAATGCGACTTTATAATCTCCCGTTTCTATTCCGCTCAAATCCAACGCATAAGAGCCGCTTCCCTTGGCCGCCTCAATCGGCACATAGTATGCTATTTCATTATTTTTAAAGAATAGAGCTGATACGGTATTAACCTCATTTCCGCTTGTTGCGGCATTCGCATTTGCGTCAATATAAACCGTAGCCTTATCGGTAACAGCGGAAACGGCATCGCCGCAGGCATCCTTTATTCCGTTAAATGTAATATTGTGATTGTCGGAAGCATCCAATATTCTCAGTTTCAGCTTATCGTAATTCGCTGTTGCGGTATAAATATTTGAATAGCTGCCCAAGGACGGGCTTGAATTTTTCACCTTCGCAATATTTCCGACTGCACTTCCGGTGCCGCTCGCAAACACTACCTGACTCATATCTAATTCTGCGGACAGACGGATCGCTGCCCTGACGGACGGATAGGTTGACTGTGTGCAGGATACATAGCTTTGAGCACCTGCGGCAGTAAATGTACTCGCATTCATTTCGGCAGTGGTATTATATTTAGATGATACCATCGTCGCATAATATGCTTCAGAGAATACTAAATCTTTCGCAGTAAAACTATAACTTCCTGCCGGGGACGGGATGCTGCTTGTAAAGCTGGTACCCAATAAGCTGAATTCATCCGGCAAATAAAATCCCTTCGGATTCAACAATGCGTAATGTAAGTTTTCTTCAAACAAATAACCATTGGCAGGGTGCCTTGATCTCAAATCATATAGTTTTTGTAGGTAACTGAGATTTCTACTCAACAAAATCTGCTTAGTTTTATTTGATATCGCATTATTGATATTCATCATTGTATCTTTTACCGCAAAGCCATTGCCGGTAGATAAATATTTAGTCGGCATATAATAATAAACACTGCTGTTGTTACCATCTAAACGCACTAATGAAGTCGGATACGCCGAAAAGGCTTGAAAGCTGCTTGTATAAGCTTCGTTTGACATCGCAAACCATCCTGTAACATTAGGAACTGAGGTGTCTAATGAATAAATGCCGCTTCCGTTTACTTGTGGCTGATAGGTATTGTAGGTTTCCTTTGCCAATAAGATAAAGGACAGAGGATTTCCGTTCGCTGCATTGGTTCCTATATATACTTTATCGCCCTTTACCATTGAGCCGTAATTGCCGTTAGGATATTGTCCCTTTTCCCCTAATTTTACGGTTGTATTTAATGAAACATTGTAAGATGATCCACTCGCATTTATATTTCCGCTGAAATATGCCAATCCTACACTGACAAAGCTTATGCACAGTGTCAGCATAATCGTAACTTTCTTCCACATAATCATCTTCCTTTCTATTTTGTCTACAAACGTAGAC
>CANSQL010000070.1 GCA_947649125.1 uncultured Erysipelotrichaceae bacterium | reverse complement strand
CAGAGAAAAAGGGAGCCACAGGGCAGGCAGATGCGAGTGCCGAGCTGACGTTTACTGTTACGGCGGGGGCGCAGGAATTCATTTATACAGACAGCGCAGGAAATGAACTGCCGAAACAGACGGATAAATACAAGGCCTATGAGGAAGTATATGAAAAGAATAAGACGTTCCAGTTATATACGGCAGGAAATCCGACAGGCTCTACAGTAACCTATAAGTTGAAAAACGGAAGTCCGACGGACGTGATATCGGTAGACAGTAACGGCTTGGTTCATATTCTGAATGCGAGCTTGAATACGCAAATGGGCAAGGTGATCGTAGAAGCGACAAGTCATGACCCGAGCGGAAACTACGCAGATAAAACAATAGAGCTGCCGATCAACATCAAAAAGGCAGACCAAACAATATCGTTTGCGGATGTGACGTATGTGACAAGCGGCCAAGGCAAGGTAACACCTGTTATTAATGAACAAGACCTATCAAGCAATGACGGCGGAGTAGAGGTCAAGGATACCGATTACTATATTACGGTAGATTCAAGTATCAATACTTCGATCGCATGGACAAATGACGGAGTCGAGATAGAGTATGATTATGACGGTGAGGAAGGAATGGACATTCCGCTTCATGTAGAAAAGCAAGGAAATCGAAACTATAATAAAGCAGAAGCAGACGGCATCCTTCATATCATGGGGCCTGATGAGAATATGTTGGCAGTATCAAGCCCGGGAAAAATCATATACGGAGATCATTTCACGATCAGAAGCCTGCAGGATGATTCAAGCAGTACGAATGTACAATATACGTTTGAGGTAGATAATACAACGTATATTTCTAATCCGACAGCGAACGGAAACAAGGCGGAATTTGATGCGTTGAAGTATAGTGGTACGACAACGATCAAAATCAAGGTGACAAGAACGGCAGACGGAGAAACACCGTTAAGTAAAACGATAACGGTACAGGTACTGCCGAAGCCAATTGAAATCGTTATTGATGATAAAGAGAAATACAAGGGAGAAGTGAATCCGACACTGACCTATCAGGATTTCAAGAATCAACTGGTATCATGGAACGGAGTACAGGATGTGATACAGGCAAGTGATGTCAAGCTGAGCACGACCGCAAAGAAAGACAGTAACGCAGGAACTTATCCGATCAAGGGAGACACCAACACCTTAAACAAGACCTATCCAAACTACAGCTTTACTTTTAAAGAAGGCACTTTAACGATCAAAGAGGAATCCATTGAGGATGACTGGTATCATTTAGAATTAGATGACGGAAACAATACCTCTTATACAGGCGGATGGACCAATAAAGATGTCATCATCATAAGTGATCACAATGAGTACACCAATATGTCCTTAGATCAAAGCACGTGGAAGCCAAGTCAAGTCACAGTGACAAGAGAAGGAGAAACGAATCAAAGCTTTTGGATGAAAAAGGACAGCGGAGCAATCACAAAAGAGAAACAAGAAATCATCAAGATAGACAAGACAGCACCAAAGGTAAAAGGAATCAAGGCCAAGGATACCAATAACACCTTACAAAATATCATCAACAAGTTGACAGGCGGAATCTTCTTTAAGCCGGGAACGTCATTCGAGATAACGACAAGTGATGCGAAGGATGATTTAAAGGTAAGCGGCACAAAGGAACTCAGATATAAAATATACAAGTTGACTGATGGCAATGAGGAACCAATCAAAGACGGATCATTGACCGTAACGAATGAAAAGGCAAAGATAACGATCAGTGAAACAGTAGGAAAATACAAGGTATGTGTGATACCTACGGACAACGCAGGAAATACAAATACCGAAACCTGTCATGAGGTGGCACTTAAGAAAATCGATGTCGATGAAGACGGGGACGGTATTCCTGATTTCAACGATCCTGATGGGGATGGCTGTCCCGATCTAAACATCAAATGGAAGGATCCAAATGATGAAAGTAAATGGATCGTAATCAACGGAGACAGAGACAATGACGGAATCCCTGATCTCAACATCGACAGTGACGGTGATGGTAAACCTGACTTGAATATTGATACCGACAATGACGGAAAGCCTGACCTTAATCTAGTGATTCTAAAGAAAGGTGATTGGAAGCCTACAAAGTGTGTGAAACAAGATATCGATAACGGTATCCTTGAGGAATACTGCACAGGTACCAGTGTGAAGGCAGTAATCAATATCGATACCGATGACGATGGTATTCCTAATATTAATATTGATAATAAAGGTGACTTCAAACCACATATCAATATCTCAAAGGACGGAGAAACACCGAGTGTCAATATCGTAGAAATCCATGAATGGAATCCAAAGAAAGATTACAAATCAGGAAAATTCACCTATGACAGTATTGGTAAGAATGACATCAAACCCGAGTTGAATATCGATACCGACGGAGACGGATTGCCTGATATCAACATCGATTTAGATGATGACGGCGAAGCAGATATCAATATCGATATCGATGGGGATGGTATCCCTGACATCGACATCGACAGCGACGGAGACGGTATTCCCGATGTGAATGTTGACAATGACGGAGACGGTAAGCCTGATGAAAACATCATTGAAATCAAGGAATGGAAGCCGGGCAAGAATGTAGACGGTGATTTGCCATACGATACTATGGATTTCAGTGAACCTGATGAACCAAATGATGACAATGAAACATCAGTAAAGGGCCAATACAATCCTGAAACAAGCATGGGCGGAGCGAATACAGGAGACAATACAAATACCATGATTTATATGGGCATCAGCTTCTTATCTATCAGTCTGTTGTTTTTCTTAGCGTACAAACACAAAGAAGAATAAGGCATCATAAAGAGTAAAGTATATAAAAAGCTTTACTCTTTTTCTAACGATAAACAACATGATATAATAAATGTACACAAAAAAGAAATCTGATACGAACAAATACGAAACAAGTATACTCTATAATATGAGTTTTGCTGTTTTATATCAAAAACTAAAAGAAACATACAATTTATGGTATTTATATTTCTTAAAGCAGACAATTATAGACATATATTTCTGATGCAGAAATATATGTTTTTTCTTTCTGAAGCATACACTTTTACTGTTTTTTAGCCTATTTCTTAAAGTCTACCTTTGTAGACATAAGAAGGAAGGGAAAAGAGAAGTATGTGGAAAAAAGTGTTGGCGTTAATAATTGCATTAGCAGGTATTTATTCTATAGGGCATACATTTACAAGTGATCATATGAGTGCCGCTGCTGCAGAAAATATCGGGAAACAATTTACAATGGGCGGTGAAGTCTTTAAGGTCGTACAAGAGAGAAAAGGCGCAGGACCGGACGGTACGGATTTATTGACAGCACTTTTGATGCGGTTTACCGAAACAAACGTAAAAGCAGGAAACGGATATTTCGGTTGTTATGCCGGATGCTCTGATACGCTTTTAGCAACCTATGCGAAAAAGTTTGCGGATGCTTGGCAGCCTACACTCAATAACTATGAAAAAAGCCTGCTTATTAAGAGTCCGTATACCTTATCTTACTTTGATGATTTGGGCGGAGTAGCCGGAACATCTCCGGAATTAAGCAATGCGAATTTGGGAGTATCAGGGAATTGGTGGATTTACTATGGTAAATATCAGTCAGATGCACTCTATGTAAACAGTAATGGTGCATACAGCAGTAATACCTATTCACACGGCACAGCGAATTATATCCCGGCAATTCGTATACAAGGCTATATGAATGTCACATACACTCCTGTATACGGAGGCGGATTAGCTTATCATGAAGCACAAACAAATGTAAACAGCGGTGATGTAGTCGGTGAGTTACAGTTGCTTGGTGAATATGGCAATGTAACATTTACATTGTCGCCTTCAACCGCTGCGACAGGCAATCATCAAAATGATTATACAAACTTTACTATTTCATCCTCTCCTACGAATGATAAGGTTTCAGTATCTGCGAGTAACAATTTAAATATCGGCGATTACTATTTTAAAATTACGGCTACAGATAATGATTATTTATTTGAACATGACGGAAGGACCGTTGATGTTCATGTGACTGTAAGCGGAAAAGCAACGAGTATTGCCTTTGATGTACCGGGACAAACAAAAAAGAATGTAACGGATGCGACGAGTTCTTGGATTGAAAGTGCAACTGCGACACCGAATGATCCTAATCTAAAAATCACTTATACCAAAGAAGGCGGAGACATTGGGTTAATCGACATCGATAAGGATACAGGTGCGATTACCTATATAGGCAACGGAGCAATCGGTAAGGTGAAAATACGGGCAACAGTAGATGATGATCCTGCGGGCGGAAATGATTTCTATGTTTCCTCTTTCGCAGAAAAGGAAATAGTGGTTTATACTCAAGTTGAGGGAAGTGTGATACCCGATACAGCTTCAAGCGATATTAATGTACCTACCTTTAATACCGGTGATAACAATATCAAAACAGGCGGAATGATCGGTACTATTGTGGGAGCACCCGGTACACCGGACAATATAACCGGCAGTACAATAACGTATACTTATGGATTGAAAGGCGGTGACAACAGCTCTTACTTTGATGTGAATCCGAGCACAGGTGCCATTACCTCGAAGGTGAATTTATCGGTAGGAACCTATGTGATTACGGTAACAGTGTCTGATAAGTGGAGTACAAAGGAGATTCCGGTAAAAATCAATGTGGGAGTTGCCGCTGCAGAGGATTTAAAGTTTTATGAAAATAATACCTCAAATGTAGCGATAACGACAAAAAGTGTAAAGGCAACAGATAAAAATATTAAAGTGTTCGCAACCGTGAAAGGAAGTACAAATAATAATCCTGTTACCTATAAGATAAAGGACGGAAGCACTAATATAATAGAGGTGAATCTAAACAGCGGAGCGATAACGATTCACGGAGTAGGGACCGTAACGATCGTCGCAGAGAAAAAAGGAGCTACCGGACAGTCAGATGCAAGTGCCGAATTGAGCTTTACGGTAACGGCAGGAGAACAGGAATTCATCTATACGGATAATGCAGGAAATGAGCTTCCTAAAATAAGTGATAAATATAAAGCCTATGAGGAAGTGTACGGATTGGATAAGACGTTTCAGTTGTATACAGCCGGAAACCCAAACGGAAGTACAGTAACCTACAAGCTGAAAAACGGAAGTCCGACGGACGTGATATCAGTAGACAGTAACGGCTTGGTCCATATTCTGAATGCGAGCTTGAACACGCAAATGGGCAAGGTAATCGTACAGGCAACCAGCCACGATCCGAGCGGAAATTATGCCGATAAAACGATTGAACTGCCGATCAATATTAAAAAGGCTAACCAAACGATATCCTTTGCGGATGTAACCTATGTGACTAACGGTAAAGGTAAGGTAACACCGGTCATTAATGAACAGGATCTATCAAGTAATGCGGGCGGTACAGAGGTAAAGGATACCGATTACTATATTACGGTAGACTCAAGCGTAAATACTTCGATCGCATGGACGAATGACGGAATAGAAATAGAGTATGATTATGCCGGCAAGGATGGTATTGATATTCTGCTTCATGTTGAAAAACAAGGCAATCGCAACTACAATAAGGGAGAGGCGGAAGGAATTCTGCATATCATGGGACCCGATGAGAACATGTTGGCAGTATCAAGCCCGGGAAAAATCATATACGGAGATCATTTCACGATCAGAAGTCTCCAGGATGATTCAAGCAGTACGAATGTCCAATATACCTTCGAGGTAGATAATACGACATATATCTCTAATCCGACCGTAACAGGAAACAAGGCAGAATTTGATGCGTTGAAGTACAGCGGTACGACAACAATCAAAATCAAGGTAACAAGAACGGCAGACGGAGAAACACCGTTAAGTAAAACAATAACGGTACAAGTACTACCAAAACCAATTGAAATCATTATTGATGATAAGGAAAAGCTAAAGGGAGAACCGAATCCTACTTTGACATATCAAGACTTTAAAGACCAACTGGTATCATGGAACGGTGTACAAGATGTGATACAGGCAAGTGATGTCAAGCTGAGCACGACCGCAAAGAAAGACAGTAACGCAGGAACTTATCCGATCAAGGGAGACACCAACACCTTAAACAAGACCTATCCAAACTACAGCTTTACTTTTAAAGAAGGCACTTTAACGATCAAAGAGGAATCCATTGAGGATGACTGGTATCATTTAGAATTAGATGACGGAAACAATACCTCTTATACAGGCGGATGGACCAATAAAGATGTCATCATCATAAGTGATCACAATGAGTACACCAATATGTCCTTAGATCAAAGCACGTGGAAGCCAAGTCAAGTCACAGTGACAAGAGAAGGAGAAACGAATCAAAGCTTTTGGATGAAAAAGGACAGCGGAGCTATCACAAAAGAAAAACAGGAAATGATCAAGATAGACAAGACAGCACCAAAGGTGAAAGGAATCAAAGCGAAGGATACAAACAATAAACTGCAGGACATTATTAATAAAATCAGCGGTGGAATCTTCTTTAAACCGGGAACGTCATTTGAGATAATGACAAGTGACAAAAAGGATGACTTGAAGGTCAGCGGTACCAAGGAACTCAGCTATAAAATATACAAGCTGACAGAAGGCAATGAGGAACCAATCAAGGATGGAGCCTTATCCGTAACGAATGAAAAGGCAAAGATAACGATCAGTGAAACAGTAGGAAA
>CANSQL010000069.1 GCA_947649125.1 uncultured Erysipelotrichaceae bacterium | reverse complement strand
ATATTATCACCGCTGACAGGCTGTGGATTGTAGGTTGCACCGTTATCTTTAAATGCTTGACCTACTGTTTTCGTCACATCCTTTGGTTTCACGATGGTCTTACGTTTATTGACTGTGATGACCTTAGTAGCTGTAGATTCTTGATAGCTGCTTGTGCCGGCTTTCGTTACTTTTATTGTGAATGTACCTACACCGGTAACCGTAACCTTACCGTTACTTAACGTAGCCCCTGTACCGTTATCATTTTCAATCGTCCAAGAGACTGCCCCGCTTCCTTGTCCGCCGCTGTAGGAAGGAGTGTAGGTCTCACCGTACATAATGGAATCCTTACTTGTGATTGAAACAGGTGGATTTTGAGTAGGTAATTGAGATACCGTTATCTGTTTCGTTACTGTTTTACTGTTGTAGTTTGTGTTGCCCGCAACCGTAGCTTGAAGGGTAAAGGTTCCTGCGCTTAACAGTTTGAATTTGGTGCTGTTTGAAATCTGCGCTACACTGTTACCGTTCGTAATCGTATACGTTTCATTTTCTCCGCTGTCATTACCTGTAGTAGTGATATTGATTTCTTGATTCACTTGTAGGGAATAATTTGCGCTGTTTGTGATTTGATAATTGTCTTGATTCTTTTTATCTACTGTAATGGAAACCGTTTTAGTAAAATCAACACCGTTTCCATCCTTACCTGAAACAGTCACGCTATAGGTTCCTGCATCTAAATCATTGCCCTTTACCTTTAAAGTTCCTGTAGTATCAACACTGAAGTGTGCTTCATCACCGCTGTTGCCTAATTGAATCGTTTTGATATTAGAGGTAGGTTCCCCTGCGGGATACGTCAGAGTAAACGTACCGATAGTATTATTTACCTTGGTAGGATTATCACCATAGGTAAGTGATGTATTTGCGGGATTAAATCCTGCGGTAGGTGTTGGATTATCCGCTACTTCAAACCGATAATCTTGTGAGTTGCCGTAGGAATCCGTTATATTAATCGTATAGCTTCCTGTATCTAACGTACCACCGGTAAATTCATCGATTTTGCCTGAAGAATCTGTAATAGTCGCACTATACTTATTCCACTCTTTTTGTGCATCAGGAGTATTTATTGCGATGTCATCACTCGTTTCGATTTCGTTAATTTCAGAAGGTGAATACTCCCCTAATACCGGTTTATTCTTATAGAGATCAACAATAAATTCACTTGTCATTTCTGGTATGGTAAATATATATTTTCTGTAAATGCGATTCTGATTTGCTTCTATTAATATTTGATTATTTGTGAAATCATCACATGCTTGATTCGGTGAACCAACTGGATCTTGAACTTGACAACTAATATTTTGATTAGCCGAAACCGTGGCAATTAACTTTACATCTTGATTATACAATTCACCGCTGGAATAACCGGATTTATCTACTTTTTCTGCCATTATTTTCAGCGGCAACATAACGTTTAAGACTCTCCCGTCAATCACTATTCTTCCGTCTTCCAATAACATTACTTTGTTCCAGCTTGAAGAGGTCTGAAATTTTTCTACTCTATATGGTTGTTCAATCGGTGTTGTAACCGGTCCAGCCACACTGTTATTCATTACTTCTTCTGTAGATTCTGTCCACGTATCAGACTGGTTGTTTGAATATATCTTTCCATCGTTTACAAAATACGCTGAAGAGTCCCAGAAATGTGTATCAAAACTGCTTATTTCTCCGGAAAATTCTACACTTGCTTTTTTGGTTATCTTTGATGGATAATTCGGAAAGGAATTCAAATAATAATAATCAACTTCGTCATTATTACGCACTAAAAATCCTAAAGCAACCTCATTGTTTTTACGAACCCCTTCACAAAATCCATTCGCATCAATGTCTATCACATTTGTTAGATAATCAGTTTTGTTTTCGGCATAAACTTTTATTGGAACATTAACATTCTCTTTATATTCGATTCCATTACTCGTAAAAGCTCCCCAAGTATATACCGTACCGTCGTTTTTCAAAGCCCAAAATGTGTCGGGATATGAGTATGTTATTTTCTTAATATTATCAATATTTAACTTAGTGAACGTATGACTTCCGGTATAAGTTCCGTTTCCAAACTGCCCGTTCGCATTATCGCCGCTTGCGTAAACATCACCGTTCGCCGTAATCAGAAAATTGGTTTTTCCAGTTACTAAAATAGATTTAATATCTGTAACGCCTGTATCGACTATAACTGCTTTATTTGAATAAATGGAGGTTGTGCCGTTGCCGAATTGTCCGTAGCTATTATCTCCCCACGCATAAATTTTACCGTCATCTCGTAATGCAATTCCACTTGAACGACTTGTTCCACCCCCTGAAACTTTTATTACATTACTTAACGGTATTCCGTTTTTGTCATACATTAAAAGCGGTAGAGTTGTCTGATCATATGCTCGTTCTTTATACATCAACATGTGATCCTCGGTTATTAAATAAATCAATCCGCTCGAATTAGTTGATAACCTATCGTTTAAAGTAAAAAAATCAAAATCTATAAATTTCTCCCCCGTATATTCAGCCGCACTTAATCGATTATCATCATTATATATTATCGGGATACCTATACTTATGCCTATTAATATACATAAAAATGTATATACTATCTTTTTCATACTATCCTTCCTTTCCTATATATTTATATATAATTAAATATATCTTTTCTATAATGCACTTACAATAATCTTATAGACTTATAAGCCTACAAGATACTTAAAAAAATACTTGTTATAAATATCCCTTCTATCTAATCTTTTTTATATATAAAAAACTGAAAAATCGTATAAAAACGATTCTCCCTCAACAATGAGAACCACATAAGAATTCATAATGTTTCAAATAACAAATAAAATATCAAAAAATATAATGCTATTTCACCGATAAAGCTTCAAAGGCATTTACCCATCCTCTGTTTGATAACTGCTGCCAATATTCATCCTGTTTATTTTTCAATGCTTCATAAATAGGTCTGATAGCTTCTATTTCATCCTTGCTTTTATTCTGCATATCAGCTTCATTGATTGCCCAATTTAAGCATGTATAATAAGCATCAAAGCTTGTTTCAACCATTTCATCTTCATAGTAAACTGCTTGAAAGCGATTATAAACTGCATTAGGATTTGCACTGCTTTCCGTTTGCTTCACTTCTTCATTCTCATTTGTTGTGATTGGCGGATTTACGGAATGACTGCGATTCATATCATCCTTGATAAATACAGCTCCCGATACTGCCAATGCCGAAAATGATGCAGCACATACGCACTGTATCGCATTTGTTTTTATCAAATTACCTGTATGAGTAACTGCTTTTTTACTGTAGCTGAGATAAGTAAGCAGCGTAAAGATAAACGGTGTATGAATATGAAAGCTTAATTTTCTGCCTTCCAAGCGTTCAAAGCTTTTGATTTCGGATTTTAACAGCTTTCTGCCTCTTACAGCTCTTGTTTTTACCGTATTGATCGGTATATCTAAGTAATCGGCAATTTCCTGAAGCTTCATTTGCTGAATATACATCATATCTAAAACAACAGCCATTTCTTTTTTCAATGAATAAATCAAGGCAATGAGAATATCCCTTTCCGCTGCATTTTCACTTGCGTGTTCCGGCAGCATATAGGTTCTTTTTTCCTCATAATCCGCAATTGCCGACAACTTGTCCGGATCCATTGCCGTTGCGCTTTTTCTTCGATACATGCGATTGCATTTGCTGATAACGATACGGATCAGCCATGCGTAGAAATAGGAAGGCTCGTTAAGCTTATGAATTGAGCGATGTACTTCAAGCATTGTTTCTTGTGCGGCATCCTGTGCATCTGCATCATTATTCATAATGCGAAGTGCGATGGCGTAGGCTTTGCCGTAGTAAATATGAAACATCTCTATGAAGGCCTGTTCATCATTCGCAATCACTTTTTTAATGAGTGAAATTTCTTCTGAAGTCATAGCTTGTTCCTCCTATTTATTTTAATAATATATGATGATTGCGAAATTGTCTATATTTTTCAGTAAAAAATATCAAATTTTTTATTTTATCTATTAAATTGGAAAATGCTGCATGTTGGGGAGAGGGGGCGGTTGCGCTGTGAAGGCAAGAAAAAAACAGTAACGATTGTGTACTGCTTGGGGGATAATCGATTCTGCGGTGTTCGGTATGTCGGAATTCTGTTTGTGTTGCGGTGCTGTTTTGCGGGTGTCGGCGGGTGGTTGACAGGGGCGAATTGTGTGGGGTGAGATGGGGATTGTAGATGATTGCAGATGGTGGGTGCTGTATTATTTATTTTTGATCAGCAGCTCAAGGACCGGCAGTGTTTTATTGATAAATTGATTGCGCTGTGTTTCGTCCAGCTTGGCTAATTGATCCAAAAGCTCTTTTTCCAACGGCTTCAGCAGAGCGGCATAATGTCGTATTTCGGCGATTTCAGTGTCGCGGCCGATGATTTTGAGCAGGAATTCATCTGCGCTTGTTTCAAGATAATTCATGAATTTATAGAATTCGACCAGATTCGGCTTTAGGTGCTTACAGCGAGCGTATTTGTACAGATCCTTGTAGGGGATGCCCGATAGCTGGGCGATTTGTTTGAAGTTTAATTGTGTCTCTGCTTTGACTTTGCGAAGCAGATCGCCGAAGCTGAATTCCTCTAATAATTTTAATTCCTCACCCGTCATCATAGGTATCTCTCCTTTGGTAGTATTATTTTAGCATATTTTTTAACGGGGAGCTATTATTTTTAGCTTTTTTGGCGGGGAAATCTGATCGGTAGTGTGGAGAGTCGGGCGGAGAGTCAGGAGGTGAGGGTTGACATGCGGCACGGAGCTTGGTATATTAAGGGGGTAAATAATTCGATTGATGAATTGGGAGGAGAGGCAGTTATGAAAAAAGCGGTAAGCAGTGTGTTGTTGTGTGTATTATTGTGTGCGTGCGGCAAAGCATCGGTTGAGGTGAAGGAAGGCGTTGTTGTTGAATATGGGGAAGATCTCAAGGCTGAAGCCTTGACGAATGAACAGGTTACGCTGAAGGAAGTCAAGGGGTTTGATGCTAAGAAAACAGGGGAACAAAAAGTAACCGCAATTTTTGTGAATGAAAAGGACAAGGAAATTGAGGAAGAAATCACACTTGAGGTAAAGGATACGAAAAAACCGGAAATCAAGCTGAAAAAGGAAAAGGTTGAAATCACCGCAGGAGATAAGTTTGATGCAGCTTCTAATATTGAGTCAGTGAAAGACCCGGTAGACGGAGATATCAAAAAAAGTGAGGATAAGAAACTGACAAAAAATGGTTATATCATCACAAGTGATGTGAATGCTAAGAAGGCAGGAAGCTATACGGTGAAAGTAACTGCATATGATGTGAACGGAAATAAGGCAGAAAGCAGCTATAAGGTAACGGTAAAGAAAAAGCCGCAGGAGCAGACTACAACACAAAGTAATAATCAATCAAGCGGAAACGGCTATACAAGTAATCAAGGAAGCAACAACAAGCCAAGTGCCGGTAATACAGGGTCAAATAAAAAGCCAACGCAATCAAAGCCGCAGCAGACTTGTAAGGCAGGATATGTTCATCCAAATCAAATAGGTAACTCTGGAAAAATTTTCAATAGTAAGCAAGAAGCAATTAATTACGGTAATATGATGAGTGAAAAAGATTCATCTATTGTATCATTCAGTTATGCGCAACTTTCTGATGATTGCGATAATTTGTTGAATAAATGGGATGTAAACTTTAATTATGGCAATAATTTTTGCGATAATTTAGGTTGGGGGTGCTAAAAAATTTAATATAAAAATCAACTTTAGTCGATATATGAATATCGGCTTTTTTTATCTTCATTTATATCTTTCAAAATAAATTAAAAAAGTATAAAAATTTTTTGTATTTCTCGATTTTCGATTGTATGTAAGGAGTAAGGGCGCCCTATACAGGCATATGTACCTTACTTTTTCTATATGGTGAAAGGAGTGGATGACCTTGAATTATTATAAGGTGATATACACTTAGGGGCTTTTGCCCCTGTAAATGAAAGGCAATGTGTTTTCACATATAAGTCCTAATAATTTTTATAAGCATAAATCCGAAAGCTACAAAGCTCACGGTAGAAAGGAAAGGTGAGTTTATGCTTAAATTAAAAAATACAATAAAACGAATTTCAATTCTTATGTGTACGATTCTCATTGCGATTACGAATATGTCGTTGCCTGTACATGCAGAGGATGATAATATTTCAATAGGAAAAAAGATTAAATACTCTTATACCGGATATAATCCTGATGGTAGTGTTATCGATGCATATGGTGATCATGTGGCTAAAATATTTGTGAATGGAGAAATTGCATTTTGTGTTCAGCCGCAAGAGAAATTAAAAATTGATGCTAATTTTACGAAAAGTAATTTCTCAGCTCCACAACAAGAGATGATGGAACAGATTGCATATGCCGGCTGGCATATGGCGAAAAACAAAACTGATGATGACTATGCAGCTACCCAGTTTATGATTTGGGAAGCCATGGGATTTGTTTTTACATCTAACTCATTTGACGGTTACGATTCTAAAAAAACGGAGATTATTGAAAGGTTAGGACAGTTTAATGTGCTACCTTCTTTCGACAAGACAACATTAACCTTAAAGGTTGGCGAATCAAAAACAATCACTGATAAAAAAAAGGTATTTGAGTATTATTCACATACTTCACATAGCAACGGTTTAACAGTGAAAAAAGAAGATAACAACTTAACGATTACTGCGAGTGCCAACGCACCTGAAAATGCTCAGGTGAAGTATCAGTTGGTGAAGGAGTCATGTGTGGGTACGTCTATTCTCTATGCCTCTGATGATTCTCAAAATGTTGTTGCTTTTAAACGTCCTGACCCTCATGAAATGAAAATCAATATCAAAGTCCAAAAATACGGCAACCTTGACATTAAGAAGCTGAATGAGGATGGGGATGAAGTGCCTAATACAAAATTCAAGCTTTCTTATCATGCGGATATGAGTGATGATCTCGGCACTTTTACTACCGGTGATAACGGTATCGCTCATGCCACTAAGCTGAATCCGCAAAAGGTATATGTTCAAGAGGTTTCTGTACCTGCTCCTTATGTGCTTGATCCTACAATCGGAAGTATTACGATTGAGCCTAATAAAACAGTTACCTTCACAAGAACCAATAACTTTA
>CANSQL010000068.1 GCA_947649125.1 uncultured Erysipelotrichaceae bacterium | reverse complement strand
CTGCATTATCATAATTAAAATGTCGCAATATAACATTTGCGACAGTCAAAGGAAGTACAAACAATAATCCCGTTACCTATAAAATCAAAGACGGTTCAACGAATATCATCACAATCAATCCAAATAGCGGAGTAGTTACAATCAACGGTGTAGGAACAGTAACGATTGTAGCGGAGAAGGATGGCGGAGTAGGGCAGGCAAAGGCAGTAGCTGAGTTGACCTTTACAGTTACAGCGGGAGCACAAAACTTCATCTATACCGACAATGCAGGAAATGAACTGCCAAAAGATGGAAACAGCTATAAGGCATACAGTGAAGTATATGCACCAAACAAAACCTTTCAGCTTTATACGGCAGGAAATCCAACCGGTTCTACGGTAACGTATCAATTAAAGGCAGGAAGTCCCACGGATGTGATATCGGTAGATGCGGGTGGTTTAGTAACGATATTAAATGCTTCCTTGAATAATCAAATGGGTAAGGTAATTGTACAGGCAACCAGTCATGATCCTACAGGAAACTATGCGGATAAAACGATTGAGCTGTCAATCAATATAGAAAAGGGTACAAGAACGATTAGCTTCAAAGAGAAACCAATCTATGTAACAAACGGAAAAGGCAAGGTAACACCTGTAACAGAGGTCGACGGAGTTGTTGATATAGATGGCGATGTACTGATAGAAGTAGATACCAACGAGGACCACACCATCGCATGGACGAATGACAATAAAACGATTGATTATAACTACAGCGGAGATACGGGAAAGGATATCAAGATCCATGCGACGAAGCCTATGGATCGAAATTATAAAGTGGCAGAGGCGGATGGAACTATCCATATTATGGGGCCTGATGAAAATATCTTAGCTATCACAAGTCCGGGACAAATCATTTACGGCGATCACTTCACGATAAGAAGCAGTCAATATGATGCGGATAGTACAAATGTACAATACACATTCGAGGTTGATAAAACGACCTATATCTCCAATCCGACCGTAAACGGAAACAGTGCCGAGTTTGATGCGTTGCAATTCAGCGGAAGCAATAAAACAACGATCACAGTGACAAGAACGGCAGATGGAGAAACGATGTTAAGTAAACAGGTACAAGTAACAGTGCTTCCAAAACCGATCGAAATCATCATTGATGATAAAGAGAAGCTAAAGGGAGAAATCAATCCAACAATGACCTATCAAGATTTCAGAAGTGACTTAGTATCCTGGAACGGTGTACAGGATGTGACACAGGAAAATGATATTAAGCTAAGCACAACCGCTAAAACAGACAGTAGCGCAGGAGCTTATCCAATCAAGGGAGACGTCAATTCATTAAACAAGACCTATCCAAATTACAGCTTTACCTTCAAAGAAGGAACATTGGCAATAACTGAGGAAAACATTGAGGATGATTGGTATCACTTGGAGTTAGACGACGGAAACAACACAGCTTATACAGGTGAATGGACAAAGCAAGATGTCAACATCATCAGCGACCACGATGAATACATTAATCTGTCCTTTGACCAAAGCATATGGAAGCCTAATCAAGTCACAGTGACAAGAGAAGGCGAGAATAACCAAAGCTTTTGGATGAAAAAGGATAGTGGAGCTATCACAAAGGAGAAGCAGGAAATCATCAAGATAGATAAGACTGCGCCAAAGGTAAAGAGCATTAAGGCAAAGGATTCTACTAACAAGCTTCAAGATATTATCAATAAGCTAAGCGGCGGAATCTTCTTTAAACCGGAAACGTCGTTTGAAATTACGACAGATGATTCAAAGGATAATCTAAAAGTAAGCGGAACTAAGGAGCTATCCTACAAGGTTTATAAAGTAGAGAAACAGGCAAGAGCCGGAGATGAATTAATTAAAGAAGGAACCTTAAGTGTTTCGAGTGAAAAGGCAAGCATTAAAATCGATGAAACAACAGGTACTTATAAGGTTTGTGTCATACTGACAGACAACGCAGAGAATGTAAGTGATGAAGCATGTTCAGAGCTTAATATCAGAGCGATCGGTGTAGACAGTGACGGTGACGGAATTCCTGATATCAACATTGACATTGACGGAGACGGTATTCCTGATTTAAATGTCACAAGAAATCCCGATGATCCTGAGGATAAAATACCATATTTGAATATCGATACCGACGGTGACGGCAAACCCGATATGAACATTGATACAGACGGCGATGGAGAGCCTAATCTGAACACAGGAATCGTAAAGGAATGGCATCCTGATAAATTAGTAGATATTGACGGAGACGGAGTCCCTGATTATAAAACTGATTCAACTTTAAAAGGCTTGAACAATCGTGATACAGATAAGGACGGTTATCCTGATCTCAACATCGATTTAGATTTAGACGGTTTACCTGAATTAAACATCAATACAGACGGCAAGCTTGATAAACCGCAAACGAATATTGACATTGACGGAGATGGCATACCTGATATCAATATTGACGAGAACAAAGATGGAATTCCTGACAAAAACATTGTAGAGATTACGGAATGGAAACCAAACCATAATGTCAGCAAGGACGGTAAAGTCATATATGACACAATGGAGATAAAGACAGAGGATGAAACTACACCGCCAAACAATCAAGGAGACAGTGATGTAAAAGGAAGCTATTATCCGGGAGATAACGTAGGTGGTGCTATTACAGGCGATAACACCAATATCACGGCTTATATGGTCATCAGCTTCTTATCGATAAGTGCATTGTTTTACTTTGCATATAAGCATAAGTCAGAATAATTGAAATCGAGCAGGGGAATAATTCTGCTCCTTTTCTTATGATGATTGAAGTATTTCATTTTTTTAAATAAAAGCATTTTCAGATATGAATTCATCGTTCGATATGTTATACTATGTGTAGCCAAGTTGAAGTAATAATAAGCTTTAGCTATACATGAATATAACGGTGGGGAGTGAAGCTATGAAAGCTAATTTAGAGGTTGCTGATGCGATTGAAAACAATGATTTGAATAAAGCGTATGATGAATATTGTAAGAAAATATTAAGTAATAAACAGATACTGGCACGGATCATGAAGGAGTGTGTGTCTGAGTATCGAGATATTCCTGTAGAGGAGATACCTTCTTATATTGAACATGATCCAAAGTTAGATGTGGCAGTAGATGATGAAGCAGATAAAATCCAAGGTCGTAATGTCGAGGATCAGTCTGTTCACGGTGCCGAAATCAAATACGATATCTTATTTGATGCGAAACTGCCGAATTCCGAGGAGAACGAAAAAATCGGATTATTTATCAACATCGAAGCACAGAACAGCAGTAATACTCCGTATCCTATCCTAAGCAGAGCGGTATATTATTGCAGCAGGCTGTTAGCGAAACAGAAAAATATGCAGGGCGGATTTCATAATTCTGAGTTTCAGAATCTTAAAAAGGTCTATTCGATATGGATCGTAATGAATTCAAGTAAAGCGATGGAAGGTGTGCTGAACAAGTACACAATCACAGAGGAGTGCTTAGAAACAAAGTATCAATTTCCGAAAGAGGATTATGATAAGCTGTGTGTCGTGATGATTTATCCAAACAGTGAATATGATATAAAAGATGATAAAAACGGCATGATGAAAATGTTGAATCTATTATTTAAAGCAAAGATGCCGGCAGAGGATAAAAAATATCAATTAGGCAAAAACTATGGTATAATGATGACAAGAGCGATTGGCAAGGAGGTTGATGGTATGTGTGACTTATCAAAAGGTGTGAGAGCCGAAGGAATTGCGGAAGGACGCATTGAAGGTCTTGCTGAAGCAGTCACAAATATAATGAAAACAATGAATAAAACAATGGCTGAAGCAATGGACTTAGCCGGTGTTACCGAAACGAATCGACCTGAAGTGGAGAAAGCTGTAAAAGCTATGAATCAATCAATCTAACATTAAAAACAGGATTCTGAATTAACATAGGGTTTCAAAAAGGCAGAGGATAAGGAAGAAAATGAAAGTCCGCTGCCTTTTTAGTATCAAATAAAATTTATAATAATTCTGTCTATTAAAAGAGCATATTTTATGGGTCTGAAAAGGCGACCCTACAATAATTCAGATATCTAAAAACAGCGGTTTATCAAAACGATATTCCGCTTTTCATAGTGTTTTTGAAAGCATTAAAATTAAAGCTCTAGCTTTAAGAAAAAGACACTGTTCAGTGCCTGTCAGAATACAAATCAAGAATCAAGTCTCGCTAATAAGGCTTCTTGAAGTACCTGAGAAAAATTGATCCCTTTTTTTAAGGCGGCAGTATTCATCCATTCAGGAATACTTAATGTTTTCTTTACCGCTTTGGAATTCGTTCGCTTTTTATATTCCAATAAATTAAACTCGATAATCACAAGATATTCATTACTTTTCAAATTGATATTATCCGGAAAGGATGTGACAGGAAACGGTTGATTTTCATCCTCTCTGATTGAAAGTGCCAGTCCGAGGCAATCAACTGCCATTTCATAAGCTTCCTGCAGGGAATCACCTTGTGTCAATGCTTCGGGTATATCGGGAAAAGAAACCCAATAGCCCTTTTCTTCCTTATGAAAAACAGCGGGATAAAATAGTCTTTCTTCCATATGACTTCCTCCTTAAATATAATATATGTAGGCAAGGGAATTCTATTTCAGTCCTGCCTGTTTTAAAATTTGTTGTTCTAAGCCTTTATGCAAGGTTTTTGAACTGTGATAAGGTACGGTTGTTTGTCTGCCGGTCAACGGATTTCTCATTTGAACATGAGAAGTCCCTTTTTGTCTTAATATTATGAATCCATGCTTTTTCAGATATTTTATCATTTCTTTAGATGTCATTGGCATTATAGTTTTTCCTTCCCCTATCATAATTTTATTATAACACGTAATAATACGTATGTAAAGGCGTTTCAGAAGCATTTTTATACAAAGCTTTTATCATGATGAAATTTAGCTTTTCTTCCCGTATAAAATAATAACAGCTTATACAAACTCGCACTCATCTTGTTTTTATCATTGTAGAATTGTGAATGATACGCTATAATAAGCATAATGAATAAGGACGTGATACGATGAAAACGAAAATTGTTTTTATGGGAACACCTGATATTGCCTGCGGCATGCTGCAGCAGCTGATTGATGATGATTACGATATCGTCGGAGTTGTTTCTCAGCCGGATAAAAAAGTCGGCAGAAAACAGGAAATAAAAATGACTGAGGTGAAGCAGCTCGCACTTCAACATCAGCTTGATGTTTTTCAGCCGCTTTCAATCAAAGATGATTATCAGAAAATCATGGATTGGAAGCCCGATTTAATCGTTACATGCGCATACGGACAATTTATTCCGCAAAAGCTGCTTGATTTTCCGCCGCTCGGCAGTATCAATGTACATGCTTCCTTATTGCCCAAGCTGAGAGGCGGAGCTCCGATTCATTGGGCAATCATACAGGGACATAAGGAAACCGGAATTTCCATCATGCGCATGATTCAAAGGATGGATGCCGGTGCCGTGATGGCACAAAAAACCGTACCCATTCATGAGGACGATACTACCGGAGATGTCTATGAAAAGCTGAAGGCATGCGGTGCAGAATTATTACATGACAGTATTCCGAAGCTGATTGATCAAACTGCCGAATTTATTGAGCAGGATGAAAAAACAGCTACTTTTGCGTATAATATCGCAAAGGAAGATGAGAAAATCAATTTAGATTCCGATATTGATTCTATCTATAATCATATCAGAGGACTGATTCCTTTTCCGGTCGGATATTTTTACCATGATGATAAAAAAATCAAACTGCACAAGGTGAGAAAGAAATTGAGTGATCATAATCATCAGATCGGTGAATGCTGCGGAATTATTGATTGCGGATATGCGATTGCGGTCAAAGGCGGCTATATTTTACTGGATGAATTACAGGTCGAAGGAAAGGGAAGGGTCGATGCACAATCCTTTGCGAATGCACAGGGACGAGCGTGGCTCAATACCTGCATGCATTGATTCTATCATCTATCATTGAGGAAGCATATTCCTCTTTTTTTATGCATCTTGACTGACTTTTTCATAAGAAGCATAAAAGTATTTCGTTCATTTATAAAATTAATATTAAGCATAAAAGCATTTTAGTGAATGAAAATTTGCTTTATCATCAACAAAAAACAGTTTTTCAACACTTAGACATAAATTTCCAATAAAAATAAGCATGAAATCAGTTGACAATGTAATAATTCTATGATATTTTGAAATTAAAGAGGTAGAAGCTATGGAATATACGAATGAAGAATTGATCGAAAGAATAACAAACGGCGATGAGGAAGCCTTTAATCTGCTGTATGATAAATACTATCGTATGGTGTATTTTGTCGCATACAAAACAATGCACAATGAAGCAGATGCACAGGATATCGTCCAAGAGGTTTTTATCCAAATTCATAATTCCATACATACCGTATATAATCCGCAGTATTTACAGCTGTGGATCAATCGTATCACCGTAAACAAATGCAACATGCTGTATCGTAAGCGTAAGGAACTTTTATTTGAAGAAAGTGATAAGGATCCGTTACTTCAGTATGAAGAAACCGATATTGATTTTTTACCGCAGAAGCATTTCCGCTTTAACAACGATAAAGAAATCATCAATTATTTTATCGATCAGCTTCCTGCGGCACAGCGCTTAATGATCACGCTCATGTATTTTGAACAATACAGCATCGATGAAATTGCGATGATTTGCGATATTCCGAGCGGTACGGTAAAAAGCCGTTTAAAGGTTGCACGGGATACCCTAAAGCATAAAATCGAGCTCTATGAGAAAAAAGAAAATGTGAAATTAGACTTTAATGAATTCACAATGCCGGCAGTGTTAGGGGCAGCATTTCTGCAGCAGTCGTCGGGAATCAGACATGTAAAAAGATTAAAGGGCTTGATGAAGTCCAATCTGAAATTCATTTATACAAAGGCGGTGCTGGCAGGCTGTCTGTCGGTCGGTGTTGTATGCGGCGGTGGCATTGCACTTCATGTATATCAAAGCAGTGCCGAACAGCTCAATGAACAAAATGATAAAGCGATGACGGCGCAAGAGGCTTATTATAAAATCATCATGTGGGCAAATACTCCTGCTTTAATCGAACAGAAAAAGGACGATTTGGCCGATTATCAAATGTATTATGAAATATTGAAAAGAGAACAGGGTGTATACTGGAATTTATTTTTGACAAAGGGTATTGAAAAATATTTTGAATAATTTTTAA
>CANSQL010000067.1 GCA_947649125.1 uncultured Erysipelotrichaceae bacterium | reverse complement strand
ACATGCAGGGCGGTTTTCAGAATTCAGAGTTTCAGAATCTTAAGAAGGTGTATTCAATATGGATCGTAACGAATCCAAGTAAAACATTGGAAGGTGTATTCAATGAGTACACGATCAATGAAAGGTGCTTGAAAAAGGAATATCATATTCCGAAAACGGACTATGATAAGCTATCGATTGTGATGATTTATCTGAATAAGGAATATGATATTAATGATGATAAGCATGATTTGACGGAAATGCTTTATATACTGTTTCAAGCTGACATTCCGGCACAGGATAAAAAATATCAATTAATTGAAAACTATGGTATAATGATGACAAGAGCGATAGACGAGGAGGTTGATGATGTGTGCAATTTATCAGAAGGCATTATGGAAAAAGGTCGTATTGAAATGGCAATAGATAATGTGTGCAGCTTGATGACAGAAATGAATAAAACCTTAAATGAAGCGATGCAGATTCTGAAAATAGATGATGCCATTCGACCTCAAGTGGAGAATGCCGTAAAAGCTATGCAGCAATCAACAAAATAGTGCCGATAAGAGATGATATGAATTCTGTCTGATTCGATAGAATTTCATATCTTTTTTGTATTCGTATAACAATGTTATTACACTCTGACGAATACATATCGTCCTTTTCTATATTCAATGACGTTAACAACTGTTTTCAAGGAATAATAAACAGAGATTACGTTAAGATACTTAATATAATTCTGAATTTATAACATTGATTTTCATAGACATTCGCAGTTATTTTTGTTATTATGATGACATGAAAGAAGGTTATTGAATGGAAACAAGAATAGAACATGATTCTATGGGTGAAATTGCCGTAGAAAGCGATAAATACTGGGGAGCGCAGACACAGCGCAGCTTTGAGAATTTTAAAATTCATAATGAAAAAATTCCTTTGGATGTTATATATGCGATGGCTTATCTAAAGAAGGCATGTGCAAAAGCAAACGCTTCTTTAAATAAAATCACGGAAGTAAAAGCCGATGCGATCATCAAGGTTTGTGATGATATCAGCAGCGGTAAGCTTGATGAGCATTTTCCTTTATCGGTTTGGCAAACCGGAAGCGGTACACAAAGCAATATGAATGTAAACGAAGTTATTGCGAACCGCGGTAATGAACTGTTTGATGCAAAACTGCATCCCAATGATGATGTGAATCGCTCTCAAAGCTCAAACGATACCTTTCCGAGTGCAATGTATATTGCGGCAGTTTTAGGTGTAGAACAAAGCTTGATGCCAAGACTTGAGGAAATGATTGATGTATTAGATAAACTGGAACAGGAAAATCAAGATATTATCAAGATCGGCAGGACTCATCTGCAGGATGCAACACCGCTTCGTTTTTCGCAGGAAATCAGCGGTTGGAAGGCAATGCTTGAAAATAATCGCAGAATGCTGAAGCAGGCTGTCGATACAATTAGGAAATTGGCAATCGGCGGAACTGCAGTGGGTACCGGATTAAATGCACCCGAAGGCTTTGGCGAAACAGTTTGTGCCTTGTTAAGTGAGGAGCTGCATACTACCTTTATCAGTGATCCGAATAAATTTCATGCGTTGGCCGCAAAGGATGATATCGTTTTTGCGCACGGTGCTTTAAAAGCATTGGCCGCAAATTTAATGAAAATTGCGAATGATGTTCGTTGGTTGGCAAGCGGACCGCGATGTGGTTTAGGTGAAATCAAAATACCGGAAAATGAACCGGGTTCCTCTATTATGCCGGGCAAGGTGAATCCTACGCAATGTGAATCTATGACAATGGTATGTGTTCAGGTTATGGGAAATGATGCAACAATCGGCTTTGCGGCAAGTCAAGGTAATTTTGAGCTGAATGTGTATATGCCGGTTATCATTTATAATTTTATGCAGAGTGTTCATCTTTTAGCGGACGGAATTCATTCATTCAACATCCACTGTGTTTCAGGCATTACCGCCGATAAACAACAGATGGAGCATTATCTGCAAAACTCATTAATGCTCGTAACGGCTTTAAATCCGCATATCGGATATGAAAATGCAGCTAAGTGTGCAAAGAAGGCTTATCAGGAAAACATTTCCTTAAAAGAAGCTTGTGTTGCCCTCGAATTCCTTACCGAGGATGAATTTGATCGATATATTGATCCTGAACAGATGGTATAAGCATACAAGGACATTGTATTTATTACCGCCATCTTACAATTGAATTCTGAGAAACGATGAAACAGGAAAGCATTTGAAGTGCCTTCCTGTTTATTTTTATTTAGAGATATGACTATGTTTAAAGATTATCGGCAGTAAACTAACAGATAGTAAATTTATCAAGCATAGGAACAAGATATTTGTAGTATCCCCGGTATTTGCGCCGCCCATGCTTGTAGCGGGATTGTATTGTCCCTTAACAGATGGATCTGCTTGATTATCAGAGTCAATAGGTTTATCTGTTTCACTGAAATCCATGGTATCATACGGAATATCACCATCGACATTTTTGTTCGGTTTCCATTCGGTGATATCTTTGATATTTTCATCAGGCTTGCCGTCATCATCAAGATCAATATTGATATCGGGTTTGCCGTCTCCAGTACTGTCAATATTGATGTTTGGTATTCCATCGCCGTCAGTATCAATATTTAAGTCAGCTACTCCGTCATTATCGATATCTAAATTAATGTCAGGTCTGCCGTCTCCGTCTGAATCAATATTCAACAATGGTTCATATTTATCGACGGTATCGTATGGAAAGCTTGGCTTGCCATAAGAGTAATTCTTGTCAGGCTTCCATTCACTGTGCGGAGGCGCTATGTTCACATTGGCTTTTAAATCATTATCGGTATCGATATTGACATCTGCTTTCATATCGCCGTTAGTATCAATGTTGATATTTGGAATGCCGTCGTTATCCGTATCGACGTTGATAACCGGTTTTACGCCAATGCCTGTGCAGTATTCCTCTAAGATACCATTATCGATATCTGCCTTCACACACTTCGTTGGCTTCCAATCACCTTTCTTTAGAATTACTAAGTTCAGGTCAGGCTTGCCGTCATTGTCGGTGTCAACATTCAAATCAGGTAATCCATCGCCGTCACTGTCGATATTCAAATCAGGAATTCCGTCGTGATTTCGATCTCCGTTGATGACGATCCATTTATCAAGATTATTTTGGTCCTTCCATTTGATGTTAATCTCAGGACAACCATCTCCATCGGGATCATTGAAGTCAGGCTTACCGTCTCCGTCTACATCAACATCAATTTTCTTTAGTTCTACCTCATGGCAGCTTTCGGTATTCGTATTGCCTGCGTTATCGGTAGGTATCACACATACTCTATAGGTCCCTGTTGTTTCGCTGATTGTGATGCTTGCTTTTTCGTTGGTGACTGTTAAGGTTCCATCCTTGATTAATTCATCTCCGGCTCTTGATTGCTTTTCTGTTTTGAACACCGTATAAGCAATCTCTTTAGTACCACTTACCTTCAGGTCATCCTTTTTGTCACTTGTCGTTATCTCAAATGACGTTCCCGGCTTAAAGAAGATTCCGCCGCTCAGCTTATTGATAATATCCTGCAGCTTATTGTTCGTATCCTTTGCCTTGATTCCCTTTACCTTAGGTGCTGTCTTATCTATTTTGATAAGTTCTTGTTTTTCTTTTGTGATAGCACCGCTGTCCTTTTTCATCCAAAAGCTTTGGTTCGTCTCTCCCTCTTTTGTCACCGTGACTTTGTTAGGATTCCATGTACTTTGATCAAGCGACATGTTGATATACTCATTATGATCGCTGATGACATTTACATCCTTATTGGTCCACTCTCCTGTATAAGCAGTATTATTTCCGTCATCAAGCTCTAAGTGATACCAATCATCCTCAATAGTTTCCTCGGTTACTTTCAGTATTCCTTCTTTGAAAGTAAAGCTGTAGTTCGGATAAGTATTGTTTAAGAAATTACTGTCTCCCTTGATTGGATAATCTCCTGCGTTACTGTCTGTCTTTGCAGTTGTGCTTAGCTTAATATCATTTTCCTGTATTACATCTTGTATACCGTTCCATGATACCAGTTGGTCTTTGAAATCTTGATACGTTAAGGTTGGATTTTGTTCTCCCTTTAGCTTTTCTTTATCATCAATAGTGATTTCAATCGGCTTTGGAAGCACTGTTACCTGTACCTGTTTGCTTAGCGGTGTTTCTCCGTCTGCCGTTCTTGTCACCGTAATCGTTGTTTTATTGCTTCCGCTGAATTGCAACGCATCAAACTCGGCACTGTTTCCGTTTACGGTTGGATTGGAGATATAGGTCGTTTTATCAACCTCAAAGGTGTACTGTACATTCGTGCTGTCCGCATCATACTGACTGCTTCTTATTGTGAAGTGATCGCCGTAGATGATTTGTCCCGGACTTGTGATTGCCAAGATATTTTCATCAGGTCCCATGATATGAATCGTTCCATCCGCTTCCGCTGCTTTATAATTTCGATTCATTGGTTTCGTCGCATGGATTTTGATATCTTTTCCTGTAGCTCCGCTGTAGTTATAATCTACTGTTTTATTATCATTCGTCCATGCGATAGTGTGGTCCTCGTTGGTATCTACCTCTATCAGTACATCGCCTTCTGTATCCACTACTCCGTCAATCTCTGTGACAGGTGTTACCTTGCCTTTTCCGTTAGTTACATAGATTGGTTTTTCTTTGAAGCTAATCGTTCTTGTCCCCTTTTCTATATTGATTGGTAATTCGATTGTTTTATCGCTGTAGTTTCCGCTCGGGTCATGACTGGTTGCCTGTACAATCACCTTGCCCATTTGATTATTCAAGGAAGCATTTAATATCGTTACTAAACCACCCGCATCTACCGATATCACATCCGTAGGACTTCCTGCCTTTAGTTGATACGTTACTGTGGAACCGCTTGGATTCCCTGCCGTATAAAGCTGAAAGGTTTTGTTTGGCGCATATACTTCACTGTATGCCTTGTAGCTGCTTCCATCTTTTGGCAGTTCATTTCCTGCATTGTCTGTATAGATGAAGTTTTGTGCTCCCGCTGTAACTGTAAAAGTAAGCTCAGCTACTGCCTTTGCCTGTCCTACTCCGCCATCCTTTTCCGCTACGATCGTTACTGTTCCTACACCGTTAATCGTAACTACTCCGCTGTTTGGATTGATTGTGATGATGTTTGTAGAACCATCCTTTATTTTATAGGTAACGGGATTATTATTCGTACTTCCCTTGACTGTCGCATAGACACTCACATTTGTATCTGTTACCTTTACACTCTTTTGACTTATCATATTGACGGCAGCACTTGTTTCATAGAATCGTAAATCCTCTGCACCCGCTACTCCGACATTGATTGTCAATGGGATTTGTTTGGTGCTCCATTTATCAGATACCGTTACTGTGATGTGATAGCTCTGTACTCCAAGGTTTCCAGTCGTCTTAATGACTCCCGTATTTGGATCGACAGTGAATAAGCTCGAATCACCGCCTGTTTCAAGACCGTACTTATAAGTTATCGTTGAGGAACCACCGATATTATCCGGTGTTCCTGTCGTACCTTGAATAGTTCCGATAATTCCGTTTGTCTTTACATTGGTATCTGTTGCGGTAAAGGTAGGAATAATACTGTCTGAGGAATTCGCATGCGGTGTTACACTTCCGTCAACCTCTCGATAGATAATGATATCTTTCTCTGTATAAGCTGATTCATAGTTATCATTACCGATGTTAGGATCATCATCTGCGGTTGCCTTTATCTTAACTTTACCGAAAGCTCCGTTGCCTTTATAAGTAATCGTTCCTGTATCCGCATCAATATCAATCAGGTAGGTATCCCCGCCGCTCACACTGTAAGTTACTTTGGTTCCAGTATTAGGGTTCGCTGTCGCTGTTTCATTCCAAACTGTTGAAGCATCCGCTACTGATTTCTTTGTTTGATTAGCATCATCAAACATAACTGTCAAGCTCGCTTTCCCTACAACGATATGAACCGTCGCAGAATCTACGCCGCCAATCGGATCACCGTTCGCATCTTTCACATTTACCTTAAAATAATAATCGCCGGCATTTAAACTGTCGGGTTCCTTCACTACTAAATTTTCGTTAGAAATACTAAATAACTGATAATCGTTTTCATGCCCACTGACACTCGTATCACTGACCAATGCAGCAGTAATCGGTGCTACGCCGTTGCTTGTCGTATAAGTCGCTACAATATCATTTTGATTGACATTTTTTCCAAACTCTAAACCTCTCTCGGCAGTAACACTAATTGTTAAAGGATTTACTATCTCAAATGTTTGTACATTTGATAACAGTGATGAATTCATTTCTCCCGGAATATTTTCATCATATTCCTCATTCACTAACGCAAGCTGATAACTTCCGACAGCTAATCCACTTGTATCAAATGCCACATAACCATTACTGTTAAAATTAGATACTTTATCTAACGGCTCATAATATAGAAAGTTTCCGCTTCGATCAAAAACCAATACTGAAATGACTGTATCTCCTGCTGTCCCTGTGCCATTCAAATAAATCATTTGATCTTTAGCAACTCGGTTATTCGATAACGGTGTTCCGCTTGTATCACTTGAAAGCTTACTTAAGGAAACACTCAATGAATTATTATAAGTTCTTGGCTGTAATACGGCATTAGAATTATTGGTTATTTTTCCTTTACCGCTTGCAATTCCTGCAGAAACGGCAAATACCACTTGATTCAGTTTATTTTGACTGATATATGCTGCCGCTCTTAAATCATGCTTAATACCACTGGAGGCCAAGGCACTGCCTTTTTCCCAACTTCCGTTCCCCTCCCAATAGGATTCTCCCGTAACATCAAAGGACCAATTATAATAATCCCATCTACCCGGATTATCATAGAGATTATACGAGGACCAATAGATCCTTCCAAATCCATAACCTTTATCAATCGTCGAACATAAACCGCTGAAATATCCTCCTGATGGAGTATACACATGATTCCCTGACCATTCCTCTTTTGTATCATTAGACAGAATTTGCTTATAGGCAGGGAGTCCGTATCGGAAAAAGCTATCATCAAAGGATTGCAGTGCATCTAGTACATCATGAAAATGAGTTAAATTTCTTGATGTTAGATAGGACTGATCTTTCGCATTAGCATCTATTTTGTTATTTAATGCTTTCATAGATGTATATGCAGCAGTCTTACTATACAGGCCATACCCGGCAGGATTAGTACTGCCGGTAATATGATGAACAAAATCTGAAGTGCTTAACCCCATACCGATATAATCAATAGGATCGTTACTTAAAGCATACCATGCTGTAATTGAAGTGTTATTGCAGCGTAATGTATCAGTCGGTGTACATGAAACAGTTGCATAATCTCTGTAGGATTCTTTTTCAATAAGCTTAAAAGCTAAAGGCTTATCGGCATGTGTATTCATAGTATTAAATTCTAAAACATCATATTGTCTGAAACCATAGATGATACCTGATGATTTATTGATATTGACAGGTGCAGTAACAATTCTACCGGCTATATTTCCTCCGGCATGATATGCTGTAGAAGCTGCACTCATTCGTTGATTAAAAAATGAATGACTGACAGACACTACGGCTATAAATAATGTGAGGGATACCGATGCTTTTTTCCACATATTATTTTACTCCTTCCTTATTATCTATAAATGTAGACA
>CANSQL010000066.1 GCA_947649125.1 uncultured Erysipelotrichaceae bacterium | reverse complement strand
AATAGACTGCCCTGCTTGTCAGCGGATATCCGTTATTATTACTGTTTTGTGCTTCGATATTGATAAACAATCCGATTCTTTCATTTTCATCAGAATTCGGCAGCTTCGCATCAAATAAGATATCGTATTTGATTTCAGCCCCGTGAACAGACTGATCCTCGACATTACGACCTTGGATTTTGTCTGTTTCATCCTCAACAGACACATCCAACTGCGGATCATTTTCAATATAAGAAGGAATCTCCTCAACAGGAATATCTCGATACTCAGCCACACACTCTTTCATAATGCGTGCCAGTATCTGTTTATTACTCAATATTTTCTTACAATACTCGTCATACGCTTTATTCAAATCGTTATTCTCGATTGCATCTGCAACCTCTAAATTATTTTTCATTTATTCACTCCCCACCGTTATATGTAACAAAATCAGAAGCCCCTAAACCGCTTCTTTTAACTGATTCCATTATAACATATCTCAAGCGCAATAACTACTTAAATCCTACCTTTTTCAGAACTTTTTAAATCACCATAAACAAAGTGTTGATTTCACTGCCACAGTGATGTACACCCACAAATCTGCCACCGCAAACCCCATCCATACCATCCAACGGAAAGCACAATAAAACAGGATCGCTCCTGTTTATTGTATTACAAAACACTTGTTACATTTGATTCGATTTCTTGTACCTATAAGCACTGACACATAATACAGCGAATGAGATCATGACAGACCACAAGTACCAACAATCCGTATCATCCCCGGTCATAGCTCCGCCTACATCTTTTCCCGGGTAATAATTACCCTTCACATCTGTATCATCATCCTTGCTAGGATTATCATCCTCCGCATCAGGTTCACTGAAGTCCATTGTGTCATACGGGAATTCACCGTCAACATTTTTATTCGGCTTCCACTCCTTGATCTCCACAATGTTCTCATCAGGGATACCGTTACCGTCAGTATCGATATTGACATCAGGCTTACCGTCTCCGTCACTGTCAATCTGTGTATCAGGTATCCAATCACCATCCCAATCAATATTCAAATCAGGAATTCCGTCACCGTCCAAATCAATATTGATATCCGGTCGCCCGTCGCCGTCCGTATCAATATTCAACTCCGGCTTCACATCATTTTTTCCGATACTGTCATAGATAAATTTATTTGACTTATAATCATTCTTAGGTACCCACTCATGAATTGTTGTGATATTGATAATCGGATTGATTCCGTCCTTTGAGATATTGATATGCGGTTTAAAATCACCTACATTATCAATATTAATATTAGGAATTCCATCACCGTCGGTATCAACATTGATGACTGCCTTTACATTTGTTCCCGTACAGTATTCCTCATAGATCCCCTTATCAGGATCATAATTCACACAAATTGTCGGCTTCCAATCCCCCTTCTTCAATATCACAAGATTTAAATCAGGCTTTCCGTCTCCATCCGTATCCACATTCAAATCCGCTTTACCGTCGCCGTCACTGTCGATATTTAAATCAGGAATACCGTCACCGTCACGATCACCGTTGATTACGCCCCATTCATCAGTTTCGGGATCCTTCCATTTGATGTTCAAATCAGGACATCCATCCCCATCCGGATCATTGAAATCAGGCTTTCCGTCATCATCTACATCCACATCGATTTTCTTTATCTCGATTTCATGACAGCTTTCCGCATTCGTATTCTCCGCATTGTCGGTAGGTATCACACAAAGCTTATAAACTCCTGCACTGTCACTGATTACGATGCTTGCCTTTTCATTCGTTACTTTCAAGGTTCCTTCCTTGACTAATTCCTCACCTGCTCTTGTGCGCTTCTCCAGTTTGAATACCTTATATGCGATTTCCTTTGTACCGCTGACCTTTAAATCATCCTTCGAATCATCGGTATTGATTTCAAATGAGGTTCCCGGTCTGAAGAATACATTCAAGCTTAATTGATTCATGATATTTTGAAGCTTGTTTGTCGTATCCTTTCCCTTGATGCTCTTTACTCTCGGTGCTGTTTTATCGATTCTGATGATTTCCTTTTTCTCTTTCGTAATTGTTCCGTTATCCTTTTTCATCCAAAAGCTTTGATTCGTTTCACCTTCTTTAGTAACTGTCACAAAGCTCGGCTTCCATGTGCTTTGATCTAACGACATATTTACATATTCATTATGATCACTGATGATATTGACATCTTTATTGGTCCATTCACCTTTATATAGCGTATTCTTTCCATCCTCTAATTCTAAGTGATACCAATCATCCTGTATATTATCCTCATTGATCGTCAAGGTTCCGTCTTTGAACTTAAAGCTGTAATTCGGATAAGTTTTATTTAAGAAATTACTGTCTCCCGTAATCGGATAAGCTCCTGCATTACTGTCTGTTTTTGCCGTTGTGCTCAGCTTGATATCGTTTTCCTGTATCACATCTTTCACTCCGTTCCATGATACGAGATCATTTCTGAAGTCCTGATACGTTAATGCAGGATTTTGTTCTCCCTTATTCTTTGTTTTATTATCAATTACGATTTCGATTTCCTTAGGCAATACTTGAATCGTTACTGTTTTACTCAGTGTTGTTTCTCCGTCCGCTGTTCTTGTGACCTTGATACTGATGCTTGTACTTCCGCTGTACCTTATCGCATCAAATTCTGCCTTATTGCCGCTTACTGTCGGACTTGATACATATGTCATATTATCTACTTCAAATGTATATTTTACATTCGTACTGCTTGAATCATCCTGTAAGCTTTTGATCGTAAAGTGATCTCCGTATACGATCTTGCCCGGTCGATTGATTGCCAAGGTATTTTCATCAGGTCCCATGATATGCATAGTACCGTTTGCCTCTGCCTTGTTATAGTTTCGGTTGCCCTGCTTTTCTACATGAAGCGGGATATCGATTCCGTTTTCTCCGTCATAATCGTACTCTATCTCTACTCCGTTATCATTCGTCCATGCGATTGATGTACTTATGCTTGAATCGATCGTGATATAGTAATCAGTATCATTTACTGTAACTCCGCCGTCATTGCTGGAAATGTCCTGTTCATTGATGACAGGTGTTACCTTGCCTTTGCCGTTTACTGCATAGGTTACATCTGCGAATGATATCGTTTGGTCTGCCTTTTTGATATTGATCGGCAATTCGATTGTTTTATCACTGTAGTTTCCGCTCGGATCATGGCTTGTCGCTTCTACGATCACCTTACCCATTTGTGTATTCAAGGAAGCATTCAAGATATGAACCAAACCGTTACTGTCAACCGATATGACATCACTCGGACTGCCTGCTTTCAAACGATAGGTTACCGTAGAGCCTGCAGGATTTCCCGCTGTATATAATTGGAAGGTCTTGTTTTTTGCGTACACTTCCTCATATGCCTTATATTTATCATTCAGCTTCGGCAACTCATTACCGCCTGAATCGGTATAGATGAATTCCTGTTCACCCGAAGTAACGGTGAAGGTCAATTCTGCGCTTGCGTTTGCCTGTCCTGCAGCTCCCTGTTTTTCGGCAACGATAATCACTGTCCCTACTCCCTTGATAACGACAGAACCGTTATCCGAATTGATCGTAATGACGTTTGTAGAATTGTCCTTGATCTTATACGTAACAGGATTGGTATTCGTACTGCCCTTGACCGTCGCAAACACGCTGACGTTTGTATCCGTTGCCTTTACGGTTTTACTTGTGATTGCGATATTCGATGTGCTGTTTTCATAGAACTTCAGTACCTCTGCCGGTGCCGTATTGACATTTACCGTTACCTTGATATCCTTACTGCTCCAATTATCACTCACGGTAATGGTAAAGGTATAAGTATCTACTCCTAAATCAGCCTTTGATTTGATCACACCTGTTGAGGAATCCACTTCAAATACACTGGAATCCTCACCTGTTTTCAACGTATATTTATAAGTAATGGTACTTTCACCCAATACATCGGGTGTTCCCAATATACCTTGTATCGTTCCGATAATTCCGCCTGTTTTGATATTAGGCTTATCAGTTGTAAAGGTCGGAACCGTAGAATCACTGGAATTGCTGTCAGGTGTTACTTTAGCATCAACCTGTCGATAGATCATGATTTCCTTTTCCACAGTTGCAGGATTGTAATTATCCTTACCGGTGCTCGGATCATCATCTGCAGAGGCTTGAATCTTTACCTTGCCGTAAGCATTGTTCCCTTTATAGGTAATTGCACCTGTATTTGCGTTAATATCGATCAATGATATCGTACCGCCTGTTTTGGAATAGGTTATCTTGACCCCTGTATTCGGTGTTGCGGTAGCTGTTTCATTCCAAGAGGTTGCCGCCTCTGTGATAGATTTTTTTGTTTCATTCGGATTCGTGAATGCTAATGTGATGTCGGCTTTGGCTACTGTGATGTGAACAATTTTGCTGTTTATACCGCCGCTAGGGTCTCCGCCTTCATCAATCACATTAAGTTTAAAATAATAATCTCCTGCATCTAACCCATTGGGCTGATTAACGATTACCTTATTAGATGATACAGAAAAGTATTTATAGTCATCTTCATGTCCCTTAACACTATCATCACTTACAACAGATGTAACTACAGGACTTGTTTGATTTTGGAGAGTAAAGGTAGCAACCGTATCGCCATTATTTACATTTTTACCATACTCTAAACCTGTTTTAGGAGTAACCGTTATTTTTACAGATTCCTCTACACCTATAACCAAAGCATCACTGATTTTGCTGGAATAAGTTGGATCAACACTACTTTCATCATATACCTCATTAACTACCGCAATTTTATAACTTTGCACGCCTAAACCGGTAGTATCCAGTTCATAAGCATGTGTCCCGTCCTTTGCGGAAGCTAAAGGCTGATATCCTACTAAATGATTTTCATCATTAAAAAACAGTGCAGAAATCACATGATCTTTTCCTGCATTCGCGGTAACATTTAAATAAACTATTCCACCTTCTTTTACACTTGTTAAAGGGACACCATCCTTATTAGTAATACTATTTAACCTGACATTCATTTCAGAATTAAGCATACGTAATTTCAAAGAATCTCCACCTTGCTTATCATATCTAGCATCAGGATTGATTGTAAAAGTATCGTTGACATCTGCCCTTATACTATCCTCTGTGATATTTTCTGCCTTACTCGGAGCTAAACCAAAAACAATATTAGATAAGTCAAGATGCGAAAATGGCCGATAAATCGGTTGGTATTTCTCAAAATTATTATTACTCTTACAATAGACAGAAAACTCATAGGTCTGATTTGCTTGAACAAAGGTTGCAGATTCCTCGGCGTTTGTTCCCCCTACAGTTCTATTACCTAAATGCACATAATATGACTTCGAAAACATATACATATTACTTGTGAATTTCGATGAAAAGGCAGGTGTATTATAATAGGCTTCAGAGTTTGCCGCTACATCAGCATCATAAAACATAAAAGCTAAAGAAAGCGCTGCGTTCTTTAACAGTGCTTTAGTTGCCATTTCATATTGTGTTCTATTTGGTTCCGATACTATAAAATTCGGACTAGAATATAATCGTAATTCTCGCAAATCTCTTGGGGCAAACAAACTGAGTTCAGAATGCTCCGTTAAATACTGATTGAATTCTGCAACTTTTCGTCCGTTGATTGTTGATGATAGAGTAGAGGGAATGAATAAATCATATTCATCCTTGCTTGCAACCAACATATCATTTTCTGTTACTGTTCCGCACACTAAATTATAAGGCCCCGTTACTTCTTCATCACTTGCCGTCAACCAACTTGATATCGGATCTCTTACTTCATTTATCACATCTGTATTATTATAATCTGTGTAATTCTCATCATATAACAGTAATTGAAAAGAAAGAGGATTCCCCGTATAAGGGTTATCCCCACCTATCATTACATGATCTCCTGCCTGTAAACCAAAATGATTTCCTGTAAGGGCAGTACCTTTTTCATCTTTAGGCGCCATATTCACCCTGCCTGTAACTGTTCCCCCAACATTATATTTATTAGTAGATGCGTTTAAATTATGATTGTCATTCTTAAAATACATATATGATACAGAAAGACTACTTAATAAGCAAATAAATAAAATCAAAGATTTTTTTAACATAAATATCCACCTTTCTTTCACCCGTTTCATTCGTATTATGGATAAATTCCAATATTTGGAATTATAGTCTCTAAACGAAAAAATCCCCGATTACACCTTGTAGACAAGATGAAATCAGAGTCAGTTCGATTTTTTTTAAAGAATACTGAAATTTTTATAATAAATTAAGATAAACTGCTTCCCACCCTATCTCTTGAAGTCTGTGATAATAAGAACCGTTGCTTGCTTTTAAAGCATCATATAAAGGCTTAAAATGATACAGCTCCTGTTTGCTCATTGCCTGAAGTTCAACCTCACAATGGGCAAAAACAAGCAACGAATAATACACCTGATACGGTGTATAATACATCACACCGTCAAGCTCTATCGGCTCAAATGCCTGTTCATTTTCTAAATAACGCATCGTTGTGTTATCCTGATTCAAATAGGACAGGACTCCTCCCGTACCTGCAACCAAAACAACAAGCGATAATGCGGCAACAGCTGCTCCCTGCAGCATATTGCCTGTAAACAACTGCTTCATCCAATTCAAAATGCCTTTTGATGAAGCTTTTTTGATTCCGTTGTCTGCCGCTGCATACAATGCACCTGTCAATATTCCCGGTGTGATCTCTTTGAAATCAAGCTCTATTCCTTCTCTTTTTTCATATTCGACGATTTTTTTCTTTAACAGATTACGTGCTGCATATAAGCGTGATTTCACTGTGCCGATCGGCATATCCAAAAGCTCGGCTGTCTCCTCCATGCTTAGTTCCTGATAATAGGTAAGCTTTAAAAGCATGCGGTATTTTTCCGGTAATTCATCAATCAAGCTGTTCAATACATCAATATCGTTTTGTCTGTGATGTGCTTCCTTCGGCATCAGATATTCACGATATTCAGCTTCATTGTTTAATATACTGCTTGTATCGGGATCAACGAGTACATCCTTTCTTTTCGCAAACAAGTTATAGCATTTATTCACGATCATGCGATGCAACCACACATCGAATGTATCGGGGTCCTTTAACTGTTCGATTGAGCGACTTACTTGAATAAAGGTCTGTTGCGCTATTTCTTTAGCGTCATCATCATTTTTACATAAGCGATAGGCTGTATAGTATACAGGACGATAAAGCTGCTGAAACAACAGATTAAAAGCTTCTTCATCTTTTGCCTGTACTTTTCGTATTAATGATGGATCGGTCTTATTCATAGAATCACTCCTGTATTAAGGATACAAATAAGTGAGGGATTTGTCAATTAAAAAATGAGCGAAATGTAAAAAAATAGGTGGGAAAGAAGGGGAAAATAATGATCGGAGAGGGAATATTGTATAAAATATAGGGTGTATTCTAAACTATAATTGATTATGAAAAATTATGCAAAATAGTGGGAAGAAAGGGCGGGGCGGATTGCTGAAATATCAAATTTGCGTGAGTTTGATGTAAAAATTAAAACGGGGGGGTGTGTGAGGAGAGGGGGAGTTTCGAGCGGGGCTTGGGCGGATGCTTTTGCAAGAGACGGGAAGACAAAGAGCTGCGCTATCGCAACGTATCCGTTGCAGGAAAGTGCAGAACAGTGAAATGAGGGCAGGATGAGTGATTGATTGAGGGTAACGGGTATAGATGGTTGCTGCAGCGATGGATTGCTTGGAAAACCACACTCACGCTTCGTTTCAGAGGCATAGGAAGTGATTTAAGCAAACATTAAGCTTCTTATCGGTTGAGTGTTATTGTGCGTTCTGCGCCTTTATTCATCGTTGTTTTGTGTCTGTCGCAGGATTTTACAAGGGTACTTAGTTACACAAAGCAGTATCAATTATCGTCTAATTATGTACAAAAATGTTATTTTAGGTGATTGCTGTAAATCTATATCTATTATTCAAACGCTATGTTATAATGGAAACAGCTAAAAGAAGCGGTTTAGGGGCTTCTGATTTTGTTAAATATAACGGTGGGGAGTGAATAAATGAAAAATAATTTAGAGGTCGCGGATGCGATCGAAAACAATGATTTGAATAAAGCATATGATGAATATTGTAAGAAAATATTAAGTAATAAACAGATATTGGCACGCATCATGAAGGAGT
>CANSQL010000065.1 GCA_947649125.1 uncultured Erysipelotrichaceae bacterium | reverse complement strand
GTCTACATTTGTAGACATGAGAGAAAGGAAGATGGATTATGTGGAAGAAATCACTTGTTATTCTAATAACGGTAATAAGTACAATGAGTATAGCTTTTGCGTATAATTATGTTCAAAAAAATATGAAGGCTTCTTCTACCACCTATACAAGCGGAGGTAATGCAACAGGCAGAATCGGACCTGCCGGCAGATTACCGAACGGAAATGCAGGGGCAATGGAAAAAGGAGATTTTATTGCCTTTAAAGAACAATCAGCAGGTGGCGCTGATTTAAATTGGCGCTTGATTGCGAACAGCTTAAGTAATGCGAGTAATCCGGGCAGGGTAATTCCAAACTCTACAAATATGTATGGTTATACATTGGATTCGTCAGCTGCTGTATCAATGAATGCCAATCAATGGCATGTAATCAGCGGTTTGATGGAAATATCCAGCTATGTACATCCCGGTACTAATTACATCCGAAGAACAAGCTTGATGAAGGAAAAGATAGCTTATTTAAATAATGCTGTTAAAACCAATACGATTGAAAACGATCTGTTAATGGAGCGTTTAGTATTTAATACTCTTGTAGCTGATCCTAATCCTGATTTAAAGGATCAAGGCTATGTTGATTATTTGGATAGCGGAAAAATATTTGAATTTAATTCTTTTTATGAATTCGGCGCAAGGATAGCAAGTCAATTTGGAGCAGCCGGAATGAATTTGCCGGCTTCAGATTTTATGCTTTCTACAACAGAATGTCCGAACGGTTCTTATTGGTCCGGTATCAATCATGGCGGAGATATTACAGGACAAAGCGCTCATTGTATTGTTTGCAATAGTGGTGAGCTTGGCGGAGCAGTGAAGTTTACAAGTGAAATTACTTATCGTGTTGCTGCATTCTTAGATTTAGAAGAGGTTGTATTTGCGCTTTCAGATTATAAAGGAACTGCACAGACAAATGCCGTGTTCAATGTTACAAAACCGACTTACGGTGGTACTATGGCAAAAGTTACCGGTGAAGCAATGAAGCTGAGAATTCTTGATAACAGTCGTATGATTGATTTAAAGGATGTTGTAAACAGTAATAATGAATCCTATTATACGAAGCAGGGAATTTCAAAAAACGATGCAATCAAAATTATTGAAAATTCCTCTATCTATCTAAAGGTAAATGCGAATGCCGGAGGAAATAACGGCGGTACAAATACAGTATCTGCATTGGTCTTTGATAATAGTAATAATTTCATAAAGTATGTTCCCTTAGGAACTGCAGGCGGTGAACAACAGTACATGGTAGATGTCGGCGGTTTAGGCTTAACAGTCGGTAATACGTATTATATTCGATTAGTAAATGAGAATTATACCGGCAGTGATCGTGCACCTGTATACTGTTCGGCCATGTCAGAGAAAATGAGCGTTCAAATTGTGCAGGGACATCGCATTACTTATACGAAGCAGCCTGCGAGCGGGGCCGGCGGCGGTAAGGATTATGAGTACAGTAAAAATGTAAATGCAGGACAAACGGTGGGGAAAATAACGGTGAATCCGCAAGGTGTAATGCCGTTGACTTACAGCTTGGAAGCAGATGGGGATAATACTTACCAAAACTTTGAGCTTGACGGCTTAGATACGAATCATGCATCAAGCAGCACCTCATTGAATGTGAAAGTAAAAAGTAATGCGCCTGATCTGGTGAACGGCGGTTTAAAGGCAGGAACCTATAAATTCTGTATTAATGCAGTCGATGCGAACGGAAATCCGACTCCGGCTACTTCTGATACGAGGGTATGTACAGCATTAACAGTTGAAAAAACAGATACTTCCGTCTCCTTTACCAATCCGAATACAACGAATAAATCAGTCAGCGGAGCTGCGATCGCTTGGAATGAAACGGCGAGCGCGACACCGAGTACAGGAATCAAGATTACCTATAGTATCAGCGGCGGGGACGTATCTTTGATTTCGATTGATGCGGATACGGGTTTAATCACCTATAAAGGAAGCGGTGCGTACGGTAAGGTTAAAATCAAGGCAACTGCAGACGATGACCCAAGCAGCGGTAATGACAATTACAACTCATCATTCGCAGAAAAGGAAATCGTCATCTATCGAGAGGTAGACGGAACAGTTACACCGCACGCAAATTCCTCAAGTACACAGACACCTACCTTTACGGCAGCTGACTCCAATGTAAAGGTAAACGGAATTATCGGAACGATCAGCGGTATGAACGGCACTCCCGATACGATCGGCGGCAGCACAACGACCTATCAATATGGTTTAAAGGCCGGCGTAGGCGATGCGAACTTCTTTAGCGTTGATACAAATTCAGGCGTAATAAAGACGACTGCGAATTTGGGAGTACAAAGCTATTCCATTACGGTAACAGTATCGGACAAATGGAGCACAAAGGAAATTCCGGTGACAATCAATGTCGGAATGTCCGCAGCGGAGAATCTGAAGTTTTATGAAAACAGTACATCAAGTACCGCGATAACGACAAAGAGTGTGAAGGTAACGGATTCAAATGTAGTTGTCTTTGCGACAGTGAAGGGCAGCACCAATAATAGTCCGGTTACCTATAAAATTAAAGACGGGAGTACAAATGTCATTGAAGTCCATCAAAACAGCGGTGCAGTTACGATTCACAGTGTAGGAACGGTTACGATTGTCGCAGAGAAACAAGGAATTAACGGGCAAGCAAAGGCGACGGCCGAGCTGACCTTTACGGTAACGGCAGGAGCACAGAATTTCATTTATACCGATAATGCCGGAAATGAACTGCCGAAGCAAACAGATAAATATAAAGCTTATGAGGAGATATACGCAAAGGATAAAACATTCCAATTATATACGGCAGGGAATCCAACCGGAAGCACAGTAACCTATCAGCTAAAGACCGGCAGTCCGAGTGATGTAATATCTGTAGATAATAATGGGTTGGTTCATATCCTGAATGCTTCCTTGAATACACAAATGGGCAAGGTAATCGTTGAAGCGATCAGCCATGACCCAAGCGGTAACTATTCAGATAAAACGATAGAGCTTCCGATCAACATCAAGAAGGCAGATCAGACGATATCATTTGCGGATGTAACCTATGCGACAAGCGGTAAAGGTAAGGTGACACCGGTCATTAATGAACAAGACCTTTCAAGTAATGACGGTGGAGTGCAGGTAAATGATACAGATTATTATATAACGATCGATTCAAGCATCAACACCTCTGTTGCATGGACAAATAACGGTGTAGATATTGAATACAACTACAGCGGTAATGACGGTATTGATATCCCGCTTCATGTAGAAAAGGCAGGGAATCGAAACTACAACAAGGCAACGGCAGAAGGAAGTATGCGAATCATGGGACCTGATGAAAGTACACTGGCAGTCAATCGACCGGGCAAGATCGTATACGGAGAGCGCTTTGAAATCAAAAGCTTACAGGATGATTCAAGCAGTACAAATGTTCAGTACACCTTTGAGGTTGATAAAACGACATATATCTCTGCGCCGACGGTAAGCGGAAATAAGGCAGAATTCGATGCACTGAAATTCAGCGGAACCACAAGCATCAATATTAAAATCACAAGAACAGCGGATGGAGAAACACCGTTGAGTAAAACAATCAGTGTGCAGGTACTTCCAAAGGAAATCGAAATTGTAATCGATGATAAAGAGAAATATAAGGGAGAACAGAATCCAAACCTAACGTATCAGGATTTCAGAACTGAATTAGTTTCATGGAACGGCACACAGGATACGATACAGGAAAATGATATCAAGCTGAACACAACCGCAAAGACAGGCAGTAATGCGGGAAGCTATTCGATTAAGGGTGATGCCGAAATATTAAACAGAACCTATCCCAATTATAGTTTTAAATATAAGGAAGGAACCTTAACGATCAAAGAGGATAATATCGAGGATGATTGGTATCATTTGGAGTTAGATGACGGAAACAATACTGCTTATACAGGGATTTGGACCAATCAAGATGTAAATATCATCAGCGATCATTATGAATATGTCAATCTATCCTTAGACCAAAGTACATGGAAGCCGACACAGGTAACGATCGCAAGAGAAGGAGAAACCAATCAAGACTTTTGGATGAAAAAAGACAGCGGGGCTGTTACTAAGGTAAAACAAGAAACAATCAGAATCGATAAAACAGCACCAAAGGTCAAAAACATCAAAGCGAAGGATTCAAACAATAAGCTTCAAGATATTATTAATAAGCTGAGCGGCGGGATATTCTTTAAACCGGGAACGTCATTTGAAATAACAACTGATGATTCTAATGATGATTTAAAGGTAAGCGGCACAAAGGAAATAAGCTATAAGATTTATAAGCTTGACTCACAAGAGAGAGCCACAGAGGAATTAATCAAAGAAGGCAATTTGACTGTCACGAGTGAAAAGGCAAGTATCACAATCAGTGAAACAACAGGAAGATACAAGGTATGTGTAACAGCAATAGATAACGCAAGTAACACAAGCACGGAAAGCTGTCATGAGGCAGAGCTAAAGAAAATTGATGTGGATGTTGATGGAGACGGCAAACCGGATTTCAATGATCCCGACGGAGATGGTTGTCCTGATTTAAATATTAAATGGAAAGACCCAAGTGATGAAACTAAATGGATTGTAATTAACGGTGACAGAAACAATGATAAGATACCGGATTTGAATATTGACAGTGACGGTGACGGTATTCCCGACTTGAATATTGATACAGATAATGACGGTAAGCCCGATCTTAACCTAGTGATATTAAAGAAAACAGATTGGAAGCCGACGAAGTGTGTACAAGCAGATATCGATAACGGAATCTTAGAGGAATACTGCACAGGTACAAACGTAAAGGCAGTAATTAATGTGGATACCGATAATGACGGAATTCCGAATATCAATATCGATAATCAGGGTGATTTCAAACCTCATCTTAACATTTCGAAAGACGGAGTCAATGCATCAGTAAATATCACCGACGTCCATGAATGGAAACCTGAAAAGAATTATACAGGCGGTAAGTTTACATTTGATTCAGTAGGTAATGAATACAAACCGCAAATCAATGTAGACAGTGACGGAGACGGCAGACCGGATATCAATATCGACTTAGACGGAGATGGAGTCCCTGATATCAACATTGATACAGACGGTGATAATATTCCGAATATCAATATTGACAGTGACGGCGACGGTATTCCGGATGTGAATGTAGATACCGATGATGACGGTAATCCTGATGAAAACATTAAGGATATCACTGAGTGGAAACCAAACAAGGATGTCGATGGGGATGTTCCATACGACACAATGGACTTCAGTGAAAAAGAGGAACCGGATGAACCTTCAGAACCAACCAAACCAAACAAGTCGACAACCGACACAGATGTCAAAGGAAGCTATTACCCGGGTGATAATGTAGGCGGCGCTATCACCGGAGATGAAACAAATCTAATGCTTTATATCGTTTTATTCCTATCCGCAATCACAGTAATGAATTATCTGATATACAGAAAACAAAAAGGGAATTCGCATAATTAACAGTTCGGTAATACTGATACAGAGCAAACAGGCATTTATTAACTAAGTGCCTGTTTTAAAAGTGTATAATAACCAAAACAAAGCCGATTTCGCTTGTGAGAACTGCCACTTTTTGGTATAGTATATAAGGAAAAATCAAACATGAGATAATAAACACAAAATATCGTTTGATTGATAAAAGTGAAAGCGAGGAAACGATATGAGTATTATGATAGAACGATTAGAGGGAATGGTAAATCGTTATCATGAAATAACTGAAATGATGATGTCTCCCGAGATAGTTTCAGATAATAAGCAGTTGGCTAAATTAGGTAAGGAACAGGCTGATTTAACACAGGTCGTAGAAACCTATACGGAATATAAACAGCTGATGCAGGACCTTGAGGATGCTAAAGCCTTATTACAGGAAGATGATAAGGAAATCAAGGAAATGGCTGAGCTTGAAATTGAACAGGGAACGATACGAAAAGAGGAACTGTTGAATAAATTGGAAATCCTATTGATTCCTAAGGATCCGAATGATTCTCACAATGCGATCGTTGAAATACGCGGTGCTGCGGGCGGAGATGAAGGAAATATCTTTGCCGGTGATTTGTTTCGCATGTATGTGAAATATGCGGAAAGCAAGGGCTGGCGAATTGAAACGATTGAAATGGATGATTGTGAGGCAGGCGGCTTTGCGCTCGTTAGCTTTATGATCAAGGGAGACGGTGCATACGGAACCTTTAAATTTGAAAGCGGAAGTCATCGTGTACAGCGTGTGCCGAAAACAGAAAGTCAAGGAAGAATTCATACCTCAACGGCTACCGTATTGGTTTCGCCGGAAATCGAAGAAGAGGATTTTGATATCGATATGAACGATTTAGAAATTGAAACGATGCGTTCCTCAGGTGCCGGCGGTCAGCATATTAATAAAACCGATTCGGCTGTCAGAATTGTGCATAAGCCGACCGGAATCGTGGTGAAGTGTCAGGACGGACGTTCTCAGCATGAGAATCGCTTAACTGCATTGATGACGATTCGCTCTCGTGTTTATGAGGAGCGTCAGCGTGAGATTGAAGCGCAGGCGGGTGCGGAGCGCCGTTCTAAGATCGGTACGGGTGATCGTTCGGAAAAAATTCGTACTTATAACTATCCGCAGAATCGTGTGACCGATCATCGCATCGGATATAATGTGAATCAGCTTGACCGCATTATGGAAGGGCGTCTTGACGATATGTTTACCGCGCTTCAAAGTGCCGATCAACAGGCGAAGCTAGCGGGAGAACAATCATAATGGCAACCTTTCGTGAGGCTTTGCGCATTGCCCAAGCCGCATTGAGTGAGAAGGATTTGCCGCAGCAGGAAGCACAGCTTTTGATGGTGGAGCTTTGTCAGTTACAGGTACATGACTTGTATACGGAAATCGATCAAGAGATGGAACCTGAATTACAGAAGCAGTATGAGGAAGGGGTAGAGCGCTTGTTGAAGCAGGAGCCGCTTGCTCATATCCTCGGCTATGAATGGTTCTACGGATATCGCTTTACCGTGAATGAAGATGTGCTGATTCCTCGCCCCGAAACTGAGGAATTGGCGGCGAATATATTGGCAGATTATGATGAATATTTCGCTGATGCAGAGGATGTAACACTTGCGGATATCGGAACCGGAAGCGGTGCACTTGCCGTAACACTGAAAAAAGAGGCAGAGGCACTGAATGTCATCGGAACGGATATCAGTGAGCGGGCAATCGCCGTTGCGTGTGAAAACGCAAAAGCTAATCAAGCAGCCGTACCGTTTATGATTGGTGATATGTTAGAGCCGTTGATCGATCGTAATCTAAAGGTGGATATACTTGTTTCCAATCCGCCTTATATTCCTATTGATGAACAGATGGAGACAAGCGTGGTCGACTATGAACCGCATGTAGCCCTGTTCGGCGGTGAGGACGGCTTGAAGTTTTATCGTATTATTTTTGAAAACTGCCGCAAGGTATTAAAGGATAAGGCGATGATGGCATTTGAAATGGGATGGAATCAAAGTGAAGCAATGCGAAAGCTTGTGAAGGAATACTTTCCGAATGATCGCTTTGAGATCATCAAGGATATGAGCGGCAAGGATCGAATGCTGTTTATCTATATTAATTTATAGGAGTGTAAATTTAAATATCCTCTTTGGATCGCATGTTCGTTCGGTGCGTTCGGCAATGCGAAAAGAGGATATTTTTTTATGCCGAGTCAACATCGGTTGTAATCAATCGCTCAGATGCTTTATCGCTCGCATCCTTGATAGGCTTATTTTAGGACAGAGTATTTTTAGGGATACCTTTGGAGTACCTAATCTTAACTGTAAGCTACACCTGCCTTGCCGTTCTGTTTTGAAATTTTATTAAATCGATAAAAACTAATTCGTAAATTAAACAATATTTTCACCCAAGATTATTTTGGGCATTGTAGTTAAACATCTGTTCCAACGTTTATAAAATTTTTCTATACCAAGTTTTGAAACTCTTGCATGTGCTTCTTCATTTTCCAGCACCCAATACAAGACATATGTTACCTTACCAACATTTCTTGTAAGACGAACAGGTAATTCTCCCTCTTTAACTGCATTGAAATCTTTTTGTCGGTGAGTACGTTTTATATAGTGTACATCAATAACACCGTCTTGCTCCAAGTAAAATTCCGCTACTTCCCTCATCAGTTCTTCAATTTCATCTAACTTGGTCAGTTTTGCCTCATATAT
>CANSQL010000064.1 GCA_947649125.1 uncultured Erysipelotrichaceae bacterium | reverse complement strand
TCTACATTTATAAACAAGAGAATAGTAGAATGTTTCATTTCGATGAATAAGAAAGGAGAAAAGTGATGAAACAGATTAGAAAGCTGATGATAAGCTGTTTAACTGCTTTAATGGTCGTAACTTTACTGCCGGCTCAAGGTATTTCGGTAAAAGCTGCACAGTTAAAGAATTTGGCTTTAAACAAGACAGCAACAGAATCCAGCGTATACCCTGATTCAGGAAAGACGGCATTGAAGGCTGTAGACGGAAAGCGTAAGGGTGATGAAGACCCTGATACGAACAATGATTCCAGATGGTCTACAAAGCGTCTTGGTACAGGAACACCTACTGAACAATGGGATCCGAATATTGAACAATGGATGATGGTCGATCTCGGCGAGGAGTACACTGTCAATAAAATTGTAATCGATTGGGAAGGTGCCACTGCGACAAAATATAAGCTGCAAGGCTCTTTAGACGGTGTGAACTTTACTGATTTTGTAGAAAGCGGCACCACTGTTGCCGGTGAAATGGTACATGACAGTCTAGATGTGAACGCACGTTACATAAAGCTGTTGTGTTTACAGCCGAAAACTGCAAAATACGGTTATTCCGTTTATGAATTTGAAGTATATTCAAATGATGTAATCGATGACCATGTTCCTTCTACTGCTGCTGAAGTAATTAAAGATATTCAAAATACAGCTCCAACCTTAGCACCTGACGGAAATTCTTTGGTTCTTCCGACAGTGCCGGCAGATTATGAGATTGAATTATACGGAACAGATAATCCACAGGTCGTAAGTACAGCGAATGTTGTTTATCAGCCGATCAGTGCAATGCCTGTAAAGGTAATGTATCGCGTAACGAATAAAACAGATGCAACAGATACTGCGACATCTACTGTCGATGCACCGGCAATTACGATTCCGGGAAGCAATCCGGTAACGGGAACAAACGCAAAACCGAATGTATTACCGGGCCTAAGAGAGTGGAGCGGCGGAACCGGAAACTTCCAATTAACAAACAGCTCTCAGATTATCTATAGCACAGATAATCAAAAGGCTGCGGCAAACGTATTAAAAACATATCTGAAGGATATGCTTGGAATGGATATCAATGTGGTTAAGGGCGCCGCACCGAAAGCGGGTGATATCACATTTGCGAGTGCTTATACAACAGATGAACTCGGTACAGAGGGTTACTACATGAGTATTGATGATGTAGTTACAATTTCCGCACCGGGCAATACTGAAAACGGATGGATTTACGGTGCTGCTTCAATTACTCAGATTTTATATCAAAATGATAATACAGCGCCAAAAGGTCTGACAAGAGATTATCCGCAGTATGAAGTACGTGCCGGTATGATCGATGTCGGCAGAATGTATATTCCGTTAGAATATCTTGAAGAAATGACAATTTATATGTCTTTCTATAAGATGAATGAAGCACATATTCACATTAATGACTACTGGGGACAGTCCGGTTACAGCGCATTCCGTTTGGAAAGTAAAGTATATCCTTCTATTAACGCAAAAGACGGTTATTACACGCAAGAGGAATATCGTCAGTATCAGAAGGATATGAAGGTATACGGAATTGATGTTATTACCGAACTTGATTCACCGTATCATGCCGATGCTTTAAAGGATATTGAAGGCGTAGTAATGTGGAAAGCAGGATATTTGGATATCAGAACTGAAGAAGCATTCAATGCCAATGCGCGAATCTTGGAAAAGCTGATTGATGAATTATTAGACGGTCCCGATCCGGTAATACAAAGTGAAAACTTCCATATCGGTACTGATGAATATGACAAAGCTTATGGTGAACAAATGCGTAAATGGACCGATCATTTCGCAAAATATGTAAATGCCAAGGGCTATCAAAGTCGTGCATGGGCTTCTTTAGGTAAAAACGGTTTCAACGGCACTACTCCGGTAACAAGTGATATCGTAATGAACCTTTGGGCGCCGTATTGGGCAGATGTTCATGAAACATATAATGCAGGTTATGATGTCATTAACACTTACGGCGGATGGCTGTATATCGTACCTGCGGCAAATGCCGGATATCCGGATCGCTTTGATACGAAAAAGCTGTATGAAAAATTTGAAGTAAATGACTTTAAATCCGGAAGAAATCCATCCGGTGAAGCAATTATGCCTGTGGCACATCCACAGACAAAGGGCGCATCTTTCGCATTATGGAATGATATGACATCTTTCAGAACCGGTTTCTCTTGGTTTGATATTCATGATCGTATTAAAGATGCTGTTTCCTTAGTCGCTGAAAAAACATGGTATGGTGAAGATGACAACGGACAGACTTATGCACAGTTCAGAGAGCGTATTAATGCGCTGCAAAATAAGGTGCCGAATGCAAATCCGGGACGTTATGTAGAATCTGATACGGATTTGATTGCTGAATATGACTTTGAGGAAAACGGAACAACAGTTAAGGACAATAGTACAAACGGCTATGATGCAACCTTGACAAAGGCTTCTGCAGCTGACGGTGCAGTGAAATTCGACGGTACAGGCTATCTGTCTTTACCGATGGACAGCATTGGTTATCCTTACTCTGTATTTATGAATTTGACGTTAGATGAATTGAATGAGAACGCAACGCTGTTTGCGGGAGCTGACGGAACCTTCTATGTGAATAAGCTCGGTAAGTTAAGCTATGCAAGAGATCAGTATGAATTTACTTTCAACTATACACCGAAAACAGATAAGGAAATCGCAATTGCTTTAGTATGTGATAATAAAAATCTGACATTGTATGTTGACGGTAAGCAAATCGGTAACGGTAAGCTGACTAATACGACGATTGCCGGTAAAACTCAGCAAAGCTCTACATTTGTATTGCCGGTGGAAAAGGTATTTGAAAATACAAAAGGTACGCTTTCTAAAATGTCTGTTTATAATCGTGCATTGAGTGCGGATGAAGTATTGGAAAAAATGGGCATTGTCAGAGAGAATTTGGCATTGAATAAAACTGTCAGCGTATCTGGATTAGAGGTTAATGACGGACGCTTTACTGCGGAAATGGCTGTAGACGGTGTTGTCAGCAAGGATTCTCGTGTATCCTTTGCGAAAGACAAGGATGAGCAGTGGCTGTTGGTTGATCTCGGTGATGTATACAATATCGGTGATTTGGTTATCAATTATGAGTCTAAGGTTGGTAAATATGAAATTCAAGTATCAACGGACGGAGTAAACTTTGAGCCTGTATATCGCAAAAATGATGCACAGGTAATCGCCGCTGCAGGTGTGCAGGCGATTGAAAAAATCAGTATTGAGCCTGTTGATGCACGCTATGTAAAATACGTGCAAAAAGAAAGATGGAAAAATTCCACAAACAATAAAGTATATAGCGGAAGTATTTATGAGTTTGAGGTATATGCGCCGTTTGATGATAATCCAAGACCTTCTATCGATGCACTGTTGGCATTGTCTCCGGATACTACAGGTGCAACTACGGCACAAAGACAAATCGGTAAGAATACTTCCGATAAGGTAAATGTAGAATTCGATATGATTACGACAACAGAGGATACAGGAATTGTTGATATTCCGGTTGGATTGGGTGCTTATGATTCCAATCATACCTCTTATACACAAATTCCAATGCTGATGCGTATGTACAAGGACGGAAAATTCGGTGCATATAACGGTAATCAGGTAGATGGCAAGGCAGTCGGCTTTGTACAAAGCGACTTGACCTATGAACCGAATACCTCTTATCATGTACGCTTCGCTGTAGATTTGAGTAAGTCTACTTACAGCGTGTATGTAACTCCGCCGGGTGAAACAGAAGTTTGCATCGGTAAGGATTATGCTTATCGTGTAGCTGCCCCTCAGGATTTAGGTAAGCTGTATCTGTTCAATATTGTAAGCAGCATTCCTGCCGGAAGTCATTGGTTAGATCACATCAAATTAACCGATGTTGATTCTCAGTCAGTGGATAAGAGTGAATTAGATCAGTTGATCAGTGAGCTTGATCAGGTGGAGCAGGGTGATTACACTGATGAAAGCTGGAGTGAATTCTGTGCACTGTTGGATTACGCGAAAGAAGTAAGCGCAGATGAATTCGCAACAGAAGCGAATGTTCAAGCTACCGTTGAAACATTGAAAAATGCAATGGATATCCTGAAAGAAAAGGTTGATAAAACAGCTTTAGCAGAAGCAATCGAAGCTGCGAGCGCTATTAAAGCAGACGGTTATACAAAGGTAAGCTATGAAGCATTACAGGATGCGATTGCGAACGGTGAGACTGTAATGGCTGATGAAACCGCAACTAAGGCAGATGTTGAGGAAGCATTACAGCTCATAAAGGCTGCTGAAAAGGCTCTTGTGAAAACAGCCGATAAGACAAAGCTGCAGAAGGCAATCAAGGATTACAGCTATCTGTTAAAGCAGCTGAGCGATTATCCGAAAACAATGGCAGATGCCTTTAAGAAAGCTTATACAAATGCTGAAAAGGTAAACAAGGACAGTGAAGCTGTACAGGCTGATGCGGATTCTGCATGGAACGCATTGGTGAAAGCGGCAAAAGCTTTAGAAAACTACGATAAACCGAATCCTGACCCTGATTATAACAATGTTTATCAAAAGGATGAAGTAACTGTTAAAACAGATATTGATTTAGGTGATGTTAAGCTTGCGATCGATCGCTACGATGAAGCGATGTTAAAAGCATTCGAAGCTACAATTAAGGATAAGACATTCTTAACAAAATACAGCTTTGAAAAATTGCTTGATATCTATTTTGTAGACAGTGACGGTAATAGGGTTAAGCTTGATAAATCTGTTAATATGCTTATGAGCATTCAGCTTGATAAGACAATGCTCGGCAAGAGCTTAAGAGTTGTATATATCTCTGATTCAGGTGATATTACATTTGTCCCAAGCTGGATTGATAATAATACGATTAACTTCAGAACAACGCATAATTCTCATTATGCAATCGTATCAACGACAGCGCCGAGTACAAATGAAACAATCAAGCCGAATTCTCCGATCAAGGGAACAGGTGCTTCACAACAAAGTTCAAGCGCAATGGCTTGGGTAACATTATTACTGCTTGTCGGTTCTGCAGTTTATGTAACACGCAGAAAACAAGAGAATAATTAATGAAATACAGACAAGGTATAGATGCAAAAGGCATTTATGCCTTGTTTTTTTATCTTATCGCAAGCTTTCTATATCGTAATCATTTTCTGTTAAGAGAAAGAATGATCGTTTCAGGTATGATTTTTCATCATTTTATCAATGAATAATGAATCGTTATTGTATGAATGCCGAAACTAACAAAGATGTTATAAATGAAAAGTATGGATTAATGATATAAAAGTGTAAAAGTGTGGTATAATGATATAAATGCGAAATGGAGGTAACATAGACTATGAGTTTTTTCTCTAAAGAGGTCGGTATCGATTTAGGTACTGCGAATTTATTGATATATGTCAAAGGCGAGGGTGTCGTAATTGATGAACCCAGCGTTGTTGCGATAGATGCAAGCACAAAGAAATGCTTGGCTGCAGGTCAGGATGCTAAGGATATGCTTGGCAGAACACCGGGCAGAGTGATGGCAATTCGTCCGATGAAGGACGGCGTAATTGCGGATTTTGAGGTAACGGAAATCATGTTGAATTTCTTTTTAAAGAAATTGGAATTAAAGGGCATGTTTAAGCGTCCTACGATTTTGATTTGCTGCCCGAGCAATATTACTTCGGTAGAGCGCAATGCGATTCGTGACAGCGCTTATCGTGCGGGAGCGAAAAAGGTTTATATTGAAGAGGAGCCGAAGGTTGCGGCTGTCGGTGCCGGTTTGGATATTTCTAAACCGAGCGGCTGTATGGTGCTTGATATCGGCGGCGGTACGACTGATGTCGCAGTGCTTTCCTTGGGTGAAATCGTTTCATCTACTTCATTGAAAATTGCCGGTGATACACTGGATAAGGATATTTTGAAATTTGTTAAGGAAGAAAAGAAGCTGTTGATCGGCGATCGTACTGCTGAGGAGATCAAGAAAAAGGTCGGTACCGCATGGAAGGGCTCACGTCATGATTCCATCGAGGTCAGCGGTCGTGATCTTGTGACCGGCTTACCGCATACGATTACACTGACAAGTGAACAGGTTGAGGAAAGCATCAGAGAATCGCTTCAGGAAATCGTCAGAGCTTGTAAAACCGTGTTGGAACAAACACCGCCTGAATTGGCGAGTGATATCGTAACACGCGGAATTGTGCTGACAGGCGGCGGTGCGCTGCTGCACGGCATTGATGAGCTGCTGCGAAATGAGCTTCATATTCCTGTTTATGTAGCGGATAACGCATTACGCTGTGTTGCGGAGGGAACAGGGGTAATGCTTGAAAATCTACATCTTGTAGAATAGGGGTCAAGGAGGTGTAGGAAATGGAATGGCTGAAGTATTTATTCATTCCTTTTCTGATGTCGGCCTTATTGACGCCGATATTAAAAAAGATTGCTTATCGCCTTGACATTTATGCGGAGATGAATGAGCGAACGATTCACACAAAAAAAATTGCACGCATCGGCGGAGTCGCAATCTATGTTTCATTTATTATCACAATGGCAATGTTCGTCAAGGTCGATGATGCTTTAAATCGCATCCTGATCGGTGCTACGGTCATGTTTATCGGCGGTCTTATAGATGATATGCTTGATTTGAGGCCTCGTTATAAGCTGATGTTTCAGTTTGTTGCCGCATTGATATTGATATCGTTCGGCAGTGTAACCTTAGATGCGATACGCTTGCCCTTCGGTATTTCAATTAATCTTGGCTTGATATCCTTGTTGGTGACCTTTGTTTGGATTATCGGTATCACCAATGCGATTAATTTAATTGATGGCTTGGACGGCTTGGCAGGCGGTATTTCCGTAATCATTCTTGTGGTGATCGCAACGCTTTCCTTATTAGAGGGGCGCTCGGATATTATGATGCTGTCGCTGATTTTGGCAGGCAGTACGTTAGGCTTTCTGTTGTATAATTCACATCCCGCAAGCATCTTTATGGGCGACTGCGGTGCGTTATTCTTGGGCTTCGTTATTTCAGCGATTTCCTTATTGGGCTTTAAAAGCTCGACCTTGATTACACTCGGCTTACCGATTCTGTTACTGGGAATTCCGATTTTGGATACGATCAGTGCGATCATCCGCCGAAAGCTGCTCGGTAAAAGCTTCTCCGATGCCGATAAGAATCATCTGCATCATGTTCTTATGCGGCGCTTCGGTCATCGTAATACCGTATTGATTCTGTATGCAGTCACCGGCCTATTCGGCTTTACCGCTTATTTGTATATCGTCAATAAAACGATTGGATTGATTGCCTTGATCGTAATGGCAGTCGGTGTAGAGCTGTTTTTAGAAATATCGCATATGATATCACCGCAGTATCATCCGATTTTATCAGTTATCGATGTAATTCGCAAGGCATTGAAAAAGCCTCCGATAGAGGAGGAAATCGAGGAAAAGCTTGATAAGAAGCTTCCTGAACATGATATATAAGGGTATACTTAGGTATGCCTTTTCTTATGAAAAGGGAAATCTTATGAATATCGTATTTAGAGTTATAATGATACGGCAATAGCTGAAGCAGTATGTTACAGAGGGCTATAAAGAACATACGGATATAAGAGAGGTTACAAATGAAAGAGAATAAATATGATAATGAGCAATTTTTTGTAAAGTACAGTCAAATGGAGCGTTCAAAAAAAGGACTGTCAGGTGCAGGGGAATGGTCTGAACTGCAAAAAATACTTCCGGATTTTCAATCAAAAAATGTTTTGGATCTGGGCTGCGGCTATGGTTGGCATTGTAAATATGCAGTTGAGAACGGAGCTGATTTTGTTTTAGGAACCGATATATCTTATAAGATGCTGGAAGCTGCCAAACAAAAAAATAATGATCAGCGTATTCAATATCAATGTATCGCTATGGAAGATTTAGAATTTAAATCAGAATCCTTTGATATTATTCTAAGTTCTTTGGCATTCCATTATGTAAAGGACTTTAAGACTTTGGTTAAGAATATAGCGTTATGGTTAAAAAAAGACGGTGAGCTTGTATTTTCTGCAGAGCATCCTGTTTTTACTTCTTGCGGGACACAGGATTGGTATTATGATGAAAATGGAAGTATCCTTCATTTTCCAATCGATAATTATTACTATGAAGGAGAAAGAGAAGCTGTTTTCTTAGGAGAGAAAGTGATTAAATATCATAGAACACTTACTACCTACCTGAATACATTGCTGCAAAACGGATTTACGATTCAACATATCATCGAACCGCAGCCACCGCAAGAAATGCTGAATCTGCCCGAAATGAAAGATGAAATGCGTCGGCCTATGATGCTGATTGTATCTGCCAAAAAAGTATAACAGTATGATTGTGTAACAAAAAAAAGAGGCTGTAACGCATTAGTTGATCAATGAGATCATTCTATTGCATTAC
>CANSQL010000063.1 GCA_947649125.1 uncultured Erysipelotrichaceae bacterium | reverse complement strand
AATCGATTGTTTTATTATCGTTTGTCCACGCAATCGTGTGATCCTCATTACTGTCAATTTCAATGAGTACATCACCATCTGTATCTTTAACTCCGTCTACCTCTGTGACAGGTACTACTTGTCCTTTTCCGCTTACTACATAGATTGGGTCTTCCACAAAACTTATTGTTCTTGTGCCCTTATCGATATTGATCGGAAGCTCAATCGTTTTATCACTGTAGTTTCCTGTAGGATCGTGACTGGTCGCCTGAACGATAACCTTGCCTGTTTGTGCAGTTTGCGTGGCATTTAGGATTGTGACAAGCCCGCTTGCATCTACCGATATCACATCGGTTGGTGCTCCTGATTTTAATTGATATGTGACGGTACTTCCCGTAGGATTTCCCGCTGTATAGAGCTGAAAGGTTTTATTCGGCGCATATTCCTCTTTTTTCGCTGAATAATTATTGCCGCTTTTCGGCAGTTCATTTCCTGCGCTGTCGGTATAGATGAAGTTTTGTGCTCCGGCTGTTACCGTAAACGTCAGCTCAGCACTTGCGTTAGCCTGCCCACTTGCCCCTTGTTTCTCTGCGACGATCGTAACTGTTCCAACACCGTGTATCGTAATCGCTCCGCTGTTTGGATTCACTTCTATCACATTCGTTGAACTATCCTTGATTCTATAGGTGACAGGATTCGTATTCGTGCTCCCCTTGACTGTCGCATATACCGTTACATTCTTGTCTGTCACCTTTGCGCTTTTCGTATTGATGATTGTACTTGAGGTACTGTTCTCATAAAACTTCAGATTCTCTGCCGCTGACATTCCGACATTGATTGTGACAGGTATTTCCTTTGTGCTCCATTTATCTGATACCGTTACTGTAATCGTATAAGTTTTGAGTCCAAGGTTCGCAGTCGTTTTAATGACTCCTGTATTCGCATCGACACTAAAGAAATTCGCATCTCCGACTCCTGCCTTTAGTCCGTATTGATACGTTGTGGTACTGCCGCCGATCGTATCCGGTGTTCCTAAACTTCCGTTGATTGTACCGATAATTCCGTTTACCTTAATATTTGAATCTGAGGCAGTAAAAGTCGGAGTTGTCGTACTTGATGAATTACTGTGCGGAGTCACACTTCCGTCTACTCCTCGATAAATAGTAATTTCCTTTTCTGCCGAAGCAGGATTATAGTTATCTGCTCCTGTACTCGGATCATCATCAATCTCTGCCTTTATCTTGACATTACCGAACGCATTATTTCCTGCATAAGTAATCGCCCCTGTATTCGCATCAATCGTAATCAAGGAAACATCTCCGCCGCTCACACTGTACGTTACCTTAGTACCTGAGGTTGGGTTGCCTGTCGCTGTTTCATTCCACGGTGTTTTCGCTTCATCGATGGATTTCTTTACTGCCGCTGTATTAGTAAACGCAACACTTAAATCAGTTTTTTCCACCTTTAAGGTCGTACAAACTTTGGTTACATTATCTTTTTGTGTACTTGGTGCATCATAGAAATCGGTTGTTTCCACACAGAAGCCATACGAACCGGCTTTTAAACTCCCCTGAATTAAATTCGGTGCATTTGCTTTAACCTTTACCTTTAACATAGATGCGGAAGATGCATGATTACTGTCCAGCCCCTCAATTTCAAAGTTTTCATAGCTTGCATCGCCGTTGCCGGTTATTCGAAATGTCAACGGCGGGATACCTGCAGTAACGACTTTTATCTTACCGATCGTCGCTCCTGCACCCACATTTTTCTGATATTCATAATCTCCTTTTACAGCACCCGGCTGCGGATCCTTTTGATACTCAATCTTATGACTTTCCACAATTTCCAATGGTACTGCCTGCGAAATCGCAGAAGCATATGCCGGGTTTGTACTGTCATTATTAAACACTTCATTCACCACGGCAATTTGATAGTTTCCTACCGGTAAGCTGCCCAAATCCACCTGATAAAAACTCATACTCCCGTTTGCACTGCCAAGCGGTGCATAATTAATAAATTTACCCTGTTCATTAAAAATCAGCGCGGATACTGTACTGCCGCCGACGGCAGTATTGCCGTTTGCCTGAACGCTAATTTTATACCCTTGACCGGTACGATACTTTCCATTCACCTTCGGCAGTTCTTTTGACGCTGCCTCATTATACAGATTTCCCAGTGTGATATTCATATTCGCATTGAGCACACGGACTTTCATTGTATCGCCGACAGCATCTGTGTAAAGATTTGTATAGCTGCTAGATAATTGCGGTTCACTGATACTTGCAAGTGTACCGGCAGAGAGCGTTGACACCGCAAATACAATCGGTTGCTTTTGAATGTAAATAGACGGTCGCACCGCATAAGGGGTCAGCACATTGCCGTTCGCGTATCCGAAACTACCGGTTGTACCATTGAAATAGAATGTACCGTTTGTTACTGCGGTATCAATATAAGCATCCAAGTAATGGTAGTCTTGATTAAATTTAAAATCATTCGGCGACGATTGATAGATTGTCTGGAGTGTTCCATAGCCCGGAACACTTTGCGAAAGTGTATCGTAGATGTGAATCAAGAAAGCCTTTTTACCACTGTAATTCGTTAATATATTCTCTTTCATCAACGTATAGGCATATTGATTCCCTCCGTATAACGGAAAGTCTTTAACGATTTCTTCATAATAGGTCGTTATACGTGTGCCGATTAATGCACTCATTTCGCTTGTTGTCCATTGTGTGTTGAAGTCATCCATAATCGGCTTCTTATTTGATTCTTCAAACGGCGCAGTTCCGGTTATGCTGGCAACTACCTTTGTATCATATGTTGCATATATATAATATACGGGAAAAGCATCATATGCGGCAACCTCTGCGATCGGAGTTGTTGTCATTGCCAACCAACTATCCTCCGCAACATTTCCCGCAACGATCTGATCGGTTATCAACTGCCATCCCAATGCTGTCCCATCATGACTGCCTAAGTAAATGCGATCTCCTTTTTTCATGCCGATCGTCTCTTTGGTTCCGCTAAGATTAGCAGGGGCAGCATGAACACGACCGGTTACAGTACCGCCGTAATTTAATGTCGATGCGGCTTGTAAATGCTCCACATAATAGCCATATCCATATATCACGCTAAATATGCCGAACCATGTCAGCGCCGCAACACATATCTTCTTCCACATATTTCGCACTTCCTTTCCTCAACATTCACAAGCATCAGACAGTTATTACTTGATAATAAATCTATTCGTAAAACTAAAAGCACCTATCTTAATCCACATGATATTGCATTAATATTTCTTTTGATATTAAGCTTTTTTCACACAAAAATTCAAAGGAGCTTCACCTCGCAGCGATACTTTTGCACATATGTGCTCCCCCTTTTTGAAAAAAGGTTCAAAATATCAGAAAAAAATAATATTTTTTTATTTGCCTTTATTCAAGGTAATAGTATCAGATTATTTATGTAAAATCACTTTGTAAATTATGGAAATTCTATATTATTTTAATATTTCAGCTATAAAATAAGCAAAAATAAAAAGCCTATCCGCATAAGCTTTTCATTCATAAAAATAAATTCGCATCTGTTTATCAGCTATTCATTGATTCTGTTTTCAAAAGCAACTGTCCAATGATCCTTTTTTAGCTGTTCATAATAAGCACCGCCGTAACGCTTCAATTCCTCATATAAGGGCTGCATATACTGAACTTCCGCAATGCTTTTTTCATCGATCATCTTGTCGCAGCAAGCCCATGAAATAAGCGTAAAGTAAGCATCCTGCGCATTATCGATAATTTCATCACCAAGCTGTTTTTCAATAAAGGTCGTTTTCACAGTCTCCTCTTGTTCATTAACGGTTGAGCGATGATTACTGAAATAAGCAACTCCGCCGACCGTTACAGCCACTGCCGCCGTTCCTAAAATAAGCTTGGAGCCTCCGCTTTGAAGCAAGCTTTTAAAGCGCTTGAAAAACGGTACAACGAGCGGTTTTTGAAATAACTGCTGAAATTGTGTTACAAGTACTCCGGCAACAAGTGCATCGAATTCACGAAAGCTGAGGGTGATGCCTTGTGTTGCTTCATATTCATCCAACGCTTTTTTTAAACAATTTCTTCCGTAAGACAAACGGCTTTTTACAGTTCCCACAGGCACTTCTAATATATCCGATATTTCTTTTACACTGAACTGTTCCAAATAGAACAGGGTGATGATCGTTGCCTGTGAAGGCGGAAGCTTCGCAATCAAAGAATCCAGCACCTCTTTATCACTTGTAAAGCGCGTAAGCTGTTCCGGTGTATATTCCAGTCTTTCCTCTTGAATGGAATTGATCAGCGGTTCATCTTCAAAATCAATCGTGATATGCTTGTTCTTACGAAAAATCTTTTTGCATTTTGAATGAACGATCTTATAGAGCCATGCTTTAAAATAGGAATTTTCTTTTAATGTATGAATGGATCGATAAATTTCGATAAAGGTTTCCTGTACGGCATCCTTCGCATCTGCTTCATTGCGGCAAAGCTTGTATGCGAAAAAATATGCCAGCTTATGAAATTCATCATACAGCTGTTCAAATGCACCGTTTTCATTGTTTTTTACTGCTTCAATCAGCTTACAGGTTTCTTCCTTCACATTAATCAATCCTTTTCTTTTTTAATCATATTGTTTATTTAAGTAAATGTCAATATTTATTTCATTTTTTTACTTTTTTTCGTTGATTTTTACAGTTTTAGCGCTGTAGGTTTTTAAGTGTAAAAAGCGTAAAAAAAGCCTTGATTACAATGAATCAAAGCTTGAGATTTATTAGGGTATTTGATGAGTTATGCAGAAAGTATTTCAATATCATGTTCACGAATAAGGATCATGTTTTCCCATTGCGCACTTAGACTGCCGTCCTCACTATATGAGGTCCAGCCGTTTTCTGCATCTATGTATAAATGCCAATCGCCTGCATTGATCATCGGCTCTACCGTGATGATCATTCCCGGTGTCAGCACCATACCGGTGTTTTTTATCCCGACATGGGAAACGATCGGATCTTCGTGAAATTCCTTGCCAACACCGTGGCCCGCAAAATCACGCACTACGCTGTAGCCGTTTTTGTGTGCATGGGCAACAATTGCCGCTCCGATATCCCCGACAAAGCCCCAAGGGCGAATTGCTGCGATACCGATTTCCATACATTCCTTTGTGACCTCTACAAGACGCTTTGCTTCCTCATCGACATTTCCGATCATAAACATTCGACTGGCATCGGAATAGTATCCGTGATAGATCGTCGATACGTCTACATTTACGATATCTCCGTCCTTTAGTATCACATTAGGATCGGGTATCCCGTGACATACCTCATCATTTACGCTTGTACAGCAGCTTTTCGGGAAGCCTTCATAGCCTAAGGGAGCAGGAATGGCTCCGTGTGACACTGTGTATTCATACACAAGCTTATCGATATCCTCAGTGCTCATACCCGCATGAATATGCTTGGCAACATAGTCCAGTACACCGGTATTGATCTGAGCGCTTTTTTTGATTTCAATAATATCCTTTGGGCTTTTTATTAATTCTCGATGCGGCATATGACAGCCTTTAAGCTTCATCATTTGATATTTTTCATCGAATTTCTCATGACATTGTTTATATTTTTTACCGCTTCCGCACCAGCAGAGCGTATTGCGTTTCATTTCCATGTTTTGTCCTCTCATTCCAGTGTATAGTATAGCATGAATTTCATCGGATTTCACGTTGAAAACAGCGATAGGGAATTTTTTATGACGGAAGGGGTGTATTTTTTTATTAAAATCCGCTATAATATTGCATGAACTACGGAGACGTATCGAAGTGGCCATAACGAGACTGATTCGAAATCAGTTGACGTGAAAGCGTCCGTGGGTTCGAATCCCACCGTCTCCGCCATATAGTTGATTGAGCCTTTAAACAAAGGCTTTTTATTTGTTTTGTATGCCTTATATGGGAAATCATACGGAAATTATTCATTTTGATTTGTGTAAGTTTATAATATTGGTTTATTAAGGTGTGGAGTTTGATAGTGATGTTATTCATATTTATAAAACAGTGACGAATAATAAAAGGGTTAACTGTTTATACCGACATTCTTTTATAGTTTATTAACCTACCGTGTATGATAAAGGACATGTAAATATATTATTCTTTATTATTTTCTTATACAATAGCCATTAGCTTCTTGCAATATTTTTTTCCCATTCATATGGAAACCCCGTCAAGTTGATCCTCATAGGTTTTCGGTTCTTCTAATTTCACCATATTATATACCTTTCCAAAAAAAAGAGCTCCACCGGTACGCATTATAAAGAGGCGTTGGAGCTACTGTCAATAATATTATATGAGATTTCTGAATAAAATCAACTGCTTCCTTGATTTTTTCTCAAACAAAAAAAGAGTACAACCTTGCTATTTATTTCTGATTGGCATATAATATAGACAGGCAAATAGTTACAAGCCACTACAGTAAAAAAAACAACCACTGCCATGGTTGTTTTTTTTATTTGTTAAAAGAACCGATATCTGCCAATATCGGCTCAAGGCTAATCATGCTACTTCTTACCGTCTAGCCATTCGCAAGCATAATGACAAATTATGCCTGCTATGACGGCAGTAATTATAGTTACAATCTCTTCCACTACAGTTTCACCTCCTTCTCTGTTAAACAGCGAAAGGGGCAGCATGACCTTTCTATTATATCACAGCATTAAAAAATACCCTTCTGTTTTTTTTATAAATTACTTATAAATAAATCGTCTTTTTTAAGACAAAAAAACACTTGCTTCTCCCCCACCTTTAAGATAACAAACGATAAAAAAGTGCCAACCTATATTCATAAGCTGACACCGTTGACCTGTAAAAAGGTCTTATTCGCATATGGTGCTGAAGATGAGATTTGAACTCACACGCGATTGCTCGCACTGCCGCCTGAAGACAGCGTGTCTGCCGTTCCACCACTTCAGCATTTGCTTTATAATAATACTATAAAGCGATTAAAAAATCCAGTCTTTTTTTATTGAAACACGCTTTTTATCGTTTTTATACGCTTTTCATAAAATCCTTAATCACGGAAAGTCGCTTTTTGGTGTCCTCATATCCAAGGTCATACCATTTACCAAGCAGCTTTTCATCATGCGTATAACGGGTTACACCGAAATCAGCACTCGGACGCAAAACCAACGCCTTACCTTGCTTCTCTAATTCCTGAACGCGGCGCCACTGTTTGGCATAATTGATATGGCGCATACGCAAATTTTCACGAATTGTTTTATTGCCCGGATACATCAAACGTGCCAAATGAATCTGATATGCACCGGCAGGCCTTCTGATATAGTTTTCCTCTTTGGTAGAGATAAAAACATGCTTATCCATACCCTTGCGGATGCTTTGTTCAATCGGTATCATATCAACCAGACCGGCATCCATATATAAATGATCTTGAAAGCGTACCGGACGATTCAGAATAAAAAGTGAACACGCAGCTATAATAAGCTTCTGTTCGACAGGCTCAAAGGCCTCCTTGCCGAAATATTCCACACGGTTTTCATCAATGTTATATAAGCCGACGTCTAATTCCGTCTTTGACTGTTTAAAAGTTTCATAATCAAGCGGTGCTTTATCTTCTATAAACTTCATCACATGATTAATACCGAACAGACCGCGTTCCTTCATCAAGGGCTGAATGCCGATTGCCGCAGGATCACATGCCGCATCTACTCCGGTAATGCGCAGGCGATCCCTTTGTTTCGCCACAAATGCCAATAACACCTCTGCACCGGCACTGATTCCCGCTGTATACGGAAATTCGATATTTTCATCTAAAAAACAGCTCAGTACACCGCATGTATAGGCTGCTTTTGTACCTCCGCCTTCACATATCAATCCGATTTTATTCATATTCTATCACCTTAGCCTTGTAAAATTAGTATATAATTAAAAAAAGCCCTTTATACCGAGTTTAGTCAGTTTCAGGCAGAATGTTGAACAGAAGCATTAATCACAAGTACGTTTTCCTTAAACGATGCATCTGCGGTATTCATGACTCCGACTGCCTTCACCCTTTGTTTCACGCACGCTCATTATACCATTTCCCGACGCTTGCCGCAATATATAAATTCGTATGAAAGGTTGTAGCCTACACAAGGCTCTTTGACAAATAATTTATCATTTCAGTTCTTTATTCATCATTCGTATTCCTTTACATGATCAATCATCGTAAATCATCAAATAAGAAATGTTGTGTATCCATATAAAGCGGTTTCATGCCATATTCTTTATCATCGGTTTTCCTGTAAAATGCTTATAAGAAAACACAGCCGCCTGATTTTTTGATACAGACGGCTGTGAATCGTAAAGCTTTGTCTATTTAGAATTTATATACAGCGTTCCTTCATCTAAAATACACTTCCTGATAGAAAATAATTGGGAAAGATTTCACAGTATCATATGAAATTCAATTCTGTATTGATGAATGCTTGAAGTACTGTGTGCTTGTAGGAAGCTTCCATCATCTTTAACGATATTCAAACTCATATTCTTTCTCATCAAGAATATAGTTTCCGTTTGTAGCGATTTCTTTTAACACATACGTTCCCTTGTGATGAATGATCGCCTGAAGCTGTCCGTTATGATCGGCCGTTGTGATTGCGACAAGACTTCCTGCCTGTAATACTGTGCGATTCTGATATACAATATCCTCTTTCGCATATACTCCAAATACGACATCCTTCAATGCTTCCTTGTCATGATCGAATTCTGAGCGCTCCATCA
>CANSQL010000062.1 GCA_947649125.1 uncultured Erysipelotrichaceae bacterium | reverse complement strand
TGTCTACCTTACTAGACTTTTTTTATTGAAATGTATTTTTCCGATAGTTATTTACAAGATATCCGATGATAATACCGCTCAGTATCATAAAGATTACCAGCTTTATTATATCAGTGTCATCTCCTGTGATAGCTCCCCCTACATTATCACCCGGGTAATAATTACCCTTTACATCTGTATCATTACCTTTATTAGGTTCTATAGGTTTATCTGTTTCACTGAAATCCATTGTGTCATACGGAATATCACCGTCAACATTTTTGTTCGGTTTCCATTCAGTGATCTCTTTGATATTTTCATCAGGCTTGCCGTCATCATCAAGATCGATGTTGATATCGGGTTTCCCGTCTCCTGTACTGTCGATGTTGATGTTTGGTATTCCATCGCCGTCAGTATCAATGTTTAAGTCAGCTACTCCATCATTGTCGATATCGATATTAATATCAGGCCTGCCGTCCCCGTCTGAATCAATATTCAATAATGGCTCATATTTATCGACGGTATCATATGGAAAGCTTGGTTTGCCATAAGAGTAATTCTTATCAGGCTTCCACTCACTGTGCGGAGGCGCTATGTTCACATTAGCTTTTGAATCATTATCGGTATCTATGTTAATGTCTGCCTTCATATCACCGTTAGTATCAATATTGATATCCGGGATGCTATCGTCATCCGTATCAACGTTGATAACCGGTTTTATGCTAGTGCCTGTACAATATTCCTCTAGGATTCCGTTATCGATGTCTGCCTTTACACACTTGGTAGGTTTCCAATCAGTCTTTTTAAGCATGACAAGGTTCAGGTCAGGCTTGCCATCATTGTCGGTATCAACATTCAAATCAGGTTTACCATCGCCGTCACTGTCGATATTGATATCAGGGATTCCGTCGTAATTTCGATCTCCGTTAATTACGATCCATTTCTCAAGATTTTCAGGATTCTTCCACTTGATGTTTAAGTCAGGACAGCCATCACCGTCAGGATCATTGAAATCAGGCTTACCATCTCCGTCTACATCAACATCAATTTTCTTTAGTTCCACCTCATGGCAGCTTTCAGTATTCGTATTGCCTGCCAAGTCAGTCGGTATTACGCATACCTTGTATGTCCCTGTTGTGTCGCTGATTGTGATGCTAGCCTTTTCGTTGGTAACTGTTACGGTTCCTTCCTTGATTAATTCATCTGCGGCTCTTGATTGCTTCTCTGTTTTGAACACCTTATAAGCAATCTCTTTAGTACCACTTACCTTCAGGTCATCCTTTTTGTCACTTGTCGTTATCTCAAATGACGTTCCCGGCTTAAAGAATATTCCGCCGCTTAGCTTATTGATGATATCCTGTAGTTTGTTGTTAGTATCTTTGGCTTTGATGTTCTTTACCTTCGGTGCAGTCTTATCAATCTTGATAATTTCCTGTTTTTCTTTTGTGATTGCCCCGCTGTCCTTTTTCATCCAAAAGCTTTGGTTTGTTTCCCCCTCTTTTGAAACTGTAACTAGACTTGGCTTCCATGTGCTTTGGTCTAAGGATAGATTGATATATTCATTATGATCGCTGATGATATTTACATCCTTATTGGTCCACTCTCCTGTATAAGCAGTATTGTTCCCATCGTCTAATTCTAAATGATACCAATCATCCTCAATATTTTCCTCAGTTATATTTAAAGTTCCCTCTTTAAACTTAAAGCTGTAATTTAGATAAGTCTTGTTTAATGTATTACTGTCTCCCTTGATTGGATAAGCTCCTGCATTACTGTCTGTTTTTGCCGTTGTGCTTAGCTTGATATCATTTTCTTGTATTACATCTTGTATACCGTTCCATGATACCAGTTGGTCTTTGAAATCTTGATACGTTAAGGTTGGATTTGGTTCTCCCTTTAGCTTTTCTTTATCATCAATGATGATTTCGATTGGTTTCGGAAGCACTGTTACCTGTACCTGCTTACTTAACATTGTTTCTCCGTCAGCCGTTCTTGTCACCGTGATCGTTGTTTTATTGCTTCCGCTGAATTGCTTGGCATCAAACTCTGCACTGTTTCCGTTCACTGTCGGATTGGAGATATAGGTCGTTTTATCTACCTCGAATGTGTACTGTACATTCGTGCTGTCCGCATCATACTGACTGCTTCTTATCGTGAAGTGATCGCCGTAGATGATTTGTCCCGGACTTGTGATGGCTAAAATGTTTTCATCAGGCCCCATAATATGAATCGTTCCATCCGCTTCCGCCGCTTTATAGTTTCGATTCATTGGTTTTGTCGCATGTATCTTGATATCTTTTCCTGTATCTCCGCTGTAGTTGTAATCAATTGTTTTATTGTCATTCGTCCATGCGATGGTATGATCCTCGTTAGTATCTACCTCTATCAGTACATCGCCGTCTGTATCGACAACTCCTTCTACCTCTGTAACAGGTGTTACCTTACCTTTACCGTTTGTTACATAGATTGGCTTTTCTTTAAAGCTGATGACTCTTGTGCCTTTGTCAATGTTGATCGGTAGTTCGATTGTTTTATCTCTGTAATTTCCGCTCGGATCGTGACTGGTTGCCTCTACGATCACCTTGCCCATTTGATTATTCAAGGAAGCATTTAATATCGTTACTAATCCACTCGCATCTACCGATATCACATCGGTAGGACTTCCTGCCTTAAGCTGATAGGTCACTGTGCTTCCCGATGGATTCCCTGCCGTATAAAGCTGAAAGTTCTTGACTGGTGCATATACTTCGCTGTAAGCCTTATAGTCACTTCCATCTTTTGGAAGCTCATTTCCTGCGTTATCCGTATAGATGAATACTTGTTCTCCCGCTGTAACCGTGAAAATAAGCTCGGCATAGGCATCTGCCTGTCCGGTTGCCCCTTGTTTCTCCGCAACAATCGTGACTGTTCCGACTCCATGTATCGTAACTGCACCGCTGTTTTCGTTCACCTCAATCACATTCGCAGATCCATCTTTGATTTTATATTTCACAGGATTTGTATTCGTGCTTCCCTTTACCGTTGCGAACACGGTTACTCCTGTATCTGTCGTTATTACTGTTTTTTGACTGATCATATTGACCGCCGCACTTGATTCATAGAACTGTAGGTTTTCCGCTCCTGCTACTCCGACATTCACAGTAACGGCGACATCCTTACTACTCCAGTTGTCTGATACCCTCACCGTAAAGTGATAGCTTCCCACTCCTAACTCAGAGCCTGCCTTTACTTTAATCGTTCCTTTGTTTGAACTCGTGGACATCTGAAACATTCCTGAATCCTGACCGTTGACTAATTCATAACGATACGTTGTCTGACTTCCTCCGATTATATCGGGAGTGCCTTCGCTGCCTTGTACTGTTCCGATTACTCCGTTTCCCTTTACATTCTCTTGTCCTGCGGTAAAAGTTGGAATACTAGTATCACTTGAAGCGCTATCCGGTGTGAGTGTCGCATTCACGCCTCGATAAATCACAATTTCCTTTTCTGCATACACAGAATCATAGTTATCATTTCCGGCACTTGGATCATCATCAGCCGTTGCCCGAATTGTAACCTTATTAAATGCATTATTACCGTTATAAGTAACTTGACCGGTATTCTGATCTATTTCAATCAAACTTGAAAAACCACCTGTTTTAGAATAAGTAATCTTCACCCCTGTACTTGGATTCGCAGTCGCGGTTTCATTCCACGCTGTTGCCGCTTCAGTCATTGATTTCTTCGTCGTACTTGGATCATCAAAGGCAACAGTCAGTTTTGTTTTCGCTACTGTAAATGTTGTACAAACCTTAGTGTCAGCAGTAGCTGTTGTCGGGTCTCCATTCGCATCAACAGCACTCACACAGAATTTATAAGTTCCTGCCTTTAAGCCGCCATCTAATAAGTCAGGTGCATCAGCTTTTATCTTCACATTCAATGAGGTACTGCTAGACGCGCCGTTGGTATCTAATCCGTCGATTTCAAAATTTTGGTAAGAATTATCCCCATTCGATTCTATCTTATAAGTTAATGGCATAACGCCTTGCGGATTCACCGTTATCTTACCGACTGTTTGACTCGCATTCACATTCTTATTAAACTCATAATCGTTTCCGCTTGATGCGCCGCTCTGTGGTTGTTTTGTATAACTCAGCTTATGCGATTCTACAATTTCTAACGGAAATACATCAGTTATTGCACTGGACTCTGCAGGAGCAGTACTGTTATCATTATAAGCTTCATTTACTATTCCTATTTTGTATTTGCCTTTCGGAATATTGGTTAAATCCAACTCATAAACTCCGCTGCCTTTCGCTGCCTCCAATGGCTTATATAACTTAAAATCGCCGTTTTCATTGAAAATTAAGGCTGATACTGTATATATACCACCATTCCCATCGTCTCCCGCTTGCGCATCTACATTAAGATATACTGAACTATTCACAACCGTTTTACTGATTGCACTTTGGGAAGCATTTTCAATTTGCTTGAAATTTGTAGATGCACTTAAAGAAGCATCTTCTACCCTAACCTTCATAGAAGGATTTTGATTTGTAACCGCATAAAGTGAAGTATAGCCGGAAGGCAATATAGGTGTTGTTATTTTCGCAAATGAAGAACTACTGCCTTTAGAAACAGCGAATACAATGTTACTTGGATCTATGTTAAGAAACGGTCTCAAATATAATTGTTGTGTTACTGAACTTACGTATTTACTGCATGGCTGAACGATTCCATCGGATCCGCCTATCCAATAAGCAGCGTATTTTCCGGTGTCGCTTCCGGATGGAAAGGTATTCGTCCAATAATTATCCACAAAAGTAGTATCTTTTCCTTCCAATCCGGCATATTTATAAGTAGTACAAGCAGCACTGTCACAGCGTGAAAGTGTAAACAAGTCAAACATATAAGCATGTCTGCCATATTCGCCTGCAATGATTGACTGATCAATTCCTTCACTTTTAACTGAATATCCTTCTGCATAATATTTAGCATTATTGGTTAAATCTCGCGGTGCTATAATATCATTCTTATGTTTTAATGAATCAATCTGTTGATTCAAAGATTTCATTTTAGGATATAGAATGGAATATGATTCTGTATAATCAGGTAAATCATATACTAACGATTCTGTATTTGCGGTCCAAATCACACTTTTAATATGAAAGGCATCGCCGCTGGAAAATGCATTTGTTTTATTACCATATGGAATAGTAGCAGCACTGATCCAACCGGAAATAGGTGTCGATATCGGAAATGAATAGGATCCTCTTACACCGCTTATTGTATATTGTGTATAATCATTTAATTTATAAATCAATTGAAACGGAAGATCAACATTATTTTCATTTTTTAATCCCAAGTCTAACTTATCCCCTTTTTGCATACCACTGTTCGTCACCAAGAGATTTGTCGGACTTTTATTGACTCTGCCTGTCACATTACCGCCGGCTTTATATGTGTTTGTCGCTGCATTCAATTCCTGACTGCAATATGCGTAAGCAAGTGAAACAGTCGCAAGCAGCATAATACAACCTATCATTATCTTTTTCCACATACCGTTCACTTTCCTTTCTATCTGTATCAATCTTAATATGAAACAGCGGTTATTTTCCTTTTGTTATATAACTGCATTTCATTTACTGTTAGCTTAAAAACACATATATAATACCAAAAGCCTACTGAAACACAATTTGATAACAAAGCTATTTTCACACAGCTTTTTATCCTTTGACCTTGTAATAAACTTTTATAATATAATTATTGAAGCATCTTATAAAAATTGTGTTTCATACGCACTCCTGTCAGCAGCGTGTTATTTAGACACAGGTTTCAAAAATTACGTTCGAATTTTTTTGATTTTTTATCAAAAAATTTTTCGGAGATAAATTTGGGGGTAAAATATATCCTTAATCATTGGAATAATATGGAATTATCTTTCGCATAATAAAAAATACGCATCTAATAAGATGATCGTATTCTTTCATTGTAAATTCGTTCTAAATCATTGATCCAGCCTTCATTTCGTAATGCTTCATAATAGACACTGTGATCTCTTTTCATAATTTGATATAAATAATAAACATCCTTCAGCTTATCTGTATCCATTATCATCATTTCTTCATGGCAACAGGCCCATGTCTTAATATGAAAATATGCTTCTCTGGCATTTGTTATTTTTGTTGATCTTACCGTTACTGCGGGAAAGCGATTCTGAAGTTGGTTTTCCCCTGTATTTGCATTATCGTATATAATATTTCCTACTCCGACAGTCAACAAGGTAACGGAAGCAAACGCTGCGACTATCGTCTTTGTGCTTACGGCTGATGAAAAACGCCGCCACAGTGATACGTTTACGGTATTTGCCGGTACCAACAATGCCTTCGGCAAAGCTGCTTTTCCTAGTGAAAAGATCAATGCACTCGCAATAAGACCGTCAACAGAACGGAAGTTAAGCTTTACTCCGGTGGTCCGCTCATAAAGCTCAATTTTTTTGCGCAGGGAATTACGGGCATAGGATAATCTGCTTTTTACCGTTCCTTGCGGAAGCTCTAATATCGCGGCAGTTTCCTCTACACTGAATTGTTCTAAATAATGAAGGATCACTGCTTCTTTTTGTCCCTGCGGCAGTTCATCGATAAAGGCATTGAGTACCTCTTTATCACTTTCGAATTTTAATACCGCTTCCGGCAGTACATCCTCTCTTGTTTCAATCAGATTGTTTTTTGCCTCATAATGTTCATCGTCATAGGTAACATATTTATTTTTACGGAACAGATTTTTGCATTTTGATATGGCAATTTGATTTAACCAAAATTTAAACAGGCTCGGGTTTTTAAGATTATGAATCATGCGCTTTACTTGTAAAAAGGTATCCTGTACGATGTCTTGACTGTCGGCATCGTTTTTACAAATGCGGTATGCGATGTAATAAACAAGCTTTACATAGCGATGATAGAGCAGATTAAAAGCTTCTTCATCGTTGTTTTGAAGCATCAGCACTAATTCTTCATCTGTGTATTCTTTTTCAGTCATAATTATCTGCTCCTTTATTTTATCTTAAATTGATTTATTTGTTATGTCAATAGAAAAGCAACAGAAATCAGAAAAATTTTGCATTTGTAGAAAATTATGGGAATTATTGGAATGACGAATGACTATGAAGCCGTTAAGGTGAAACAGGAATTGTTATTTTTTAAATAACAGAAGAGGAGCGCGTGTCGAAGAGAGCAAATGTTTCCGGGTCAGCGGAATTGTAAAATTAATGAAAGGGGTGACAGGATAGAAAAAGAGTATTATTTCACTACAGGATTAAAGAAATGTTTATAATTTTACTTTTGCGGTTAAAGGAAAGGGAAAGGAAAAGCCGATAAAGTTTGAATTTATCGACTTTATTTAACAACTTAATTGTGTCGCTTGTACAGCAGTTTTGTTATGAGTATGACAGCGCCTGAACTGATAATGGCGATTATTAAATAAAAGATGGAAATAGTGGAATCTCCGGTATTTGGTATTTGTGGAATTTTACGGTTAGTGATCTCGATGACTCTGTTTCTTGATTCTTTATTGATCCGTTCATCATTGATTGTCACTTCTGTCACCTTATCTGACAACTCATAACCGGCAGGGGCTTTGGTTTCCTTGATGTATACCGTAGTGCCAAAGGTGATTTCCTTGAAGCTTGCGTTGCCTAACTGATTTGTGACTGCCTTAGAGAGCTTCTCGGTGCACTCCTTATTCGCATACATCGTAAATTCTGCGCCTTGTAAAGCGATACTGCGGTCTGCCTCATCTACCTTGTGGATATTGATGTCTGCCTTCATGAGCCTGTTGTCTGCCTCGATCGTTTCCACCTGTCCGTGTTTTGTCAGTGTTACCTTGAATATCTCATCAGTTAAAACATAATGCTGCAGCGTAGATTTTTCATGAATATAGTACGTACCAAGTTCAAGCTCATCAAATACGATGCGGCCGTTGCCGTCTGTTTTCTTTGTATCAATGACGTTAGTAAACGCTTCATCTGTCGCAAGCTCAAAGGTAACTCCGGCTAAGTAATTCGGTTCATCCTTAGTGATCGGATTGTTGTAGATTTTCATGTAATCTTCCATAATATGGAAAGAGTTTGCGTATTCCTGTTCTGCCTTTGTATACTGCAGGGAATCTGTTGTGGTCTTGATGATCTCAATGCTTCCTCGTTTTAAGTCATTGTTGATTGGTTCTCCCTCATTAATTTCAATCGTGTATTCCTTGACTTCCTCTCCCGGATAACCGACCTCAAAGTCATATTCCTTCGTATCTAATTGATACTGATCGTTTGTTTGCAGCTCTTTGAAGAAATATACACCGTTAGGTAGATCAAAGCGATTGGTTAAGTGGCCTTGTTTATTGATATGTGAGATACCGATCAATGAACCGTTCTCAATCACTACTTCACCCATATAGTTAGTGATATCCTCTCTTGTGTATAAGCCGAATACGACATCCTTGTAGGCTTCAGGGTTGGTAAATGTTTCCTGTTTCTCTAATGCCTTTGTGAAATCGAGATTGACCTTAGCTCTGTTATTGTTGATGGAAACTGAATTGAGCTGAATATCGGCTTTGCCGTTTGGTTTGATTTCAAAGGTATAGATCGTTTCATCCTTGATGTAGCCGTGCGGTGTTTTTGATTCATAAGCTTCATACTTTCCTACAGGCAATAACAGGCTGTCTGTAGTCTGCCAATCTGATTCAAGCACAGCTACAATATCACCTTTCTTAAAGTGTTCTGTTTGATCCCATGTAGTGATATCCTCTGCCGCTCGTATCGTCAGCTCAGCTCCCAACAGGTTGCCTTGTT
>CANSQL010000061.1 GCA_947649125.1 uncultured Erysipelotrichaceae bacterium | reverse complement strand
AGAGGATGACAATAAGACCGATATCTACTTCAGAATCGATCCGAACGGCACAAGCCCACATAAGGGAGCGATCAGTGAAAAGATCGAGGATCATGTCAAGATCGATATGACAAATCCGAAGATCGTGAGTATCACAGGCTATCCTGTAAATGATGACGGATTATCAAACTTATTGAATGAGATTACGTTAGGACATTACTTCAAGCCGGGAGTACAGGTAGAGATCAAAACCGACGATCCACAGCCGCAAAGCGGAAAGACAGTGAAGGTCAGCGGCATCAAAGAGATAAGCTATCAAGTATACGAATTAGACGGTGAGGGCTTGATGACGAGCACGACACCGATTCAAGAGGATACGGCAGTACCGGGCACAAACAAGATATTGAGCTTCAAAATCAACAATATCGGAAACTATCGAGTATGCGCAACGACAGTAGACAATGCGACAAATGAATCGAGCGAAAAATGTTCCGATCTAAACATCAAAAAGATCGATGTGGATGTAGATGGAGACGGTAAACCGGACTTTAATGATCCTGACGGAGATGGATGTCCTGATCTCAACATCAAATGGAAGGATCCAAACGATGAAAGTAAATGGATTATTATCAACGGCGATCGAGACAGAGACGGTATTCCTGATTTGAACATCGACAGTGACGGAGACGGAAAGCCTGATTTGAATATTGATACAGACGGCGACGGTAAGCCCGATCTTAACCTAGTGATTCTAAAGAAAAGCGATTGGAAACCGACGAAATGCGTAAAGGCAGATATCGATAACGGAATCCTTGAGGAATACTGTACAGGAACAAGCGTGAAAGCAGTAATCAATGTAGATACAGACGGCGACGGAATCCCTAATATCAATATCGATAATAAGGGAGACTTCAAGCCGCACCTCAATATCGCAAAGGACGGAGAAACACCGACCGTCAATTTGATAGAGATTCATGAATGGAAACCGAAGAAGGACTATAAGACAGGGAAGTTTACTTATGACAGTATCGGGAAGGATATCAAGCCGGAATTGAATATCGATACAGACGGAGACGGACGACCGGATGTCAACCTCGACTTGGACGGCGACGGAGAAGCAGACATCAATATTGATATCGACGGAGACGGTATCCCCGATATTGACATCGACAGTGACGGTGACGGTGTTCCCGATGTGAATGTAGACAACGACGGAGATGGAAAACCGGATGAGAACATTATCGAAATCAAGGAATGGAAGCCGGGCAGAGATGTAGACGGAGATATACCGTATGACACAATGGAGGACTTTGGAAATCCCGATGATCCCAATACACCGAAAGACGAGCCTGACGATGACGGACCTGATACATCCGTCAAGGGTGTATACAATCCTGTGACAAGCATGGGCGGAGCGAACACAGGTGACAGCACAAATATCATGGTTTATATGTGCCTCAGCTTCTTATCCATAAGTGCATTGTTTTATCTTGCCTATAAGCAAAGGTCAGAACAACAGTAATCGAGCAGAGAAATAATTCTGCTCCTTAGCTTGATGAAGGAAATGAATAACACCTTACTAAAGCGATACAGATTCTGAAAATAGATAAAGCCGTTCCATCTAAAATAGAGTGCTGTAAAAGCTATGAATCAATCAATTTAACAGAAAAAGCGAGGCAACTCGTTTTTTTCTTTATAAAGTTTCTACGCTGTAAATACTTTGAGATAGGTTCAAAAAGACCTTTACACCGGGCTTAAAAAGGCTTTAAATGAAGCCTCGGCGCTATCGATTAATCAGAAAGAGTTGAGCCATACCGGTCATTGAAATCCTCTGTGACACTGAGCGTTTACTATGAAAATCATTTTTAAACTAAATCGGAACTCTCCGCAATCATTCAGATATCCCATTTCCACTGGTAAACGATATAGAACCGTGATATAATCTATCAGGCTTTTATGAACGATTATAAAACAAGCTGTGATTATGAAAAATAAAACAGCGCAAAATTGAAATAAACGAGGTAGCTATGGAATGTAATGAACTGTTAAATGTTGCCGGATATGCAGGCAAGATATTATTGGAAAGCGGTGCTGAGGTATATCGCTGTGAAGAAACAATGGTTAAAATCGCACAAAGCTTTGATGTAGATGAGGTGCAGGCCTTTGTCATGACGACCGGCATTATGCTGTCAATCACTCATAAGCAACAAAACTACACAAAAATACTGCGAATTCAAAAGCGCGGAGTCGATCTGCATAAAATAGATGCAATCAATGAATTATCAAGAACAATCAAAAGCAAGCAATATGAAATCTATGAGGTTATGGATATTTTAAAGAAACTGGATCAAGAGCCACGCTATTCCTTACCTGTCACACTGTTTTTTTCTGCCTTATCGGCTTTTGGCTTTGCGCTGTTTTTTCAAGGCAGTATAACAGATGCGCTGTGTGCCTTTGTTATCGGTATCTGCATCAAGCTTTCCGTTTTAGGTATGGAGCGAAACGACATCAATGCGTTTTTTCAAAATGCAGTATCGGCAGGAGTCGGTGCATTTATCACTTTGCTTTGTGTACAGATGTCGCTTTGTGATTCCATGGATACGGTCATGATTTCCTCAATCATGCTGTTGGTTCCCGGCTTAGCAATCACAAATGCGATAAGGGATACTGTCGCGGGTGATTATGTTTCGGGACTTTCCCGAGGTGCCGAAGCATTTTTAACAGCGGTTGCGATTGCGGTAGGAATCGGTACGGTATTAGCTGTATGGATAAAGACAGTAGGAGGATTCTAGTATGTTGTTGGCAGCATTTTCAGGATTTTTAGCGACGATCGGCTTCGGCGTACTGTTCAATATCAAAGGAACCAAGCTGTTGTTGGCAGGAATCGGCGGAATGCTGGGCGGTGTTGTTTACTATCTGTGCAAACAGATGCAATATCCCGAAGCATTGGCTTTATTTTGTGCCGGCGTCAGCTTTGCCTTTTACTCCGAATGTCTTGCCCGTATATGCCGAACTCCGGTTACCACCTTTGTGATCTGTGCCTTGATTCCGTTAGTACCCGGCAAGGGCATGTATGAAACAATGCGCTTTGCGGTAGCGAGTGATGCACAGGCGGCACTGCAGAAAGGATTAGATACCCTGATCAACGCTGGAGCACTCGCATTAGGGATCATTCTTGTATCCACACTGATGCGCTTTCTGTGGCATAAAAAATGAATAGCTATAACATTTCATTTGTGTACAAAATATGAAAATGTCATTGAATACAGACTGAATCCCGTGAATCATATAAATCACTATATGCTTGCATGTCAGTCTGTATTTACTTACTTTTGACACACTTATGACATTCTATAATGCATCAAGCGAGACCATATCCATCGCTTCAATCAATCGCTCGATACTCTTATGAATATAAACTCTTTCATCCAAATCACTGCTGACATGTCCGAGTATTTTCTGTGCTGCAACTCGGTTCACATTCGCATTATCAAACATCGTACTCAGTGTATGACGACAACAATGATTCGTAATATCCCGGATATTGAATTTTTCCATCACCTTCATAAATTGAAAGCGATAGGTAGCCTTACTGTAGGGCCTCCCGTTTTTATCCGTAATCAAATACTCGGTTTCCTTCGCATACCAATCGCTGATATAACGCTCTATATAGCGATGAATCGGAATCACTCTGTTTTTACCTGCCTTTGTTTTTACTCCGCCTACCAAATAACGCTCTTTGATATGCACATCACAGCGCTTCACTAAAAGCAGCTCACTGATTCGCATACCCGTAAAAATATAAATCAATACCGTGTTTACGATCGGATCCTTATCATTTTGAAACAACAGCTCAATCTGTTCTCGTGTAAATATCTTTTTTTCCTTCGGTTTATCTGCAGCACCGATTTTTAAAAAGCTTGCATAATTTTTATCAACGAGATCATTTTCATATGCGTATGAAAATACCTGATTACAAATATGCTTCATATTGGAGATCGTTTTACTTCCGCGTCCTTTATTCTCTCTTAAATCATCAAAGATTGCCTGTATATTAGCTGTTTTGATCTCATTGATCGGTATATGATAAATTTTATGTAGATGCTTATAAGCAGCCTTATATGCAGTTATTAAAGAAATACTTCGATCTTTTGTATACCTTGGCAGTACGATTGCATGAATTTCATCAAAGGTTGCGTATTTCGTTAAAATACAGCCGTCTCCGAATTTTTTTCTGTTGTTGTAATCACGCAGTATTTGATCCCCCTCTTCCCATGTTTTTACATAACAAAGTGTTTTATAGGCATATTGTGATTTTAAGCTTCCGTCCTGTAACATACGGGTTTTTATCCCGTCCGGTACTTGAACGATATAGGGATTTCTTCTTTTTTCGGGATTTGATAAAAGGTGAACGGAGCCGTATCCGTTGGGATAGCGCAGCTTACGTGTTTTTCTTTCGTATTTCTTTTTTCCTTTTGCCATTTATAAAACACTCCGTTTCTACTGATTTCAGACACAATAAAAGTATATTTTACTGTACCGCTTATAGTTATATCCTTATTTCACCTACAGGAAGTGAAGCTTTCATGCTTAGCGGATAATAAAACAGACCTGTCGATCAATGACAAGTCCCCTATGTTTTTACGAAAATAATCTGTTGACAGAATGGTTTCTATTCTAAATTAGTCACTGATTTTTGTCAATACAGATTGGTAATATTTTCATCAATTCGATTGATGAATAAAACAATGTGAATTCCATGAAAAATGATATAGCTATTGTTTGATTCCTATGCAGGCAGAATATTTCAAACTGTATTTATAACACACTTCTGACAAATATACCTATATCTCTTGATTTCAGCCGACTTATCTTTCTTCTTAGGAAAGGAGAAACAAAATTATGGATTTCAATATTGTTGAATGTGTGTTACTGGCAATCCTTACATTCTTCTTCGCGATTGACCAGTTCTCATTAACAGAAATTGTTTACCGTCCTATCATTGCTTGTCCGATTATCGGTATCATCTTAGGTGATATGGAAACCGGCTTAGCAGTCGGTGGTGCTTATGAGCTGATGATGGTTGGTAACATGCCTGTCGGTGGTGCTCAGCCACCTAACGCCGTACTCGGCGGTATCGTAGCCATGGTCTTTGCTGTAAAGGCAAATATGGATACAAACGCAGCACTTGGTGCTTGTATGATTTTCGCGACTTTCGGTCAGTATGTAGTAACATTAACATTTACTATTATGTCAGGCTTAATGGCTAAGGCTGACAAGGCAGCTGAGGAAGCGAACCCAAGAGGAATTACAAATGTATTGAACATTTCGATGTTAATCTTAGGTTCTTTATTCGCAGTTATCGCAGTTCTTGCCTACACAGGTGGTACTGCAATGGCGGATACACTTCAGAACTTGAGCGACAATGCAAGCTGGTTGATGGGTGGCTTATCTATGGCCGGATTAATGATGCGTTTCGTAGGTTTCGGTATCTTATTGAAAATTATGTTCGCAAACGATATGTGGGGATACCTGCTTTCAGGTTTCGCACTGGCATTAGTTATCGGTAATATCGAGGCTACTGCATCTGCTACTTTGATTCTGATCGCATTTATCGGTATCATGTTGGCAGTTGTCGACTTCAAATTAAGCTCTTTGAGCAAAAATGCAGGGAATGGAGGTATGAGCGATGGCATCTAATGAATTTACAACTTATAAAGATACAACGCCTGCCGCTAGACTTGACAACAAAACCTTAAATAAAATGGTTTGGCGTTCTTGCCAGCTACAGGCTGCGTTCAACTATGAGCGTATGCAGTCTGCAGGTTGGTTATGGTCAATCTTGCCGGGTCTTCAGAAAATTCATACAAACAAAGAAGACTTAGCTACATCCATGACTCATAACATGGACTTCTTAAACACTCATCCATTCGCCGTAACATTCGTTATGGGTATGGTATTGTCTATGGAACAGCAGAAAGTGGATATCCAAACAATTCGTTCAGTACGTGTATCTACTGCCGCTCCGTTAGGCGGTATCGGTGATGCATTATTCTGGATGACATTAATTCCTATCATTGCCGGTATGACAGCTAACATGGCTATCGAAGGTAGCTTGTTAGGACCGATTCTTTACTTCGTTATCGCATTCGGTTGCGAAATGGCACTTCGTTACGGTTTATTGTACTGGTCTTACAACATGGGTACTAAGGCAGTAACTATGATGACCGCTTACGCGAAGGAAATCACTCATGCAGCTTCTGTATTGGGTGTATTCGTTATCGGTGCATTAATCTCTAATATGGGTGCAGGCGCAAAGCTTGGTATCTCTATCCCTAACGGTGAGAATCCTATCGTTGTACAGGATTATTTGAATAAGGTATTACCATGCTTGATTCCGTTACTGTTCACATTAATGTGCTATGTTTTAATCAAGAAAAAAGGATTCACTCCTGTTAAACTTATCGGTTTATTCTTGGTTATCGGTATCGTAGGTGCAATCTTCGGTATTTGGGCAGGAGGTTATACACCACTTGTACCGGTACCTTGGGATGTAGTGTAAGATACACAGACAATAGATGATTTTCTCTCTATCATCTTTCTGAATAATAAAGCGTTGTTGTGCAAGCAGCAGCGCTTTTCCTTAATATAAGCTAGATAGAACGGTGGTATATTTATGAATCCGATAACGCTAATTATTATATGTATTCTGTTTCTTCTCGGTTTAACGTATCTGTTGATGCGAATTATTTTTTTGAAAGGCTTAAATCATGCGTTGAAGCAGGAAGATTATCAAGCAGTACGAATACTGCTGAAAAAATCACAAGCAAAGTGGCTGCTCAGTGATTATTTGCGTGATTTATATCAAGCACGTGTTTATTACTTGTCAAAGGACGAAGAATCACTGATTTCTCATCTGCGTTATATGATGAATAAAAGCTATGAAAAGACTGATGAGGAACAGTATTTGGCATTGTATTATCATACCTTTCTCACTCAAGGTAATTATGATCCGGCACTTGAACTGCTGGAACAGATTTATCAGTGTGAAAATGATAAGCTGATTCGCTATTGCGATTGGACCCGTGATGTATTATTAAATCATCGTAATGATCTGTGTGATGAAATCATTGCGGCATTGGACAATAAGGATTACTATGGTTTTCCCTTAGGTACCTGTGCTTATCTGATTGCCGTCCAAAAGAAACGCTTGGGAGCATATGAGGAAGCAATCTTATGGTTTGATGCGGCTAAGGATGTCTTACAGCCGCAGGATCTTTATTTTGACGATATCGTAAAGGAAATCACAGCACTTCAGAAAATGGGATATCAGCTTCCGCAAAAGAAAACGCGCAAAAAAAGCATTTAAAGAGATAGTAAAGCGATTGATGCATCAGCTATTGACCGCTTTTTTTAGGTAAACAAGAAATAAATACTTATGAATTTGTCATATTGATATCAATCATATATTTATAAGAAGAGAAAATTTTCCTTGCGCCCTATCTTAAATGCTTGTTTTATAACTAACACGCTTGACTTCTATCGCATATAAGCTGACAGTTATGCTTACTTATGACTTTTAAGTAAGCGTTTTTTGTAGTATAATATTACAAACTGTAGGGAGGAATCCATGTGCGACATATCCTTGTTGAAATAACTTGCAGAGGTTGTGCTTATCACACTCATGTGAAAAGTCATACACTCGTTAAGCCTCAGCTTGAACCGACATTAAAGGAACGGATTTTACAAGGAACGATGTTTACTTATGAATGCCCTCGTTGTCACAGCATTGTTTCCTTTATCCACAGCTTTTTATACCATGACAGTGAGCGCAGACTACTGATCGCAATGGCTTTAAGTGATAAAACGATAAACACTTTAAGAGAGCAGCTTCCTGATTCTCAGCTATATACAGTAAAGAATCCGCAGCAGTTAAGTGAAGCTGTAAAGGCAGCAGAGGATCGGCTGGCGATTGAATCAATAGAGCTTTTAAAGAAGCAGCTAAAGAAACAGGACAATGAAATCCAAGAAGTTATTTATCATGATTATGAAAATCAAATGCTTTGGTTTACCTGCCGATATAAAAATCATGAGGAATATAAAGCAGTGCCATATACTGCGTATGAACAAGTTAAACAGAAGGGAAGGGATCGATGATGAATAATAAAAAGGAATGGGATACTGCCTCACTCGGTGTAACCTATCAAATGTCATTGGATGCCTTTCTGAAGGACAGCTATCATGCTTCCTACAGTAAATCACAGGCCTATGAGGATGCCTTGATGAAGCTGAAGGAAATGCGCCAATATCGCGGTTGGCAGAAAAAGAAATATATCGCTCATCAGGCGCTTTTGATATGTCGTGAATGTATTGAGGCCTATTTGGCAATGGGACTTTATTGTGATGATATGTTTGAAACCTTAAAGGTATATAAGGAAGGCATGGAATTGGCAACAATGAGCTTAGGCAGAGAATATTTTCAACAGCCTGTCAGTGATTTCTATGAATTAGATGATGCACGAGTATTTTTCCATATGAAATTTGCCTATGCGTGTGCTCTTTATGAGGTTGGATATATGCGGCGTTCACAGGCACAGTTTCAAGAAATCTTATCTTTGAATCCATCGGATGTATTTGGTGTACGCTATTATTTATATGCCGGATTTTTATATTTTGAGGAGTATGAAAAATTCAAGCAGTTATATGAACGCTATCCGAAGCAGGATACATTTACTTTGTATGCGAATTTCTTATATTATTATAAGAAACAGCTTTTATCGGAGGCAAAGGTATTGCTTAGACCGTTATTGGAATATAATCGCTATTTATATGAGGTCATGTCATATGAGCGTATGAATACAGCGACCATTCAAAAGCGCTTGGCACCGGGAAGCAATGAGGAAGCTGCCTATTGTTATGCGATATTGCAGAAGGTAACTAATGCGCTTGAATATTTACCGACCTTTATGGTAAAGGAAAAGAATAAGGAAGAAGCGTCTGTTTGAAACAGCAGTTGAAACTGCTGTTTTATCTTGTATGACGGGCATGCCCGTATTCTGTGGTGGAAGTCCACAAAGGCGTAGCT
>CANSQL010000060.1 GCA_947649125.1 uncultured Erysipelotrichaceae bacterium | reverse complement strand
ATTATTCGGCGAAAACAGATACGTATGCGCCCAATAAAACAATACAGTTATATACAGCAGGAAATCCTACCGGTTCCACGGTAACATATCAGTTAAAGGCAGGAAGTCCTACCGATGTGATATCGGTTGATGCGAATGGTTTAGTAACGATATTAAATGCTTCATTGAATAATCAAATGGGCAAGGTTATTGTTCAGGCAACGAGTCATGACCCAAGCGGTAATTATACAGATAAAACGATTGAACTGCCGATTAATATTGATAAGGGCACAAGAACGATTGCGTTTGTAGAAAATCCGATCTATGTGGTAAGCGGAAGCGGCAGTGTTACTCCTGTCATAGAGGTAGACGGAGTGACTGATACCGATGGTGATGTATTGATTGAAATAGATCACAATGAGGATAACGCTATCGCATGGACAAGCGATAATAAGACGATCGAATATGACTACAGTGAACCAAATCCAAAGGATATCAAGATACATGCGACCAAGCCGATGAATCGAAACTATAAAGCGGCAGAGGCAGACGGTGTGCTTCATATCATGGGACCTGATGAAAATGTACTGGCAATCACAAGTCCGGGTAAAATCACATACGGCGATCACTTCACGATCAGAAGCAGTCAATATGATGCGGACAGTACGAACGTACAGTATAAATTTGAGGTGGATGATACAACGTACATTTCAAATCCAACCGTAAACGGAAACAGTGCTGCATTTGATGCATTGCGATTCAGCGGAAGTAATAAAACAACGATCACGGTGACAAGAACAGCGGACGGAGAATCACCGTTAAGCAAACAGGTACAGGTAACGGTACTGCCGAAGCCGATCGAAATCGTCATTGACGATAAAGAGAAGCTAAAGGGAGAAGTTAATCCAAGCTTGACCTATCAAGATTTCAAGAACAAGTTGGTTTCATGGAACGGTGTACAGGATGTGATACAGGAAAATGATATCAAGCTGAGCACAACGGCAAAGACAGACAGTAATGCGGGAAGCCATCCGATTAAGGGAGATGCGAACACATTAAATAAGACCTATCCAAATTACAGCTTTAGCTTCAAGGAAGGAACACTGACGATCAAAGAGGAAACTATCGAGGATGATTGGTATCACTTAGAGGTAGATGACGGAAACAACACTGCCTATACAGGTGATTGGACAAATCAAAACGTCAATATCATCAGCGACCATAACGAGTATATCAATTTATCGTTAGATGGTAGTGCATGGAATCCAAGTCAGGTGACAATCACAAGCGAAGGCGAGACCAACCAAAGCTTTTGGATGAAAAAGGACAGCGGGGCTATCACCAAAGAGAAACAGGAAACAATCAGAATCGATAAGACAGCACCAAGTGTAAAAAACATCAAAGCCAAGGATACAAACAACAAGCTGCAGGACATCATCAATAAGCTCAGCGGCGGAATTTTCTTTAAGCCGGGAACATCATTCGAAGTAACGACAAGTGATGCGAAGGATGACCTAAAGGTCAGCGGTACCAAGGAAATTGCTTATAAGGTATATAAAACAGAGAAGCAATCAAGAGCCGGAGATGAGCTGATTAAGGATGGAACCTTAACTGTCACAAAAGAAAAGGCAAGCATCACAATCAGTGAGTTGACCGGAAGCTACAAGGTATGCGTAACACCTACGGATAACGCAGGTAATACAAATACGGAAAGCTGTCATGAGGTAGAACTAAAGAAAATCGATGTTGATGTAGACGGTGATGGTAAGCCTGATTTCAATGATCCCGATGGAGATGGCTGTCCTGATTTAAACATCAAGTGGAAAGACCCCAATAATCCTGATAAATGGATTTTGGTAAACGGAGATCGAAATTATGACGGACTGCCTGATTTAAACATCGACAGTGACGGGGACGGCACACCTGACTTGAATATTGATACAGACGGAGACGGCAAACCTGACCTTAATTTAGTGATTCTAAAGAAAGGTGACTGGAAGCCAACGAAGTGTGTCAAGGCAGATATTAACAACGGCATCTTAGAGGAATATTGTACAGGCACAAGCGTAAAGCCTGTAATCAATGTAGATACCGACAATGACGGTATTCCGAATATCAACATTGATACAAACGGAGATATGAAGGCTGATATTAATATACAAAAGAATGGCTATATGATTAACGTTGCTGAGCACGATACATGGAAGCCGAATCAAGACTATACATTCAACAAATTCTTATATGATACCGAGAAAATCAAACCGGTATGGAATATCGACAGTGACGGAAACGGTTATCCTGATGTGAACGTAGACATCGACGGCGACGGCATTCCCGATATCAATATCGATACAGACGATGATGGTATTCCAAACACGAACATTGACAGTAACGGTGATGGAATTGCGGATGTAAACATTGATGAGGACGGCGACGGCATCCCGGATAAAAATATAAAGGAAATCACAACATGGAAGCCGAATATCACCAAGGATGATACCGATTATCCGTTTGATACAATGGATTTTACTGATGATCCGAAGGATCCCGATGTAAAAGGAAGCTATTATCCCGGTGATGAATTCAAGGATAATATCGGCGGAGCGATTACCGGTGATGCAACTGATTTAATGCTTTATATCAGTCTGTGCTTTATCACTTTGGGAATCAGTTTATATACAGTCTACAAATGTAAATCCGATAATTAACATAATGAACTGAGCGGAATGTTTACACCGCTCTTTTCTGCTTGAAGTGTTTTCTTTCACATAATAATTGATTGATAGTTATGCAGAAAAATGATAAACTAATATAGAAATGAGGAAAAACGTATGGAATATAAAAGAAAGCTTTCCACTCAACAAGAGGGAATCAGCGGCTCAGACAGTGAATTCGGTGCATTGAAAATCATCGGAAAAAGTAAAAGACTGATGCCGATAGTTTTTACAATCGTAATGATTATCTTTATAATCGGTTTATTTATTTCAGAAATAAAAATCCCTGAGAATATCATCGCAACAATTTTATTGGTTTTATTTTTATTGCTTGGAGCATTTCAATTAGCGACACTGTTTGATAAGATTGAATTTTATGAATACGGCTTGATCGACTACACCTTTTTCAATCTGCGTAAAAAACGCATCGCATATGATGACATTGAAGCAATCGTAGAGGTCAAAAAGCATTTTCTTTTTAAGACAGAAAATCGCCAAGTCATTGCGCTTTGGAAAATCTTTTTGAAAAACAATAAAAATTCACTTGTGATAGATGCTACTTCATATATCGGAATTACCCAAATCATGACAAGCCTTCGTCATGATACAAAAATCAAAAATATTGCCGATTAAGCAAACAGGCAGAAATTTCCGCCTGTTTTTTTGTTATGTAAAAAGCAGTGAAAAGCACTGTGAAATAAGGCTTTCACAGAATTCAAGGCGTTAAAAAAACAATTTCTTTTTATAATCTTACAGAATTTACATATTTACAAAAAAAGATAAAAATGGTATTTTAAAATAAAGGGAATCGTTATGAGAGGAAATTATATGAAAAAGCTAACACTAACAAAACTTGTTCACCTGCTGCAGGAAAATGATGAAGCTGCTTTTGAGGAACTTTACAATCGTTATCATCGTCTTGTTTATTATATTGCCTACCAGTTGTCAAAGAATCATGCGGATGCAGAGGAAATCGTACAGGAGACATTTTTTCAAGTACAGCGTTCGATTCGTTCACTGAAGGAGCCTTCACAGCTTAAGGCATGGATCGGTAAGATTGCTCACTCTAAAACGATAACGATGCTCAGAAGAAAAAAGGATCAGCAAATGAGTGATTCTCAGCTTGAAATTTTAAGTAATGAGGCTGAAGGGAGAATGGAGTATTGTCCGGAAACTATGAATCGTCATGATACGGATATGCAGATCCTGCAGGCATGCTTATCAAGACTGAAGCCGCAGTATCGTGAAGTGTTAATTTTATATTTTTTTGTACAACTGAATAATAAAGAAATATCAGAGCTTTTAAATTGTCCTTTGGGAACCGTAAAAAGTCGTTTGTTGTACGGAAAGAAGTATTTGAAGGAAGCTATTGAGCAGTATGAAACAGAGAATGATATCAAGCTGTCCTTTAAGGCTTCCTCTTTAGAGGCTTTGTTAATGACAGCATGCTTATCATTGGCACCGGTATCGTATTCCTCGCTGTTTTCATTCCCGCAGTTTATGTTTTCTTATACATTGCCGTATTTAAAATTAGCGACAGTGGTTTTATTATGTGCATCGGGTTTACTGGGTACTTATCATTTGGTTGACAGCTATTATTCAAGCAGTAATTCGGTTGATGAAAAAGCTTTATTTACAGAGCTTTATTATGAAAATACACAGGTTTCTACACCGCGTGAGGCTTATGAAATTTTATTCAACAATGCACATTGTATTGAGGATATTCAAAATTTGAATCAACAACAGCGTACAGAGCTGCTTAATGTTTATCGTGCTTTAAAGCAGTACGGAGGTTCTTATTATGATTTGTTGTATACCTATTATTGGGATAATGAATTTGAGGAGCTTGTGAACAGTGCCGATGCTTCTTATTGATATACGAAAAGTTTAAAGTTTATGATAGCTGAATTTGATTGAGATGAAGCGGTTTTAAAAAAATTGAATATTTTTTAATGTTTTTTAATCCTTTTTGATTTTGATATCGTCGTTTGGTTGGAGGCATGTATCTCGTTGTGCTTCAGCGATGATTTTTTGTGATTGTTTTTATTGTATTTTCATGCTTCTGTGTGATGTGAAAAGAGCTTTATTTTCATATAAGGTTATTTATATTAAGGATGTAGGAAGGAGTTGGCATGATGTTGAAAAAAGTGTTATTGGCTGCAGTGTGCTTATTGAGTAGTCTTTTTGTATTATTCATGTATATTAAGAGTGATATTATAGGTGTTTTAAATGCACAATCAGCTCCTGTCTTTACATTGCCTAAAGGATCGAAAGTTGTTTTAGGAAAGTATGATAACAAAGAAATTGTATGGGATATAGGAAATAACAATAATAACGGTAATTATGTACTGATGAGCAGTAAACCGATTACAAAAATGAGAACATACGATCCAAGCGTTCCTGTTACAACAACGATTCAAAGTGGGACAAACAGGGAAAAGTATTGTCTGAAGCTTCTGAACGCGGGTTCAACTATGGTTACGTATTGTCCCATAGCACCGGTAGAAAATGAAATTAATACAATAGCTTTGAATTCACAAGAAACAGCAGTTTTAGATAAGACGCCTTTTTTACCGGCTGCGGTAGATGTTCGTGCCGGCGGAAGTTTGGGGCTCTCTGTAAATGATCGCGCGTACACAAGCGGAGGTCTTTTCTATCTTTTAAAAGGTTATACGGGAATACCCCTGTATAGTGGAGGCCTGTATGGTGATTATTATTCACATGCGGTACAAGTCTCATTAGATACTCCCCTGTATACAGCAACTCCTGTTAAATTGTATGATCTGGGTATATTCCTTGATCCTGCAGAGAGAATAGGGAGAGAGTGTGTTACTAATTGGTATACCTCAGCTATTTCGGATACTAATGCATTCTTTATACGACCTTATTCATTGTTGAACAAAAACAGCGTTGTTTTTGCCGCAAACACTTCTTATACCGACGGCGCATGGCATGGCTATCAAATTGATACAGCGAACTTCAATGAAAACAATGAATCAAATTCGAATAAGTTAAGGATTCAATCATCATTAACAGCATCTTTACAGGATATCAAAAATGAAAGTAAAACAAAAAGTATCAGAAAGGTCATAAAAAACGGAAGTGTTGACTTATATGTAAATGCGAATACAGGGACTAATAATAAGATATCGGTTATTCTGTATAATGAAGCGGGAACAGAAATATCTCAGTACAGAATGTTAGAAAATACAAGAGGCGGTACAAATCATTATATTGTTGATTTAAATAATATAGCTGTAGGCAAATATCAGGTTGCGATAATCAATGAGGAATATGATGCCGGTTCACAACTGCCGGTAGAAAGCTCGCCGATATCTAATTTAATGCCGTTAGAAATTGTTGAACCGCATAAGCTGACTTACACAAAGACTCCGCAAAGCGGGGCAAGCAGCGGTAAAGAGTATGAATTCAGTAAGAATGTAAATGCAGGTCAAGCAGTAGGTAAAGTTACGGCGAATCCGACAGGGGTTACTCCGTTGACTTATACTCTGGAAGCTAATGGAGATAATTCATATTTGAACTTTGAAATAGATGGATTGGACAGCAACGGAGCTTCAAGCGCAACACCGCTAAATGTGAAAATCAAGAGCGGAGCACCTGACTTAGTGAATGGTGGCTTAAAGGCAGGAGACTATAAATTCTGTATTACTGCGGTAGATGCGAACGGTGATCTCGTTGATACAAACGGTAATCCTACAGAAAAGGTTTGTACCTCATTTACGGTAGAAAAGACGAGCTTAATGGTTGCCTTCGATGATTCAAACACGACTAAGAAATCAATCGCTGAAGCCACGACAGGTTGGAATGAAACAGCGACTGCGAATCCAAGTGATGGCGCTAAAGTTACTTATACAAAAGCAGGCGGAGATATCGGATTGATTGATATTGATGCTGATACCGGTGCGATTACTTATAAAGGAAACGGTGCTTACGGGAAAGTAAAGATCAGGGCAACCGCAGATGATGATCCAAGTACAGGAAATGATAACTATAATTCAGCTTTTGCAGAAAAGGAAATCGTAGTTTATGCACAGGTAAACGGAAGTGTAACTCCACATGCCAATTCCAGTGATATCAGTACACCGACCTTTACAGCAAATGATTCCAATGTCAAAATCAACGGAACGATAGGAACGATCAAGGGTTCACCGGGAACACCTGATGATGTGACGGGAAATAAGTTCACATATACGTATGGATTAAAGAGTGACGGAGACGGAAGCTTCTTTGCGGTAAATGCAAGCACAGGTGTAATTACCACAAAAGCGAATTTGGCAGTAGGAAGCTATTCCATTACCGTAACAGTGAGTGATAAGTGGAGTACAAAAGAAATCCCTGTGACAATTAATGTCGGAGTAGCTGCGGCAGAGGATTTAAAGTTTTACGAAACAACAGCGGCAGTAAATGCGATTACGACAAAGAGTGTGAAAGTAACGGATACGAATGTTACAGTATATGCGACAGTCAAAGGAAGCAGTAACAGTAACCCTGTGAAGTATAAAATCAAAGACGGCTCAACGAATATCATTGAGATAAATGAAGACAGCGGCGCAATCACAATTCACGGAGTAGGAACGGTAACGATTATCGCAGAGAAACAAGGCGGAGTAGGGCAGGCAACCGCAACGGCGGAATTGACCTTTACGGTAACGGCAGGTGCACAGAATTTCATTTATACCGATAATGCAGGAAATGAGCTGCCAAAAGATGGAAGCGACTATAAGGCTTACGGAGAAGTATATGCGCCAAACAAAACCTTTCAGCTCTATACAGCCGGAAATCCAACCGGAAGTACTGTAACGTATCAGCTAAAGGCAGGCAGTCCTACCGATGTGATATCGGTAGATGCGAGTGGATTGGTAACAATATTGAACGCTTCCTTGAATAATCAAATGGGCAAGGTGATTGTACAGGCAACCAGTCATGACCCGAGCGGAAACTACAGCGATAAAACAATCGAATTACCAATCAATATAGAAAAGGGGACAAGAACGATTAGCTTCAAAGAAAAACCAATCTATGTAACTAACGGAAAAGGCAAGGTAACACCTGTCACAGAGATTGACGGAGTAGTGGATACAGAAGGCGATGTACTGATAGAGGTAGATACCAACGAGGACCACACTATCGCATGGACGAATGATAATAAAACAGTAGATTATAACTACAGCGGAGCTACAGGAAAAGATATCAAGATACATGCGACAAAACCAATGAATCGAAATTATAAAGCGGCGGAAGCAGACGGAACGATTCATATTATGGGGCCTGATGAAAACATCTTGGCAATCACAAGTCCGGGACAAATCATCTACGGAGATCACTTCACCATACGAAGCAGTCAATATGATGCGAACAGCACGAATGTACAATACACATTCGAGGTTGATAAGACAACCTATATCTCCAATCCGACCGTAAACGGAAACAGTGCCGAATTTGATGCCAGACAATTCAGCGGAAGCAATAAAACAACGATCACAGTAACAAGAACGGCAGACGGAGAAACGATGTTAAGTAAAAAGGTACAGGTAACGGTACTGCCGAAGCCGATTGAAATCATTATCGATGATAAGGAGAAGCTGAAGGGAGAACAAAATCCACCATTGACCTATCAGGATTTCAGAAGTGACTTAGTAACGTGGAGCGGTGTACAAGATGTAATACAGGAAAATGATATCAAGCTAAGTACTACGGCAAAGACAGACAGTAACGCAGGAGCTTATCCAATTAAGGGAGACAGTAATACATTAAACAAGACTTATCCAAATTACAGCTTTACCTTCAAAGAGGGAACATTAACAATCAAAGAGGAAACTATCGAGGATGATTGGTACCACTTGGAATTAGATGACGGAAACAACACTACCTATACAGGCGGATGGACAAATAAGGATATCAACATCATCAGCGATCATAACGAATATATCAATCTATCCTTAGACCAAAGTACATGGAATCCTAATCAAGTTACTATTTCAAGAGAAGGCGAAACCAACCAAAGCTTTTGGATGAAAAAGGACAGCGGAGCTATCACAAAGGAAAAACAGGAAATCATCAAGATTGATAAGACTGCCTCAAAGGTAAAAAACATTAAAGCCAAAGATTCAAATAACAAACTCCAAGATATCATCAATAAGCTGAGTGGCGGAATCTTCTTTAAACCGGGAACAGCGTTTGAAATCACAACGGATGATTCCAAGGATGATCTAAAAGTAAGCGGAACGAAAGAAATATCCTATAAGGTTTATAGGTTGGAACCACAAGCGAGAACCGGAGAAGAATTAATCAAGGACGGAACACTGACAGTTACAAATGAAAGGGCAAGTGTCACAATCAGTGAAACAGCAGGCAAATATAAGGTATGTGTAACACCGACTGACAATGCAGGGAATACAAATACTGAGAGCTGTCATGAGCTAGAAGTAAAGAAAATCGATGTGGATGTAGACGGTGATGATAAGCCAGATTTCAATGATCCTGATGGAGATGGATGTCCTGATCTCAACATCAAATGGAAGGACCCAAATGATGAAACCAAATGGATCGTCATCAACGGAGACAGGGATTATGACGGCATTCCTGACATCAATATCGACAGTGATGGTGACGGAAAACCTGACTTGAATGTAGATACAGATGGAGATGGCAAACCCGATCTTAATTTAGTAATTCTAAAGAAATCTGATTGGAAGCCGACGAAATGTGTAAAACAAGATGTCGATAACGGTGTCTTAGAGGAATACTGCACAGGCACAAGCGCTAAGGCAGTAATCAATGTCGATACGGATAACGATGGAATTCCCAATATCAACATTGATAACAAAGGAGATTTCAAACCTCATATCAATATCTCAAAGGACGGAAAAACACCGTTCACTAATATCGCAATCATCCATACTTGGAAGCCGATAAAAGATTATAAAAAATCTAGTTTTAGCTATGATTCGATAGGAAGTGAGATAAAACCCTCAATCAATATCGACAGTGACGGTGATGGATTACCGGATATCAATATTGATTTAGACGGAGATAATATTCCTGATATCAACATCGATAGCGATGGAGACGGCATTCCCGATATTGATATTGACAGTGACGGAGATGGTATTCCTGATGTAAATGTAGATACGGATGGCGATGGCAAGCCGGATGAAAACATTAAGGAAATCACTGAATGGAAACCAAACAAAAATGTTGACGGTGAGCCACCATATGATACTATGGACTTCAGTGATAATGATGATACGGAAAAGCCATCAAATGATAATACTGATGTGAAAGGTAGCTATTATCCGGGAGATAATGTGGGCGGAGCAATTACCGGAGACAATACAAGCTTAATGATTTATATCAGCTTATCAATAGTAAGCATAGCAGTTATAAGTTATGGACTATTCAAATATCAGAAAGATACATTTCAATAAATAAAGGTCTATTAAGGTAGAC
>CANSQL010000059.1 GCA_947649125.1 uncultured Erysipelotrichaceae bacterium | reverse complement strand
CACATAAGGGAGCGATCAGTGAAAAGATCGAGGATCATGTCAAGATCGATATGACGAATCCAAAGATCGTCAGCATTACAGGCTACCCTGTTAATGATGACGGATTATCAAACTTATTGAATGAGATTACCTTAGGTCATTACTTCAAGCCGGGAGTACAGGTAGAAATCAAGACCGACGATCCGCAGCCGCAAAGCGGAAAGACAGTAAAGGTCAGCGGCATCAAAGAGGTAAGCTATCAAGTGTACGAATTAGACGGTGAAGGCTTGATGACAAGCACGACACCGATCCAAGAGGATACGGCAGTACCGGGCACAAACAAGATACTGAGCTTCAAGATCAACAATATCGGAAACTATCGAGTGTGCGCAACGACAGTAGATAATGCGACAAATGAATCAACAGAAAAATGTTCTGATTTAAATGTAAAGAAAATTGATTTTGATGTGGACGGAGATGGAAATCCTGAATTTAACGATCCTGACGGAGATGGCTGTCCTGACCTCAATATCAAATGGAAGGATCCCAATGATGAAACCAAATGGATTATTATCAACGGCGATCGAGACAGAGACGGTATTCCCGATTTAAATATCGACAGTGACGGAGACGGCAAACCCGACTTGAATGTAGATACCGACGGAGACGGCAAACCCGATCTTAACCTAGTGATTCTAAAGAAAAGCGATTGGAAGCCTACAAAATGCGTAAAGGCAGATATCGATAACGGAATCCTAGAGGAATACTGTACAGGCACAAGTGTAAAACCGATCATCAATGTCGATACAGATGGAGACGGAATCCCGAATATCAATATCGATAATAAAGGAGACTTTAAGCCACACTTGAATATCGCAAAGGATGGGGAAACACCTACAATCAATTTGGTAGAGATTCATGAATGGAAGCCAAAAAAGGACTATAAGACAGGGAAGTTTACTTATGACAGTATCGGGAAGGATATTAAGCCTGAGCTGAATATCGATACGGACGGCGACGGACGACCTGACATCAACCTCGACTTGGACGGTGACGGCGAAGCAGACATCAATATTGATATCGATGGGGATGGTATCCCTGATATCGACATCGACAGCGACGGCGATGGCATTCCTGATGTGAATGTCGACACTGATGGTGATGGCAAGCCTGATGAAAATATCAAGGAAATCACCGAATGGAAGCCGGGCAGAGATGTAGACGGAGAAATACCATATGATACGATGGATTTCAATCATCCTGACGATACCGATCAACCAAAAAATGATTCCGATAACACCGGTATTGACACTTCTGTCAAAGGACAATACAATCCTGCGACAAGCATGGGCGGAGCGAATACAGGTGACGATACGAATCTGATGTCCTATATTTCGTTATGCTGTATCGCTTTAGGCATGATAATTTATATGGCGGTCAAGAAAAAAATTAATTGTTAATAATGAAAATCGGAGCTTTTCAGACTCCGATTTTTACATGGTTGAATTTTTATCTCAGCAATACAGTGATAATTATAATCAGCATACAAATAAAAAAGACGACCTGGATCGTCTGTTTGTTTAACTGGTCGGGATAACAGGATTTGAACCTGCGGCCTCTTCGTCCCGAACGAAGCGCACTACCAAGCTGTGCTATATCCCGATTACGCATATACTATTTTACGAAGAATACGAAAGAAATGCAAGTCTTTTTTTGATTTTTTTTATAAGATACAGATAAACTGATGATATACCTATAGCTTAAAGCATTTTCAAGCCATACTTCACACAAAGAATCAACGCAGGAAATCAAGGAAATGAGGTCCATTTCCTTGATTAAATGTAGTATAAGATATAAGCTTCACTGAATATCAATAACGCTTATGATCAAAGCAGGTCAAGGTTTCTTTCCGCTTTGCCTCGTCGAAGGATGGGTTAAATGCATAATAGTTGTCAGAATCCAAATGCTGCTGCAGAATACTTAAGGCTTCACCGAAGCGCTGAAAATGAATGATTTCACGCTGTCTTAAGAAGCGCAGCGGTTTTTTGACTTCTTCATCACTTGCCAAGCGCAGCAGATTTTCATAAACGACACGAGCCTTTTGTTCAGCCGCTAAATCCTCGCAAAGGTCTGCGATTGGATCGCCCTTTGATTGATAGAATTCGGCACGATGCGGGATACCGGCAGCAGCCTGCGGATAAATACCGGCAGTATGATCGACAAAATAAACATCGAATCCGCTTTCCTTGATTTCATCCATTGTTAAATTTTTGGTTAATTGATACACCATAGCCGAAACGATTTCTACATGCGCAAGCTCCTCTGTCGCAATTTCCGTCAACATTGCCTTTAGCTGCGGATACGGCATCACATAGCGCTGACTCATATAACGAAGACTTGCCGACAACTCTCCGTCAGGTCCGCCGAGCTGTGTTATCATGACTTTCGCAAATCCGGGATCGGCTTTTTGAATATTTAACGGAAACTGCAGTCTTTTTTCATATTGCCACATTTTTAATTTTCTCCTTCCCAAGGCCAAGGCCCATAAACATATTTCCACTCACGATCAAGATTACTGCGGCTTGTTAAAGGACCGTAGCTTCGTTCATATTCCTCAACAGCTTCTTTTAATAACGCTCTGGAATGCTGATAATACTCCATGGCACTTTTATCCGCAGGATGAGAAATCAAAAATAAAGAGGCCTCCTGAACTGCAAAATCCTGCGTTTGAATTTTGTTCATCAGTTCTTGCTTATGATTCATAACGATAGCCTCCTTCCATTTGAAAGGGCATGTCCAATTCAGGGAAAATGGTTCCTTTCATAAAACCTGTGTCATAATCATATGTGGAATTCCATTTTTGTGCAGGTACATATGCCATACCTAATGTTTGCTTTCGGCAGTTATTCGCAAAAATATCAGGCGGCAGGCAGTCATGCTGAAAATTTTGCTGTTGAAGATCGGGATATCGTGCAGATTGTGCTTCTTTCACATACTTGCCTTCACAATCGCCGCAGGCATGCGCAAAAGCACACGCTAACGGTGAGCAATGCTTATCATTCATTTTTATTCCTCCTTTTATCGGTTGAGAGGATCCGTCTCGCTTTATGCTATGTGAAAAGATCGATGATTCTTGGACTGCTGCTACAAAAGGTAAAAATATTTTATCATTGAATGAGATATGCCTAAATTTAAGAAATCATACGATATCTATTGCAAGAACCGTCTGTTTGAAGTACAATATAATGTAGTTAGTTATAACTAACTGTGTATAGCGGTAAGGATGATAATATGACTTTAGATCAAATAAAGCCGGGAAACGGCGGTACGATAACAGCGGTAAGAGGAGAAGGGGCATTGCGCAGACGCTTGCTTGATATGGGATTGACCCCGAAAACAAAGGTACTTGTTAAAAAAACGGCACCGATGGGCGATCCGATTGAGCTTGCCTTACGCGGCTATATGCTCAGCATCCGTAAAGAGGATGCCGCAAATATAGAGATCGAGGTGACAGTCGATGACACAAGCACTGCTGGCATTAGCGGGTAATCAAAACAGCGGTAAAACGACTCTGTTTAATGTATTGACCGGCAGTAATCAGCATGTCGGTAATTTTCCCGGTGTAACAGTGGAAAAAAAGGTCGGACAGATCAAGGCCTTAAAGGAAGCAGCGTTGGTTGATTTACCGGGAATATACAGTTTGTCACCGTATACCAATGAGGAAATCGTCACCCGCGATTTTATTTTAAAGGAACGTCCGCAGCTGATTATCAATATTGTTGATGCGACTAATATTGAGCGTAACCTCTACTTGACATTACAGCTGATGGAGCTTCAGGTTCCGATGATCATTGCTTTAAATATGATGGATGAGGTAATACAGAGCGGAAATTCAATTGATACCGAGCGATTGTCAAAACAGCTCGGAGTTGAAATTATTCCGATATCGGCTGCGCATAAGCAGGGAATCAATGAATTGATCAGAGCAATCAAGAAAATGTTGAAGCAGCCGCAGGCAATTCCAAAACCTGATTTTTGTACGGGAGAGGTACATCGCGCCCTTCATGCGATTGCACATATCATTGAGGATCATGCCAAGCAAAATGAATATCCGCTGCGCTTTGCGGCTACGAAGCTTGTTGAAGGCGATCAAGTGATGCAGGAGGCATTACGGCTGCATGAGGATGATATTCATATCATAGAGGAAATTGTCCGAAGCATGGAGCATGCACTTGCTACCGATCGTGAGGCTGCCTTGGCTGATATGCGATATTCTTATATTGAAGCAATCTGTAAGGACAGCGTATGTAAGCTTCAGGAAACATATTCTCAACAGCGCAGTGAGAGAATCGATCGCTGGCTCACTCATAAATATTTAGGAATTCCGATTTTTATCGGTATCATGCTGACGATTTTTTATATCACCTTCAGTATTGTCGGAGGTGTGCTGCAGGAATGGCTGGAGACAGGAATCGAAGCCTTCAGTGAACAGTTTTCCTTGCTTTTAAGCAATATGCATGTAAGCACATGGCTTCATGAGCTGTTAATCAACGGTGTATGCAGCGGTGTAGGCAGCGTATTGTCCTTTTTGCCGATCATCGTAATTCTGTTTTTCTTTTTATCGCTGTTAGAGGACAGCGGCTATATGGCGCGAGTTGCCTTTGTCATGGATCGCTCACTGCGTAAGATCGGTTTATCGGGACGAAGCTTTGTACCGATGCTGATCGGCTTTGGCTGCAGCGTTCCGGCTATCATGGCAACAAGGACCTTAAGCAGTGAACGCGATCGTAAAATGACGATTCTGTTGACTCCGTTTATGTCCTGCAGTGCCAAGCTGCCGATCTACGGTATGATAACGGCTGCCTTTTTTCCGAATCATGCAGCGATCATTCTTGTCAGTGTATATTTGCTCGGAATCCTTGTTGCGATCATCAGCGGCTTTCTGTTAAAGAAAACGGTGTTTCAGGGAGAATGCGTTCCCTTTGTGATGGAGCTTCCTGCTTATCGTATTCCGGCCGCAAAAAGCGTTATACTGCATATGTGGGACAAGGCAAAGGATTTTTTGCATCGTGCCTTTACCGTTATTTTTGTCGCAAGCATCTTGATTTGGTTTCTGCAAAGCTTCGACTGGCAGCTTCATTATCTGAACGATTCCTCACAGTCGATTTTAGCCTCAATCGGCTCTATGCTGGCACAAATACTGGCCCCCTTAGGCTTTAATGACTGGCGCGCCGCTACCGCATTGATCAGCGGCATTACCGCCAAGGAAAGCGTGGTTTCTACACTCAGCGTGTTGACACAGGGAAATGATGTGATGCTCACCCAAACGCTGCCGCAGATCTTTACACCGCTGTCGGCATATTCCTTTTTGGCCTTTACCGTTTTGTATATGCCGTGTATCGCAGCCTTTGCCGCAACAAAGCGCGAGCTCGGCTCATGGCGGGAAGCGCTGTTGACGGCAGCCTATCAAACGACAGCCGCTTATATTGTTGCACTGTTGATTTATCAAATCGGTTCATTATTCCTTTAATGCCTTGTATTGTCACTTTTATATAAAATGACGTATAATAACATAAAGGCGGTGGTGCAATGACTTTTATAGATGTACTGGCGATTCTTGCGGTGCTTGCCGTATTGGCGCTTTTGACCTATCTGACAAGAAGCAAGGACGGCTGTTCTTCCTGTCACAGCGATTGCAGCTCATGTATCAAGGGGAAATCCTTTTATGAGGAATATAAACGTGAGGAAGCAAAAAAACAAAGCAGGAAAGCTGATCATACGGCAAATGAAAATACAGATCAAGCTAAAAACATTTGACAATAAAATTAATATATGTTATTATAACCCGGTAAAAAAGTGAATGGAAAGCAGAAGCACCTTCTCACCTGATTCCCGTAGGGGATAGGTAAACGCCAATGACACATACTTTATCAGTGGTTCAGCGGGTGCATGGTTGCCCGCTTTTTTACGGCAACAAATGGAGGTGTCTATTATAAATAAAAAAGTTATTCCCAACAATGTAAACGACGATCTGGTAAACGAAAAAATTCGTTTTAAGGAAGTGATGGTCATCGATAAGGATGGCACAAAACTGGGAATCAAATTACGTCGTGAAGCGCTTGACATCGCATACAATCAGGAGCTTGATCTGTTATGCGTTGCTCCCAATTCAACCCCGCCGGTATGTAAGGTACTGGATTACGGTCGTTATCGCTTTGAACAGCAGAAAAAAGCAAAGGAAGCGAAAAAGAAGCAGCATGTAACTGAAATTAAGCCGCTTCGCTTATCACCGGTCATTGATAAGCATGATTTTGATACAAAAATGCGTCATGCCCGCAATTGGATCGAGGACGGCATGAAGGTCAAGGTAGATATGCGCTTTCGCGGTCGTCTGATTACTCGCCTTGAGGTCGGAAAAAAGATCATGAATAGCTTTATCGAGGAAATCGCTGACATTGCGAATGTTGAGAAACGCCCTTCCTTAGAAGGAAATACAATGTCAACGGTATTGGCACCGAAGAAGAAATAAAGAAAACAGGAGGTTATAAGTTATGCCAAAGATGAAAACCCACAGAGGATTAGCAAAACGTGTTAAAAAAACAGGTTCCGGTAAATTGAAAAGAAGTCATGCGTATACTTCTCATCGTTTCCACGGAAAGACTCAAAAACAGAAGCGTCATTTACGCAAGTCTGCAACAGTACACAGTACAGATTACAAGCGTATCAAAATGATGCTGCAGAAATAGTGAAGGAGGAATACAGACATGGCAAGAGTTAAAGGTGGCTATACTACACGCCGCAGAAGAAAAAAAGTATTAAAGCTGGCAAAGGGTTATTTCGGTTCCAAGCATCTGTTATATCGTACAGCGCATGAGCAGGTAATGCACTCTTTGAAATATGCTTATAACGATCGTAAAGATTTAAAGAGCAATATGCGTAAATTGTGGATTGCACGTATCAATGCAGCCGCAAGAATGAATGATATGACTTATTCTACTTTAATGCACGGCTTAAAGGCAGCGAATATTGCCGTAAACCGTAAAATGCTGAGTGAAATCGCAATTCAGGATCCGAAGGGCTTCACTACGATCTGCGATAAAGCTAAAAAAGCACTGGAAAAAGATGCTGCTTAATTAGGAGTTCTTCATGAACGATACACGTCGTACATTGAATGAGCTTTTGGTGAATTTGTTCAACAATATTTTGGCTATCGAAGAAGCCAATTTACAGAATCAGCATGTATCGCTTTCAATGACTGAGGTACATATCTTGGAAGCAATCGTAAAGAGCGAATCAAATATGATGTCTGCTGTGGCAAAGTATTTGATGATTACGCAGGGAACACTGACGGTATCTGTCAGTAAGCTCGAGAAAAAGGGCTATGTAGAGCGTATCAAGGACGAAAGCGATCGTCGTATCGTACGGCTCAGGATTACGGACAAGGCCAAGGATGTTTTAAGCGTACATGATGAATTTCATAAACAGATGATTGATAAAATAGTCAATGATTTGGATATTGAAGAAGAACAGGAATTATTAAAATCACTGGTTAAGGTATCAGAATTTTTTAAAGAATCTTATGGAAATTAACTTCGCGAAAGCGGAGTTTTTTTATAAATATAGGAAATAATCCATATATTTACAATATTTATTTAAACAGAATCTGTAAAATTGTATTGACATTGTTTAAAAAATGCTTTATTCTAAAAAAAGAGGTAGTCTTATGGTAAATGATAAAAAAATGACAGAGCAGGAATTATTACTTGCGGCACAACAAGATGATGAAGCATTTGCGTTATTGTATCAGCGCTATTACAGGCTTGTTTATTATGTGGCCTATAAGATGTGCAGAAATGATGCAGATGCGCAGGATGTCGTACAAGAAACCTTTATGGAGGTAAGACGATCACTGTGTGATTTAAAAAATCCGCAGTATTTTCGTTTATGGCTGTATCGTGTCGTTGATTCCAAATGTAAAAAGCTGTTTCGTAAAAATAAATATGCGTTGACTGATATCGAACAGGATCATATCTTAAATGAATTTTTAGAACAGAATGAACAGTTTCTGCCGGAAGCAAACTTAAAATATACAAATGACCGTGAGATCATGCATCGCTTTATCAAGGAGCTGCCTTACGATCAAAAATATGCGATTATTTTGTATTATATGCAGCAGATGACAACTTTGGAAATTGCTGAGTTGTTGAAAGTACCTGAGGGAACGATAAAAAGCAGATTGTCGGTAGGCAGAGCTACACTGCGTAAAAAGGTAGAGGCCTATGAGCATCGTGAGGGAATCAAGCTGAATTTCCGTGAGGGTGTCAGCGGCAGCGTAATGGCGGCCATCTTATCGGATCAGCTTCAAAGTGTAGCCGTAAAACCGAAGAAATCAAGGATTCAGCGCTTTTTGGATAGTTTTAGCTCGATGAATGTGACAATGAGGTTATCACTCATTGCCTGCGGTGCCGGTATTATCATTCCAGCCGGTATGATTTTGTTTGAAATAAATCAGTCTTTCGGTACACAGACTATTCAAAATGAAACAAGTGTATTTCCGCAGCTGTATTATCGGGGCATCAGTGTAAACAGCGGCAAGGAGGCCTATTATACGCTGAAAATGAATATTTGTGTACAGGATATTGAAGCATTGAGTGATGAGCAGCGAACAGAGGCACTTCCGCTTTATGAAGCATTAAAGGCTGAAAACGGCATCTATTATGCACGTTTAAAGGAAAGCAACTGGGCACAGGTATTTGAGAACGAAATTAAATGATTGATAATTGATGGAATTTAATATGTGTTTCATTTATTCTGCGGTTATATTTTAATTTTTATAAAAAAATGAAATTTTTCTGAACGAAAGAGAATCTTCTTGGAGCATGCTTGTAGGGCAGTAGGAATATTGAGCAATCTAATGAGATTCTCTTTTCTTTAATATACAGCAAAGTGCTGTTGAAGCTTAGAGAAGGGCCGGCTTTACAGCTGCAGTTAACGGAATTTGTTTTGTTTGACGACAAATCAGATTTTTATTAAAGGATATATACAATTGCGAAAGCAGTCGTGAGTGAAAGGAAAGATGACAGATGAATAAAAAAGTGCTAATGATGATGCTTTGCTTAATCACTAGTTTAACCTTAGGATACATGTACGGAAAAGAATATATGCTGTCTTTCCTAAATGCGCAATCAGCACCTACATTTACATTACCTAAAGGCTCAAAGATTGTATTAGGCTCTTATAACGGAAAAGAAATCGTGTGGGATATCGGAAACAATGATAATAACGGAAGCTATGTGCTAATGAGCAGTGTATCTCTTGTTCCGAATGGAGTTCCCATATATGACAGTCGATTTCCTGTTACCACTGTTCCGCAAAGCGGAGCAGATATTGAAAGATATTGTCTAAAACATCCGTCCAGAGCAAAACTGTTTTATTGTCCTTCAACCTATCTGAAAGATGAAATAAATAATATCACACTCAGCTCAAACGAAACCGCTGTTGTAACAAAAAATCCATTTTTACCGACTATAACCGATATTAAAAACGGTGGTACCCTGGGATTGACGCTTAATGATCGTGCATATAAAAACGGATTGGGATACTGGTTAGACGGGAGAATAAAGCTGTGGGGCAATACCAGCGGATCGTATTTTGTTGTAGGACAAGGCAATATTGGTGGAGCATCAGAATATGATTTGGAAGATTTGAGTAATAATGCCTTTTTATCGATGAGTGAAGAATTTAGCTGGCTGGATGTGACGTCGGATAACGGGACTCCCGTAAAGCAATCACTTCGCCCATTCACTTTAGTCGATAAAAATAAAATTACTTTTGCCGCAAGCACATCGTATACAGACGGCGCTTGGCACAGCTATTCTATTGATACAACAAATTTCAATGAGAATAATGAATTGAATCCGAATAAATTAAGGCTTCAATCATCACTGACAGCTTCTTTACAAGATATCAAAAGAAATAATCTCAGTATACAAAAGGTCGCAAAAAACCAAATTGTTAATTTATCTGTAAATGCGAATACGGGGACTAATACAAAGATGTCTGTTATTTTATATAATGATGCGGGTACAGATATTCAATATTATAAAATGATGGAATCTACAAGAAGCGGTACCAATGATTATACGTTAGATTTCACAGATGTGTCTGTAGGTAAATATCAGGTGGCGGTAATTAATGAGGAATATGATGCCGGTTCACAACTGCCGATATATAGCTCATCAATATCTAATGTAATGCCGTTAGAAATCGTAGAACCGCATAAGCTTACTTATACAAAAACACCCCAGAGCGGAGCTGCTGCAGGTGATTATGAATTCAGTAAGAATGTGAATGCAGGACAAGCAGTAGGTAAGGTAACCGCGAATCCGTTAGGTGCGACTCCGTTGGTTTATGATTTGATCGGGGATGGCGATAATTCTTATCAAAACTTTGAAATTGATGGATTAAATGCAAGTGGTACTTCAAGCAGTGCAC
>CANSQL010000058.1 GCA_947649125.1 uncultured Erysipelotrichaceae bacterium | reverse complement strand
AGGAAGTGAGAGCACCTAACGGCTATCTGTTGGCTGAAACAGGACAGATATTCACAATCGACAGTAGCGGATTTCATCAACAGCTGGGACCCGATGACAGTACGATCATCACTACAGTGTTTTTCAATGATGAACCGGTCAAAGGACAGGTCAAGATTCAAAAAGAAGCGATGTTGTTTAAAGGCTATACTTCAACTGATACAAAGTACGGTGAATTATTCACCCCGATCTATGAAAGAGGTCTGCTTCCTAATGTCAAGTTTGAAATCAAAGCGAAAACGGATATCATCGGAATCGATGGAAAAACATGGTATCGTGCAGGACAAAGAGTAGCGGTACTGACAACTGACGGAGAAACGATAACGACATCAGGACATTTGCCGATCGGCAGTGAAGGAAACAATATCTACAGTATTCAAGAAATCGAGACAGAGGAAGGCTATGTGTTAGACAACGCTCCTCATTACTTCCGCTTTGATTATGTGGATGAAAACACAGCGATCGTCGATCCGACATGGCTGGATGAAGCCGGAAATGAAATAGAAGCTGATGAAATCTTAACCCTTGATAATCAACATCAGACAAGCATCATTCCTACCACAAAGCTTATGGAAAGCTCAGAGCTGAAGGATAAGCTTGAAGCATATAAAAAGGTAGTGTTCGGAATCTTTAGTGAACAGGTAGAACACTTGGAAAAGGATTCCTTAGTAGGTATCGTTGATGTAGAAGAGAACGGAAAAGCAGAAGGCATATTGACAGAGAAAGGAACTTATTACATGCAGGAACTGTCAACCGATAATGATTATGTGCTGTCTGATGAAAAATATCCGTTCACTTATTCCTATAACGATGATGTTCAACAAGTCATTGAAGTAAACGGCGGTAGACCTATCTATAACTATCTGAAACGAGGAACGATTGAAATATTCAAACAGGATGCAGACAGTAAGCTGCCGTTGATGAATGTATGTTTTGAGCTTGCGACAGATAAAGACTTCACAAATATCATCAAAACCACATGGACAGATGAAAACGGTAAAGCGATCTTTGATGAATTAGAAGCGAATTATACCTATTACATCAGAGAGAAATATGACGGAAATCATGATATGGTAGATAAGGGCTATGTATATGACCCAAGTATTCATGAAGTAACCTTGAACGATACAGAAACCATAACGGTAAACCTAACAAATACCCAAGTCAAAGGCAAGGTACAATTCACTAAGACAGGAGAAAGCTTCCGAAAGGCTGAAATCATGGAAGGAGCCTTCGGTAAGGAACACCATCCGATATGGGAACAAGGCAACCTGTTGGGAGCTGAGCTTACGATACGAGCTGCAGAGGATATCACTACATGGGATCAAACAGAACACTTTAAGAAAGGCGATATCGTAACTGTGCTTGAATCCGATTGGCAGACTACAGACAGCCTTTTATTGCCTGTAGGAAAGTATGAAGCCTATGAATCAAAAACACCGCATGGCTACATCAAGGATGAAACGATCTATACCTTTGAAATCAAGCCAAACGGAAAAGCCGATATTCAGCTCAATTCAGTTTCCATCAACAATAACAGAGCTAAGGTCAATCTTGACTTCACAAAGGCATTAGAGAAACAGGAAACATTTACCAACTCCGAAGCCTATCAAGATGTCGTATTCGGCTTATACGCAAGAGAGGATATCTATAACTATATGGGTGAAGTAGTCATTGAAAACGGTTCATTGATCGGCATCACACATATCGATAAACAAGGCCACTTAACCAATCGCTTTGATTTACCTAACGGTGTATATTTCTTCAAAGAGCTTCAAACAAACGATCAGTATCAGTTAGATACGAAGGAATATGACTTTGAAGTCGGTTATCCGGGAGAGGAAGTCAAGGAATACACGATTGAAATCAATGAGGGAGAACCAATCAACAATGATTTAAAACGAGGAAGCATTGAAGTCATTAAGACTACAACGGATTCCCTGCATTACACAAAGGCAGAACAGGAATACGCAGATTCATTCCATATTATGGAAGACTACATGAAAATCTACAACAATCCGATCACCAAGGATGAGTCGAATTACTTAGCCGGAGTTACCTTTGAAATAGCTACAGATGAAGCGTTCACTAATATCATCGATACAAAGAAAACGGACGGTAACGGCCGTATCGTATTCGATGAGCTTGAGCTAGGTACGTACTACATCAAAGAAAAATCCACACTGGCGCATTATCTCTTGACTGATGAGGTGTTCAAGGTAGAGCTGACCAAGCACGGACAGGTGGAAACGATTGAGGTTGACAATAAACTCATAAAGGCAGCCATCAATATCCACAAGGTAGATGAAGGAGACCGCAGTATCGTTTTACAAGGCGCAGAATTTGCGATGTATGCGGATAAGGAATGTACAAAGAAGCTCTCTGAAGCAGTTACCAATCAATTAGGCAACGCAAGCTTCAAGGAAATCACCTTTGGCACTACGGTATACATCAAGGAAACCAAAGCCCCTACCGGTTATGAGTTATCCGATAAGGTAACCGAAGTAACAATCAATGATGAATGGATCAATAAAGAATCAAGAAACAGAGTCATCGAGATCACTAACCGCAAAATCCCGCAAATACCGAATACCGGCGATCATACCCCCACCGGATTTCTTTATCTGCTTTCAACTGCATCCTTCACCGTTTTGCTTGTCATATCATTCCGCAAACGATATCACCGTTATCGCTGAGCATCCGCCGCACAACCGTTTACATTCCTGTTGACATTTACAAAATTAGGAATTATAATAAGAATGATTCTCAATATAGGAGGAGTCAGATGATACGAAAGCACTCAAAACAGCGCACTCTCGTCCTCAACTACATGAAGCAAATTACCACTCATGTCAGTGCGGAAGAGGTGTTTGAAGCGCTGAATCAGGAAGGCCAAGCCATATCCTTGGCAACGGTATATCGCAATCTAGATATTCTCAGTGAAATGAATGAAATCAAAAAAATTGCACATCCTGTAAATGGGTATGTGTATGATAAAACCGCTGAGCCGCACTATCATCTGCACTGTGTACGCTGTAATCGACTGTTTGATGCACCGAACGCCTATGTCAATAAGCTTGATACGGCGATGAATGAACAGAGCGGATGGCGTATCTATTCACACAGCATCCTGTTTGAGGGAGTCTGTCCTAAGTGTTCCGACAAGGCAGACGCAAATAACCGCAGCGAACGGTTTTAAACAACGCATCAGAAAAACGGAGGATAAAAAAATGGAATTAAAAGGAAGCAAAACAGAACAAAATCTTATGGCAGCATTTGCCGGTGAATCACAGGCACGTAACAAGTACACCTACTATGCACAGAAAGCACGCGAGGAAGGCATGGAGCAGATCGCCGCTATTTTTGAGGAAACAGCACGCAATGAGCAGGAGCATGCGAAGCTGTGGTACAAGGCATTGAACGGCGATAAAATTGCCGATACCGCAACCAACCTTGAGGATGCCGCAGCCGGTGAAAATTTCGAGTGGACCGACATGTACAAGGGCTTTGCCGAAACTGCCAAAGAGGAAGGCTTCAACAAAATCGCATTCCAGATGGAGCAGGTTGCGAAAATCGAAAAAGCACATGAGGAACGCTACCTTGCCCTGTTAGAAAATGTAAAAAACGGAAAAGTATTTGAAAAGAATGAAAAAACCGTATGGGTATGCGATATCTGCGGTTATCGTCATGAAGGAGAAAAAGCTCCGGGCGCATGTCCTGTATGCGGATACGCACAGGCACATTTTGCCGAAGAAGCAAAAAACTACTAATAAAAACATAAAAAATAAAAAATTTTGCGGATGCGTTTGCCCTTATAAATAAAGGCCGATGCGTCTTTTTTTATTTCGTCTCATAGAATTTACCACTTTACAAATACACTGTTTTTATTGTATATTAAAAAAGTAGAAATATACGCATTAAAATAAAAACAAAAATTCGACAAATAAGTGAGGTGAAACAATGGAAAAATTGGTTGAATGGGTCATACAGCTTCAACAGGGCGATGACACCGCTTTTCAAAATATTTACGATGCCCTTTATCAAAAAGCATACTACACAGCCTTAAAAATCTGTAATTACTGTGAAGCAGATGCACAGGATATCGTACAGGATACCTTTATGGAAGTACACCGTTCCGTCAAGAACCTGCAGAATCCGGAATACTTTAAAACATGGATGATAAAAATTCTCATTTCAAAGAGTTCACACAAATTCAGAGATAATCGTGATATGTTTGTAGAACCGAAAAAATTCGCTCAAATGGAAGGCTTTGTGGAAAAAAGAGAATATATGATACCGAGTGATAAGCTTAACAACAAAGAAGAAAAGAAAATCTTATTATCGCTTGTGGATCAACTGAAGCCGAAACAAAAAGAGGTTTTATTACTGCAGTATTTTGAACAGCTTTCAATTAAAGAAATGGCAGAGGTTTTAGAAATACCCGAAGGTACGGTCAAAACAAGAATTATGTATGCGAAGGAACAACTGAAGCTTTTGGTTGATGAATATGAACAAAAGGAAGGCAGAAGGTTAGGCTTCAAAGCAGATGCGATCGGTGCGGCATTAACGATTGCGTTCATGAGTGAATGTGATTCAATGATCGCAAAGCCGATTCAAGTATGTGCTGTCAAACCGAAAACAACAAGCAGCTTTTCATGGCTGTCGGGTGTCGGTATAGCGGTATGCTCGGCAACGATGCTTGTGATGGGTGCGGGAATCTATCATGAGCTCAGCAATCCTTCTGAGCAATACAGTGAAAAAGCTTCTTTTCAAACAGTGATTTATCGCGGAACAGCAATTATGAATTGTCGTGATGCGTATTATACATTAAAGGAATGGGCACAAAATCCACAGCGTATGGCATTGAGAGATCAAAGCGAAGTGATTGAAATAACACCTGTTTATGAGGCTTTAAAGAAGTATCAAGGAGTTTATTATGAAAAGCTGATTCGCTCTGAATGGGCAGCAGCTTTTGAAGCAAGAAAATAATTTTTAAAAATATTTGAATTTTTTCATAATTTTTTGAACTTTTAAATTTGAACCGGCTCTAATGTACACAGAGTAAGGGAGGAGTATAGCTGTGCTTCCTCTTTTTGTGATATTGAAATAACTAATAAAGGATAAAATTGGAATCATTTTATAATAGAAAGGAATGAGGAAAATGTGGAGAAAAGCATTAATAGCTGTTGTATGCTTATTGAGTAGTCTTTCTGTTGCATATGTGTATAGTAAAGATAACGGCCATAATATTAATGCGGCTTCCAATAATTATCGTTCAGGCGGAGAAATAACCGGTAGAATTAATATTTTGCCTAATAATATTGCGAGCATAAATGCAGGCCTGCAAAAAGGTGATAAAATTTATATGGAAACGGCAAATCCTTTAAATAATGATCCGCTTTCTTGGATATTGTTGAAAAAAGAAAATTATAATGACTATGGTTGTACAACGGCAGGAAATTATTGTAATGCAGCAGATTATGTGACTGCTTGGCTTTCTATGACAACGGAAGAAGTAGCTAACACGCATATGGGTTTAACAGCAAATGATTTTATCTATCGCTCGCAAAATGCAAGACCGGATAAAATAAATATTGATCACGTGGGAAGATATACGAATTCAAATATTTATAATAATATAATGATTCCTTTAAATCAAAGCTTAACTGCACAAGATAGAAAATTAATTGCACCAAGAAATTTAAATACTTATCATGATCAATTTTTAAAGAAGCTAACACCTGAAACCGAGATAACAATAATAGCAAAAAATCTGAGTGAAGAATTATTCCTAAATACTGCCGAATTGGGTGCGGATCTATTTTTACCGGACACTAATTTGTGGGGGAATACTCCTTTCTCGGCCCAAATTGCTGCTAACGATGCGGCATTTTCGAAAATCTATTGGTCCTCTGCAATCTTTCGTGATGATATGTGGAGCGATTCTGTATCCGGAATTATTTTTCCGAGCGGTAGTTCTTATTCAGGGGATTACAGAGGGACTCCATATGCGAAGAATGCAATAACGGCTTCAATTAAATATGCTGTTCGTCCGGCTGCTTATTTAGATATAGATAAAGTAGTTTTTTCTGTTTCACAAAGCAATTTATCGGGTATTGGTAAAATAGTCTCTCATCAGTTGCCGAGCAGCTACACAAATATATTAGATGCTTCAAGCGGCGATATAATGAAGGTAAGACTGGAAAATGAAACCTTAACGAATACGACAGCTTTCAATGGAATACAAAACGCAAATCATACACAAATAACAAAAGCTGCGATAAACAGTACCGTTTATTTAGATGCAGATGCAAAAGCAGGAAATGATGGATATGGCGGTGTTTATACGGTTTCTGCGATTGTATTCGATCAAAATAATCAATTCAAATATTATTTACCTTTAGAAAGCGCAAAAGGAAACGGATTATATGAATTCGATTTAACCGGAATTCCGATTGGCAGCTATAAAATCGGTATTGTGAATGAAGCTTATAACGAAAACAGTACGATGCCGGCAGATTCAAGTTTAATTACTGATATAAAATCTTTAGAATTAGTAGAATCGTTAGTTTTATCAGTGACTCCGTTGACAGGGTTAGAGGTTGGCAAAAATGTCAATCAAAACGATGTGGTAACTACTTATACAACAAGAAATGGTGTAGTTCCGATTACGGCAACATTAGTCAGTGATACAAGTGTCAGCGGACATGAAAATGATTATCAGTTGTTCTCATTGGATAATGGTAATGTAATAGTGAATGATGCGAATGGATTAAATGCCGGTGATTATTATTTCAAAATCAATGCGATAGACAGTAACGGTACTCCGGTTGGCGGAGTAAATTCAACAACAGTGCATATTGTAGTAGGAAAAACAAATTTGACGGTTGCTTTCGATGATTCAACAACGACTAAGAAATCAATCGTTGAAGCTACGGCAGGTTGGAGTGAAACAGCGACTGCGAATCCAAGTGCCGGTGTGAAAGTCACTTATTCAAAGGTGGGCGGAGATATCGGACTGATTGATATTGATGCAGATACAGGGGCGATTACTTATAAAGGAAACGGTGCTTACGGTAAAGTGAAAATACGGGTAACCGCAGATGATGATCCTACAACAGGAAATGATAATTATAACTCAGCATTTATAGAAAAAGAAATCGTAGTTTATGCACAGGTAAACGGTAGTGTAACACCTCATGCCAATTCGAGTGATATCAGTACACCGACCTTTACAGCGAATGATTCCAATGTCAAAATCAACGGAACGATAGGAACAATCAAAGGATCACCGGGAACACCTGATGATGTAACGGGAAACAAGTTCACCTATACGTATGGATTAAAGAGTGATGGAGACGGAAGCTTCTTTGCGGTAAATGCAAGCACAGGAGTAATTACCACAAAAGCGAATTTGGCAGTAGGAAGCTATTCCATTACCGTAACAGTGAGTGATAAGTGGAGTACAAAAGAAATCCCTGTGACAATTAATGTCGGAGTAGCTGCGGCAGAGGATTTAAAGTTTTACGAAACAACAGCGGCAGTAAATGCGATTACGACAAAGAGTGTGAAAGTAACCGATACGAATGCCACAGTATATGCGACAGTCAAAGGAAGCAGTAACAGTAACCCTGTAAAGTATAAAATTAAAGACGGCTCAACGAATATCATTGAAGTAAATGAAAACAGCGGTGCTGTTACAATTCATGGAGTAGGAACGGTAACGATTGTCGCAGAGAAGCAAGGCGGAGTAGGGCAGGCAACCGCAACGGCGGAATTGACTTTTACGGTAACGGCAGGTGCACAGAATTTCATTTATACCGATAATGCAGGAAATGAGCTGCCAAAAGATGGAAGCGACTATAAGGCATACAGTGAGGTATATGCGCCAAATAAAACCTTTCAACTCTATACAGCAGGGAATCCAACCGGTTCCACGGTATCGTATCAGCTAAAAGCAGGCAGTCCTACGGATGTGATATCGGTAGATGCGAATGGATTAGTAACGATATTGAATGCTTCCTTGAATAATCAAATGGGCAAGGTGATTGTGCAGGCAACCAGTCATGATCCGAGCGGAAATTACAGAGATAAAACAATCGAACTACCGATCAACATTGACAAAGGTACAAGAGTTATCAGCTTTAAAGAGAAGCCAATCTATGTGACGAACGGTAAAGGTAAGGTCACACCTGTCACCGAAGTCGACGGAGTTGTCGATACAGATGGCGATGTACTGATAGAAGTAGATACCAACGAGGACCACACGATCGCATGGACAAATGATAATAAAACAGTTGATTATAACTACAGCGGAGATACTGGAAAAGATATCAAGATACATGCGACAAAACCAATGAATCGAAACTATAAAGCGGCGGAAGCGGATGGAACTATCCATATCATGGGACCTGATGAAAATATCTTGGCAATCACAAGCCCGGGACAAATCATCTACGGAGATCACTTTACGATAAGAAGCAGTCAGTATGATGCGGATAGTACGAATGTACAGTACACATTCGAGGTTGATAAAACGACTTATATCTCCAATCCTACCGTAAACGGAAACAGTGCCGAGTTTGATGCCAAGCGATTCAGCGGAAGCAATAAAACAACGATCACTGTGACAAGAACAGCAGACGGAGAAACGATGTTAAGCAAACAGGTACAGGTAACGGTGCTGCCGAAGCCGATTGAAATCACTATTGATGATAAAGAGAAGCTAAAGGGAGAACAGAATCCATCCCTGACCTATCAAGATTTCAGAAGTGACTTAGTATCATGGAACGGTGTACAAGATGTAATACAGGAAAATGATATTAAGCTGAGCACAACCGCAAAAACAAACAGTAACGCAGGAGCTTATCCGATCAAGGGAGACAGTAATACATTAAACAAGACTTATCCAAATTACAGCTTTACATTCAAAGAGGGAAAACTGACAATAACTGAGGAAAACATTGAGGATGATTGGTATCACTTGGAGTTAGACGACGGAAACAACACAGCTTATACAGGTGAATGGACAAATAAAGATGTCAACATCATCAGCGATCATAATGAATATATCAGTATGTCGCTAGATGGAAGTACATGGAAGCCAAATCTAGTTACAGTTTCAAATGAGGGAGAAACAAACCAAAGCTTTTGGATGAAAAAGGACAGCGGAGCTATCACAAAAGAGAAGCAAGAAATCATCAAGATAGACAAGACAGCACCAAAGGTAAAGGGAATCAAGGCGAAGGATACAAACAATAAGCTGCAGGATATTATCAATAAGATCAGCGGCGGAATCTTCTTTAAGCCGGGGACAGCGTTTGAGATAACGACTGATGATTCTAAGGATAATCTCAAAGTAAGCGGTACTAAAGAGGTTGCGTATAAGGTTTATAAGTTGGAATCACAAGCGAGAGCCGGAGATGAATTAATCAAGGAAGGAACCTTAACTGTTACCAAGGAAAAATCAAGCATCACAATCAGTGAAACGACAGGCACCTATAAAGTTTGCGTAATACCTACTGATAACGCAGGCAATACAAATACAGAAAGCTGTCATGAGTTGACATTGAAAAAGATCAATGTGGATGTAGACGGTGACGGAAAACCTGATTTCAATGATCCGGATGGAGACGGTTGTCCTGATTTGAATATCGTGTTAGGCAAGGATGACGATGGCTTTACTATTAAGCTAAACATTGATAATAACGGTGATGGTGTACCGGAATTAAATATTGATACAAACGGTGACGGGTTACCTGATATCAATGTAGATACTGATGATGACGGCAAGCCTGATTTGAATATTGCGACTACCATTAAGTGGAATCCAACGCATTGTGTAACAGGCCAAATCGAGGAATATTGTACTGATTCAACAATCATTCCTGATTTAAATATCGACCTTGACGGAGACGGTCGTCCTGATATTAATGTAGATTTAGACGGAGACGGTATCCCCGATATTGACATCGATACTGACGGTGATGGGAAACCTGACATCAATATAGATACCGACAAAGACGGAAAGCCTGATGAAAATATAAAAGATATCACGGAGTGGAAGCCCGGTGATAGATTTACGGTTAACGGTAAGGATTTCAACACAATGACAGGTTTAGAGCCTGATCCTGAGAAACCTGATGATGTCGATAAGCCGAATAATCCGTCAAAAGATGACGACACAGATGTCAAAGGAAGCTATTACCCGGGTGATAATGTGGGTGGTGTAATGACCGGAGATTCAACGAATGTGATGTTATACATTTGTTTGATTGTTTGCAGTATCGGAGCGATAACGTATTTGATTTATAAAAACAGAAAGATACATTTCAATAAATAGAGTCTATTAAGGTAGACATATATAAACAGGTGTTTTTACAATAAAAATGCCTGTTTTTTTATTCAGAAACATATATTTCAATAACATTTTCCTATCTCTCTTTAAGTCTACGTTTGTAGACAAAATAGAAAGGAAGATGATTATGTGGAAGAAAGTTACG
>CANSQL010000057.1 GCA_947649125.1 uncultured Erysipelotrichaceae bacterium | reverse complement strand
GAGCCCCTTGGGGCGATTACGTAAAAACCACCAGCTAGGCTGGTGGATGTTTATTGACAAATGATTAGGTGGTTTTAAGAAAACGGTAGCTTAAAATCATTTTTTATTATGCAAAAGCGGAGATAAAAAAGGCCGTATGACAAAGACTGCTAAAGAGTTGATTTGTCAACGGTCTGAAACGAGTTTCCTCGCTTTTATTTGTCAGATTGAATCATAGCTTTTACAGCTTTCTCGACATTGGGACGAATGTCTTCATCAACATCAGCCATGTCTAGTACTTCGTTCATACTTTTATTTGTTGTTTTCATAAGGCTGATTACTATGCTGCTTGCCATTTGGATTTGTCCTTCTGTAAGCCCTTCAGCACGTCCTTCAGCTCGTCCCTTTTCGAGTCCTTGTGTGAGACCTTCGGCACGTCCTTCTTCTCTTACACCTTTTGATAAATCACACACATCATCAACCTCCTCATCTATCGCTCGTGTCATCATTATACCATAGTTTTACTTAAAGGATCTCTCATTTAAAGAGAGATTTTTTAAGGTTAAAATTAATCGCATCATTTGATAAAGAAAAAACGAGTTTCCTCGTTTTTATTTGTCAGATTGGAGCATAGATTTTACAGTTTTTTCTACCTCGGGACGAATGTCTTCATCAACATCAGCCATGTCTAGTACTTCGTTCATACTTTTATTCGTTGTTTTCATAAGGCTGATTACTATGCTGCTTGCCATTTGGATTTGTCCTTCGGTAAGTCCTTCAGCACGCCCCTTTTCGAGTCCTTGCTCCAAGCCTTTGGCAATCCCTTTATCCATAATGCCTTCTGATAAATTGCACACGCCCTTCATCTCCTTTTCTATCACTCTTGTCATCATTATACCATAATTCTCGGTTAATTGATATTTTTTATCCTCTGCCGGCATGTCTGCTTGAAACAGGATATACAACATTTCTGATAAATCATGCTTGTCATCATTAATATCATATTTTTTATTCAGATAAATCATCACGATAGATAGCTTATCATAATCCGTTTTCGGAATATGATATTCCTTTTTCAAGCATCTTTCGCTTATCGTGTATTCATTGAATACGCCTTCTAACGCTTTATTCGGATTCGTTACGATCCATATCGAGTACACCTTCTTGAGATTCTGAAACTCTGAATTCTGAAAACCACCCTGCATGTTTTTCTGTTTCGCCAATAGTCTGCTGCAGTAATAGACTGCCCTGCTTGTCAGCGGATATCCATTGTTATTACTGTTTTGTGCTTCTATATTGATAAACAATCCGATTCTTTCATTTTCATCAGAATTCGGCAGCTTCGCATCAAATAAGATATCGTATTTGATTTCAGCCCCGTGAACAGACTGATCCTCGACATTACGACCTTGGATTTTGTCTGTTTCATCCTCAACAGACACATCCAACTGCGGATCATTTTCAATATAAGAAGGAATCTCCTCAACAGGAATATCTCGATACTCAGCCACACACTCCTTCATGATGCGTGCCAATATCTGTTTATTACTTAATATTTTCTTACAATACTCATCATATGCTTTATTCAAATCATTGGTTTCAATCGCATCTGCGACCTCTAAATTATTTTTCATTCATTCACTCCCCACCGTTATATGTAACAAAATCAGAAGCCCCTAAACCGCTTCCTTTAGCTGTTTCCATTATAACATATCTCGAGCGCGATAACTACTTAAATCCTACCTTTTTCAGAACTTTTTAAATCACCATAAACAAAGTGTTGATTTCACTTCCGCAGTAAGGTTCACACATACACGTCTGCCGCCGCAAACCCCATCCAAACCATTCAAAAGAAAGCATAAAAAAACAGGATCACTCCTGCTTCAGCTTTTTGAGAAACTATAAATATTGAAAATATATCAAATCCGAATAAACAACACCCCAAACGCCAGAGTCCGCTTAAAGCACTGTTTGTCCTTCGATCGGAGACTTTCCGATCAAAAAGCCATTTTGCCCCGACATAAAGCATTTCAACCGGCGCATTCAAAGCCCGCAAAATCCGTCGCATAAAATACATGTTTTTCGCTCGAAATGCGTTCATTCATGATATAATAAACACAGTCAAAAAACACAAAGGAAGTGACACAATGGATGAACTGAAATCCGCCCGCAATAAAATCAATCAGATCGATTCACAGATGGCACAGCTGTTTGAACAGCGCATGCAGGCCGTTGAAGACGTCATTGCCTATAAGCTGTCCCATCAGATGGAAATTCTTGATTCCTCAAGAGAGGCACAGGTCATTGAAAAAAACAGCGCCTACATTCAAAATTCGATCTACAAGCCCTATTATACAGCGTTTATCAAGGACGTAATGAAGCAGTCCCGCGCCTATCAAAAGGCAAGAATCAACCAAAACCGCATTGCCTATGCAGGAACACTCGGTGCCTTTTCTCATATAGCCGCAAAGCAGCTGTTTCCCGATGAAACCTTGGTACATCTGCCTACCTTTCAAGAGGTCGTTGCGCAGGTAGAAAGCGGAGAGGCAAGCTACGGTGTGCTTCCGTTTGAAAATTCCTACACCGGAGAGGTCGGAGAAAACATGGACTTGATTCTCTCTCATAATATATGTATTCACCGTATGTACGACTTGAAAATCCATCAGAATTTACTCGGCATCAAGGGTGCCGAAATCAGTGATATACGACAGGTCTACTCCAAGGATCAGGCAATCTCGCAGTCGAAAAAATTCTTAGAGGGCAGAGAAATCGAATGTATTCCCTATCCCAATACCGCAATGGCAGCCCAATATATCGCCGAACAAAACGATATCACCAAGGCAGCAATCGCATCCAAAGAAACCGCAGAGCTGTACGGCTTAAGCATTTTGGCCGAAAACATCAATACATCAAGTGACAATACGACACGCTTTATCGTGATCGGCAAGCAGCTTCCGACAACAGGAAACCGCATATCACTTGTATTTACACTGCCGCATACGACCGGTTCATTGGCAAAGGTGATGTCACTTATCAGCGATTACGGCATCAATATGGAAAGCATCCATTCACGCTCCTTAAAGGATGAACCGTTTGCCTACTACTTCTATGTGGAATTGGTTGCACAGCTTCAGGGAGCAGATTTCACAGCGCTTTATAAAGCAATGGAACCGTTATGTAAACAAATAAAAATTGCAGGATACTATACAAAAGAAAGCAGGGATGAAGCATGAGATTTGTGAAAAAGGAAGTTAATACCACACCGATTGAGGACACCGTATTCGTAATTGTGGAAAAGGCCGCAAAGGCAAAGGCACAATACGGCAAGGAAAAAGTCGTAGATGCGACAATCGGCTCCTTATATGATGAAGGCGGAAAGCTTGTGGCATTTGATTCTGTTTTTACTCCGTATAATGAAATACCGAAGGAAACAAAGGCCAAGTATGCAGGCTCCTTTACCGGCAATCCGGCATATCGCAAACAGGTGGCGAATTGGCTGATCGGAAATATTGACTGTAAGCTGAAACACAGCGTGATTGCGACACCGGGAGGGACCGGAGCGGTGAATATCACAATCAGCGAATGCTTGGATCAAGGTGAAACAGTGATATTACCGCAAATTGCGTGGGGCTCCTATCAGCTGATGGCAACGATGGCGAATCTAAAGACAAAGAGCTATACGCTGTTTGAGGGCGATCATTTTAATTTAAAAAGCTTTCAAGAAACATGCGGCGAGGTAATGGCACAACAGGAAAAGCTGGTAATCGTAATCAACGATCCGTGTCATAATCCGACCGGCTATTCCTTAAGCAAAGAAGAATGGCAGGAAGTCATCAGCTTTTTAAATGACTGTGCGAAGCAGGTACCGGTCGTACTGTTGAACGATATCGCTTATATTGATTATGCGTATGATACGGCACATTCCCGTGATTATATGGAACAATTCAATGCGATCGGTGAGAATGTCGTTGTGGTAATTGCCTTCAGCTGCAGTAAATCCTTGACTTCATACGGTCTTCGCTGCGGTGCGGCATTGATATTAGGCCAAAATGAAGCAGATGTGCGTGGTGTTGAGGTCGTATTCGAAAAAGCCGCGAGAGCGACTTGGTCCAATATCGCCAATGCGGCAATGGATAATTTCACCTATGTAACGACAGAGAATCTTGCGGAATATACAAAGGAAAAGGACAGCTATGTCAAGCTGTTAAAGGAGCGAAGCGATATCTTTACCAAAGAAGCTTGCGAGGCAGGCCTACCGTGCTACCCATACAAGGAAGGCTTCTTTGTGACGATTCGTATGGAAAGCAATGGACAGCGCGATCGTTATCATGAGGCTTTGATGAATGAGCTGATTTTTACCGTCAAGGTAAATCTCGGTATTCGTGTGGCAGTTTGTTCCTTAAGCGTCAATGACTGCAAGGGCTTGGCAAAACGCATGAAAACGATTCTCGATACATGTCAATAAGGATAGCACATGTTTACTAATGTTCAATATGGCTCAGCCTCGGATACTCATGCGATGGACGTATGCAGCGTACAGGAAAGCTGTGCATGGGTCATTGACGGCAGTGATGCGCTGTTTCCGACTCATATCACAGAAGCGGAACATGACGGAGAATGGTTTGTGAAGGAATTAAACGCCTATTTCAAACAAAACCTAACCAATCCGCGTTGGAGCATATCCGATATTATCTATCAAGGCTTGCGGCATATTCACCGTAATCTGTTAAGCTATCCCGGTGCGGATCAGCTTTGTGATTTAGAGCTTCCCAATGCCTGTTGTGCCGTGGTACGCATCATGCACTCCCGATTGTATTATTTTATTCTCGGAAACTGTGAATTGATTATCACTCACCCCGACGGACAAATGACCTCATATATCGATCTGCGCCTGCAGCAGCTTGATGCGAAGCTGTTGGAGCTCAGTCGTGAAATGCACGATCAAAAAAGAATGCCGTTATTTACTGCCCGTAATTTTATGGATCATTTATTGGTGGAAAATCGACTGCGCAGAAATATCGAGGGCGGATATTATGTATTGAGTGAAGAAGCAACCGTCGTTAAGCATGCGCTTGTCGGTTCACTGCCGCTTCAGGACATCAAAAGCATTTCACTGATCTGTAACGGCTTTTCGCAATACTACAACTGTGAAAAGGTAAAGACGTACTTAGATCGTTATTTAAAACAAGAGCGCAGCGGTGAATTCGTAGAGCTTTATGAAGGAATGCTGGCAAAAAAGAAACCGAATGATAAGCTTGCGCGATATATGCAGGAATCCTTATCGGGACAAAGCACAGTAGTCTTTTTTGATGTCAACGAAGTAAATCAAATTCATTATCGCAAATAGGTTTTATCGATAAAGCACAAGGAGAGACACATGATTTTATTTGTAAGCGGGCGCTGCGATATCCCGGCATTTTACAGCGAATGGTTTTTTAATCGCTTAAAAGCAGGCTTTGTCGACGTGCGAAATCCGTATGATTCCCATCAAATCAGTCGTATTCCTTTAACGGAAGGCAATGTAGATGCCCTTCTTTTTTGTACCAAAAATCCACAGCCGATGCTGAATCGGCTTCATGAAATACAACTGCCTTATCTTTTTCATATTACACTGACCCCCTATCATAATGATTTAGAGCCTTATGTACCGGATAAACAAAGCATCATTCGCTCAATTCAAACATTGAGTCAACAAATCGGTAAAGAGCGTGTGATTGTACGCTATGATCCGATTCTTTTGAATGCTCGCTATACGATCGATTATCATCAAAAGGCTTTTGCCTCACTGTTAAAGCAGCTTGCACCTTATATCAATACCGTTATTTTTTCATTTATCGATCTTTATAAAAATACGCAAAGACATCAAAAAGAGCTGGACCTAAAGCCACTCACAGAGCCGCAGATGAAACAGCTTGCGCAAGTGCTTTCCGATATCGCAAGGCCCCACGGTATTACGCTTCAAACATGCGGTGAGTCGATCGATCTTTCTGATTACGGTATAAAAAACGGTGCCTGTATTTCCAAACAGCTTATGGAAGCATTGTTGAAGCGACCGTATGATCCGCCGAGCGGAAAAGCAGTCAGAGCGTGTAATTGTTTACCGACGGTGGATATCGGTGATTACAACGCATGTCCGCATTTTTGTCGCTATTGTTATGCGAATTATGAGGAACAGGCAGTTAAAAAACGTTGTATCACACATGATCCCGAGGCAAGTGTATTGCTTGGACAGATCACTTCAGAGGATCATATTACCGTGCGCAAGGAGAAACAAAATCGTCAGCTTCCGCTGTTTTGATATTTCGTTATGCGATTTGGCTATTCCTATCATTTATATTTTTAGAATATATCAACATTTGAATATAACATAAATCGAAAAGGCTGTGAGTACACAAAGCATCACAGTCTTTTTTCTGTCTTTTTGATGATTAGGGTGCTTGTTTGACAAGAGAAACAGCTTGTTTTATGACATAATTCAAAATGTAAATAAATGGAAAAATTTTCTGATTGTCGGTACAATTAAAGCCAATGAAGCGCATTGGTGTAAAAAGTAGTTTTTGAAATGTTAAAAATTTCAAGCGCTTAAGTTATTGACATATCGTCATGTATGATTTATGATAAAAAAAAGAAGTGATAAGGAGAGTCCATGAAAAAAGCAAAACTGCCTGAACTGATTGCACAATTACAGCTGCATGATGAAGAAGCATTCAATGAAATCTATCGGCGTTATCATAAGCTGGTACGCTATATTGCATACGGTCTGACAAAAAATCATGCCGATACGGATGAGGTCGTTCAGGAGGTTTTTCTGCAGGTTCAAAAGTCAATCAATGATTTAAAGGAGCCTGCGCAGTTTAAGGCATGGCTGAGTCGTATCACTTATTCTAAGGCAAAGATGTTGTTTCGTAAAAACAAGGATCATTATATGGATGATGAATATTTGGATCTTTTACAAAACAAAGAGGAAAGCAGAGTGGAATATTGTCCGCAAAAAAGAATTCATCATCAAAGTGATTTAGATGTCTTATATGAATGTATCGGTAATTTAAAACCGCAGTATCGTGAAGTATTGATTTTATTTTTCTTTTCTCAGCTTTCAATCAAGGAAATTGCGATCATGACGGAAAGTCCCGAGGGAACGATAAAAAGCAGACTATTATATGCGAAAAAGTATTTGAAGGCAGAAATCGAAAAATACGAAGAAGTAAATGACATAACGCTGAGTTTTCAGGGAAAAACACTGGAGGCAGCGCTTTTCGTGTTCGGAAGCTCTTTGGTAAAGGAGCCTGCCCTTTTCAGTATTCCTTATTTGCGTATCACGATACCGACTTCAAGCATATTGAGTGCGGTTAAGCTGTCATTGGCCGCAGTCATCGGTTGTTCAACGGTGTTCGGTGTGAATGCTTGGATTGATTCCGATCGCAGCATTACGCATGATACGGATACACAAAAAAAGGAGTTTCACGCATTGGAGTATCGTCAACAAACAATTTCTACGCCGAGAGAGGCATATCGTGTGCTGATCGATTGGGCGGATTGTGAAGTGGAAATGAAAGCGAAAAGTGAACAGGAGATATTAGAAATCCTTCCTGTTTATGAAGCATTGACTGATTATCAGGGCGGTTATCATGATTTATTAAACCGCAGAAATTGGCATCAACTGTTTAATAAATACAGATAAATTCAAAAAAATTTAATTTTTTTAATATTTTTTCAACCTTTCTATGCTTAACGGCATCCAGTATCTGAAGCATCGACGATAAGTGACGGACATTTTGTTTGAAATCGCTTGCTGAGAGATAGAGGTGATACCTGTGTGGAAAAAAGCATATCTTGGAATTTTTGTTTTATTATTGAGTGCTTTTAGTATTTATTCCTATGCTGAGTTTACGATGAATGCAGCAAGTAATCAAGTAAAACAAAAAATCTTTACTCGAGACGGTGCGTCATATACAGCGGCAAAGAGTAAGATTTATTTAGGAGAATACAAAGGTCAGATCATCGAGTGGGAAATGATCAAAGAGATTCTCTCTGACAAATACTTGTTGATGCCGAGCGATACGATAGATGCAATCACATCAGATTTATTGTTCAATACAAATTATGAAACCAATAATAATGCTTTCTTTAAAGCAATTTCTCAATTCAACAGCACCGGTATAAGACAAGAGGAAACAAAGCTGTTATATCAAAATGATCCAGAGGGATTGATTGTATTGCCTACCACAAAGGATTTTGGAAACGGCGGAACCTTCGGAATGAACAATTATTATCGCGCAATGATGAATCCGATTGCGCCTAACGCTGCTTCGCTTCAGTTCGAATCTTATAATCTTTATAAAGATGTCTTTGCAGAAAATGTACAATACAATTGTGAGTATGGATTTCCGCTCAACGGAGCAGAGCGCGGTGGGATACATTCTTGTTTAGTCGATAAAAATTATATTTATGGTTTCCGTCCGTATGCAGTTTTGGAAAAAGCACAGTTTGTATACGCATTGGAACCTTTGGTCGCAAATCAGTTGACTAAAGTGGATACCGGTAACGGAAAAACAATGAAGGCAAGAGTCTTGAATGATAGCTTAACGATAAATCTTGCGAAGGCAGGAGTGTATAAAAACGGTAATGTGAGCTCTGCTTCAACAATTTCTAATTCTTCAAGGCTCGGCATTGAATATAATCAAGCAAGCGTACAGGCAAATGCAATCGTATCGGTTTTATTCATAGAAAAGTCAAGCGGTGAATTGAAGTATTATCAACAGTTCGGAGCCGCAAAGAACAGTGATGTACTGAATGTGGATATCAGCAATATTTCGGTAGGTGATTATATCGTTGGTGTCGTAAATGAGATAAAAACGAATGATAATCGTCCGACTTATGCTTCGGAATTATCAACCACGGAAATAAAGGTAGTAGCTCCGCATAAAATCACCTATACGAAACAGCCGCAGAGTGGGGCAAGCGCTAATAAGGATTATGAATATTCAAAGAATGTGGCGGGCGGCAATACTGTAGGAGTAGTTTCAGTAACCTCACAAGGTGTAATGCCGTTGACATATCGGGTTGAGGCGGACGGAAGTGACAGTAGTTATTTGAATTTTGAAATCGATGGTTTGGATAATAATCAATCATCAAATGCAAATACATTGAATGTGAAAATCAAAGCGAATGCGCCCGATTTAACGGAAAACGGATTGAAGGCGGGAACGTATAAATTTTGTATTTCTGTGAAAGATGCGAACGGTGATCCTGAGACACCGAGTGTCAGCACCCAAACAAAAGTTTGTACATCTCTTACTGTTGAAAAAACAGATGTAAGTGTTGCGTTTACTAATCCGGCGGCTGTAAAGAAATCCATCGATGAAGCCAAAACACCGTGGAATGAAACAGCGACAGGTAATCCGACGTCAGGGACTAAGATAACGTACAGTGTGAGCGGCGGAGATGTTTCCTTAATTACGATTGATGCGAATACAGGTGCGATTACTTATATAGGAAATAATGCGTTCGGTAATGTCAAGATAAAGGCAGAGATTGATGATGATCCAAGCACCGGGGCAGATAACTATATTTCTGCTTCGGCGGAAAAGGAAATTACTATTTATCGCGAAGTAGACGGAAGTGTGACTCCGCACAGTAATTCATCGAGTACGACAACTCCGACTTTTACTGCTTCAGATTCTAATATTAAGGTAAATGGTGTCATCGGTACAATCAACGGAAGTTTAGGAACCCCGGATACGATCGACGGCAGTACCACAACGTATCAATACGGACTAAAGGCAGGAGTAGGAGATGCAAACTTCTTTAGTGTCGATGCGAATACAGGAGTCATCAAAACCACCGCGAACCTTGGACTCAAAACCTATACGATTACAGTAACGGTAGCGGATAAATGGAGTACGAAAGAAATACCTGTCACAATCAATGTCGGGATGTCAGCGGCAGAGAATCTGAAGTTTTATGAGAACAGTACCTCAAGTACGATCATCAATACGAAAAGCGCAAAGGTGACGGATAAGAATGTAACGGTATATGCGACAGTCAAAGGAAGTACGAATACGAATCCTGTGACCTATAAAATCAAGGACGGTTCAACGAATGTGATAGAGGTCAATCCAAACAGCGGAGCGGTTACGATTCACGGAGTCGGAACAGTTACGATCATCGCAGAGAAACAAGGAGCAAGCGGACAGGCAAATGCAAGTGCTGAGCTGACGTTTACGGTAACAGCCGGAGCACAAAACTTCATCTATACCGACAGCGCAGGAAATGAACTGCCGAAAAGCGGCAATAATTATTCGGCGAAAAAAGAGGAATACGCTCCAAATAAAACCTTTCAATTATACACAGCAGGAAATCCTACGGGAAGTACTGTCACATATCAGTTAAAATCAGGAGCACCTACGGATGTGATATCAGTAGATGCAAGCGGACTTGTCACAATCCGGAATGCCACACAAACCGCACAAACAGGCAGGGTTATTGTTCAGGCAACGAGTCATGATCCTACAGGAAACTACAGTGATAAAACGATCGAGCTTCCGATCAATATCGATAAGGGCACAAGGACAATCAGCTTTGCGCAGAATCCAATCCATGTGGTGAGTGGTAAAGGACAAGTAGTGCCTGTCACAGAGGTAGACGGAGTACCTGATACCGACGGTGATGTATTGATAGAAATAGACAGTAATGAGGATCACACGATTGCGTGGACAAACGATAATAAAACAATCGATT
>CANSQL010000056.1 GCA_947649125.1 uncultured Erysipelotrichaceae bacterium | reverse complement strand
TGTGAAGATAGCACGTTGCCGGGCATTGACCCTTGATAAAGGGTCTTTTTTTATGCTTCCGGCACTAATGAAAAGCTGCTTACTCATTGATATAAATGAATAAGCAGCTTCAGCATATATTATGATTACATCTGATTGTTGGGCATATGCTCAAGATAATAGGTAGCTTCCATATCAGCGGTACTCAGCGCAAAGGCTAACGGATAGTGCTCAAAGGTATAAGAAATATTATTAGGATTATCATTATTGGAAAAACCCATGTGATAGCGAATCGCAAAGGCCTCCTCTCTTGTAAGCCGCATGAACCCGGTAATAATATACACGCTTTTTTCACCATGTCCGTAAGGTAGATCATCTTGATATTCAAACACCTCGACCTGTTGCCATTCACCGTTGATTTTTTTATTGCGAGTTCCGACCTTATAACAATTTATCTTACAAATGTCATGAAGCAGTGCTACGACAGCTAATGTTTCATCGCTGTAATTCATATGGTAAAGCTCTTTTACACGCTCACGAGCCATATAATCCTTGAGACAGTGATATACATTTAAAGAATGCTCCACAAGTCCGCCCTTATAAGAGCCGTGATAACGTGTACTGGCAGGAGCAGTAAAAAAATCTGACTGCGTACTGCACAGATAATCCAACAGCTTGTCTGCCCCCTCTCTTTGTATCAGCTTTTTATATATCGAAATAAACTCATCCTTGTATTGTGACATATGAAATCCTCCTTGTAATATTTTAACATAATTATATCCTGTATAACAGCACTTTAAGACATTCTCACAACTATTTACATGCTCTCTTTCCTTCATAAAGCAACGCATTTTTCGTTTACTAAAAGGGCAGATAGTGATATAATGGAGACGATATTAAAGGAGGCTTTTTATTATGGCAAAAAGAACAGTAAAAGATTTAGATGTTGCCGGTAAGCGAGTGATCGTACGTTGTGATTTCAATGTTCCTCGTAAGGATGGCAAAATCACAAATGACAATCGTATTATTCAGGCATTACCTACTATTAAATACTTAATAGAGAATAAGGCAAAAATTATTTTGATGTCCCATTTAGGTAAGGTAAAAACAGAGGAAGATAAGGCAAAGAACGATCTTCGCTGTGTTGCGGAGCGTTTGAGCGAATTAGTTGATACAAAGGTAAGCTTTGTTCCTGTCACAAGAGGAGCTGAGCTTGAGGAAGCTGTTGCGGCATTACAGGACGGAGAAATCGTAGTAATGCAGAATACACGCTATGAGAAGGGCGAAAGCAAAAACGATCCTGAATTGTCCGCATATTGGGCATCATTGGGTGACTTATTCGTTGAGGATGCGTTCGGTTCCGTACATCGTGCACATGCTTCTACTGCAGGTATCCCTTCTATTTTACCGAATGCGCTTGGCTTCTTGGTAGAAAAAGAAGTAAAAATGCTTGGTGCGGCTGTTGATACACCGCAGCGCCCGTTTATCGCTATTATCGGCGGCGCAAAGGTTTCCGATAAGATCGCAGTTGTGGACAATCTGTTGAAAAAGGCTGACAAGGTATTGATCGGCGGCGGTATGGCTTATACCTTCTTAAAGGCAAAGGGTTATCCGATCGGTAAGTCCTTGGTTGAGGAAGACAAGGTTGAGTTGGCTAAGGAATATTTAGCTAAGGCCGGTGACAAGCTTGTATTGCCTGTTGATAATGTATGTGCCGATGCCTTCGCTGAGGATGCAAATACAAAAGTCGTTGATTCAGAAAGCATTCCTGAGGATATGATGGGCTTGGATATCGGACCTAAGTCTGTTGAATTATATCGTGATGCACTGCAAGGCGCAAAAACCGTTGTATGGAACGGGCCTATGGGCGTATTCGAAATGAAGCCGTTCGCGCAGGGAACACTGGCTGTATGTACAGCAATTTCCGAGCTGCCTGACGCGACAACCGTAATCGGCGGCGGCGACAGTGCGGCAGCAGCCATTCAGCTGGGCTTTGCGGAAAAATTCTCTCATATTTCTACCGGCGGCGGTGCGTCATTAGAATATATGGAAGGTAAAGAATTGCCGGGTATCGCAGTGATTTCTGATAAATAGGAGATAAGATAATGAGAAAACCAATAATTGTAGGAAACTGGAAAATGAATAAAACAATCGCTGAAGCAGTAGACTTCATTAAAGCGGTTGATCCTGCGTGTCATGACGGGGCTACCTATGGTGTAGGTACCTCTTTCTTGGCATTACAGGAATCTGTAAAAAATGCGAAAAACTTGATCGTTGCGGCAGAAAACTGCCACTTTGAGGACAGCGGTGCTTTTACCGGCGAAGTAAGTGTACCGATGCTTCAGGAAATCGGTGTAAAATACTGCATCATCGGTCATTCAGAGCGTCGTCAGATGTTCGGTGATACCGATGAAACGGTAAACAAGAAGGCAAAACGCTTAATTGCGGCTGATATCACACCAATCGTATGTATCGGTGAAAGTGAAGCGCAGTATGATGCAGGCGAAACCGAAGCGGTTATCCGCAGCCAGTTAAGCGGAAGCTTAGCTGATCTTTGCCCTAACTGTGTAAAGAATATCGTTATCGCATATGAGCCGATTTGGGCAATCGGTACCGGTAAATCCGCAACCAAAGAAGATGCGCAGAAATGCTGCCACATCGTGCGTGATCAGATTGAGAAAATGTACGGTAAAGAAGCCGCAGATGCAGTACGTGTTCAATACGGCGGCAGTGTGAAGCCGGAAAATATCGTTGAATATATGGCATGCCCTGATATCGACGGTGCATTGATCGGCGGAGCTTCCTTAAAGGCAGACAGCTTCACAGATATCATCAATAAAACAAAATAAGGCAATATAAGGTCTAACTAAACGGTGCAGTTCAACAGGGCTGCGCCTTTTTTACGCCCTTAATTAAGGCATTTATCGCTCAAAACCAAATAGCTTTAACAATCAAAAATAAAAACTCACCGGAAGCATCATCTACAAGCTTCCTACGTGATTGTAAAAATTAAAACAATGCCCGACCGCTTTATTCGCTTATTGATCATCAATGAAGCATAGGAATCGGAAGATTACGGGTAAATGAAACGAGAATGATTTTTCTTTTCGGAAATACTTTAAAATATTGTTTATGTTTTGTCTGTCGGGTGGTATAATAATCAATGGCAGATTAAGGCGGTGAATGAAATCATGCGAAAAAAGGAAATCCTTAATGACCTGTTGCTGATCCTTGCGGGCAATGCGATTTTATCAATCGGTGTCGGCATGTTTGTTTTACCGTCAAATATATTAAGCGGTGGTGTTGCGGGTATTTCTGTTGCTCTGCAGCCCTTTCTGCATATTGATCCGAATGTGATGATCAATATTCTTACTATCGGTCTGTTTTTGATCGGTTCGTTTCTGTTGGGCAAAAAGTTTGCGATCAATACACTGCTGAGTACGATATTTTACCCGTTGTTTGTGACTGTTATTTCCGCTCATGTTACTGAACAGGTGACTGACAGTCCGTTATTGGCATCTATTTATGCCGGTGTCTTTGTCGGCGTCGGTGTCGGTCTTGTGTTTCGCTCCGGGAGCAGTACGGGAGGTATGGATATTCCGCCGTTAATTATTAATAAATATACAGGAATTGCGCTCCCCACCTTGGTCTTGATTACAGATGGCTTAACGGTGTGTGTGGGCATTTTGGCATATGGCCTGGAGGCCGCTTTGATCGGTTTGATTTCAGTTTACGTCTCCAGTATTATGATAAATAAGGTGCTTACCATCGGAGGCCATGACGCTAAAAATGTAATGATTATCTCTGATTCTTATGAGAAAATCATGTCATCTATTTATTGTGAAATCAATCGCGGTGCGACGGTGATTGAGGCACAGGGCGGATATACCGGTAAAAGGCGCCCGTTGATTATGGTCGTTGTATCCAAGAAGCAGCTTCCGCAGCTGAATCGCTTGGTTACGCATATCGATCCGGAGGCTTTTGTCGTTGTGACGGATGCCACAGAGGTACAGGGCTTGGGCTTTACATATCAGGAAGAACTTTAGGAGAAGCATATGGATTTAAAAAAACGCAGCTTAGAAATCACAAAGGTAGACAGAGACAGCTTTCTGCGTAAGGCATTAAGCGCTTTTTGTCCGCCTGATCTTATCGAAAAGGCAATCCAAAGCGATTGCGTCGCTCAGCTCATTGATTCTCAAATCTTGCGTATGGCAAGTGATGAATGGATTAAGAAACGCTGTATGTATGTCGGCGGTATCGCTCTTTCCACATCGATCTGCGGTGCGGCAGGTACCTTACTGCTGCTGCCGATTGATTTTGCGCAGTTCGCCTATCATGCGGCTAAGCTTTCACAGGAATTGTATTATTTATACGGCAAAAAGGATTCTTTTCATTATACAAAAAGCGATGATCTGGATCTGTTGATGGTCATGCTGATCGGTGCTGACGGAGTGCTTACCTTAAGCAGTGCTTCTTTAAGCGTGATCGGTCAAAAGCTCTATGAAAAGATTTGTAAAAAGCTTTCCTTTAAGGGATTGGCTGCATTACCGTTTGTCGGTTCCGCCGTTCACGGTTCAATGAGTGCTTATGCGCTTTATTCTTTAGCTGATGAATATCGCGAGAAGCTGATCGAAATGAATGAACAAAGTCAAGCTGCTTCCGGTGATGAAATCGTGAAGGAAATCGGTCAGTTTATCGATGTGGAGTACCATGAGGCAGAGGAAAAGCTGCGTCATTTCTGTAACTTAGAGCGGCTTCGTCAGCTTTATATGTATTTGGAAAACGGCTATATCAATCAACAGGAGTTTGAACAGCTTCGCTTGAATTTATAGGATTTTTACTTGTTGTTCGGCAGTGCTGCGAACTTGATAAAAGCTGATTTTATACAGTTTATTTACAGGCGTTTGATTTGCATCAACGCTTGTTTTTTTATATCATGTTATGTGTGTGCATTTCCTCATCTTTCATTGTTTAATTAATTAAAAAAACAATATAAATGTAAAAAAATTAAAACATCATCTTGACTTTACTGTTGTTTTCACATATGATGAATATAAAGGAGCTGAAAGCCATGATAAATCGAAAGAATCAAACCGAGGATGAATATTATGTAAAAAAGGCGCAGGAGGGGGACGGCGAAGCGCTGGAGTTCCTGTTTCGAAAATATCATAATCTGGCTTTTTATATTGCGCTTAAGCTCTGTCATTGTGATGCGGATGCAGAGGATATCGTACAGGAAAGCTTTATTGAAATCACTCGTTCGATACATAAGCTGCAGGAGCCTAAATTTTTTAAGGCATGGCTGAATAAGGTCATTTTTTCTAAAAGTACAAAGCTGTTTCGTAAAAATAAGGATGTGCTGATGTCAGATCAAGAGTTTTTGACTGCTTCGCAAAGTCAAGAGGAGCGACGTTATCTGTTGCCGACGGAAAGTATGAAGTTTGAAAGTGACAGAGAGGTGCTGTTGAGCTTAATTGAACAGCTTCCGCAAAAGCTTCGTGTTACACTGGATTTGATGTTTTTCCAACAGTTGAGTGTGAAGGAAATTGCGCTGGCTTTGGATATTCCCGAGGGAACGGTAAAAAGCAGAATTTCTGCGGCGAAAAGTGAGCTGAAGATTTTGATCGGTGAATATGAGCACAGAGAGAATGTCAAGCTTGATTTTCAGGCTTCAAGTTTTGAGGCTGCATTGGCACTGGCTTTGGGCAAGGGAGCTTTATCGAGTAATGTGCTGCCGGTATCTGCAGGCTTGTTTAAAAATATTCGTCATTTCTTTCGTCCGATTCCGCCGATGACTTTGGCAATGATTCTTGCCGGTGGTGTTGCGGCTGCCTCGTTTTCTTACGGCTTGCTGCATTTAACAGCTTCTGATTTCAATAATGATGACAGTGAAGCTGCTGAAATTGTGTATCACAGCTTTCAGCCGATCGTCTTTCAGGGAAAATCCTTGTTGAATGCAAGAGAGGCTTATGAGGTGCTTGTGTCGCATGCGCATTGTTACGTTGAGGCGGAAGCACTTGATTCTGAGCTAAAGGCGGATTTACAGCGTGTTTATGTTGCGTTAAAGAATAACGGCGGTTTATATTATGATTTATTGAAGCAGCGGAAGTTCGCTGTTGTGTTTGAGTAGTTTTTGATTTTATTGTATTTGTTTATTTTGGGTCAGTTTACGGTTAGGTATTAAAAAATGATAAGAGGGATTTCAGTGTTTCAACACACACTCTTTTCTTTTTTTATTATTTTTTAACTTTTTTCGAACCAAGCTGACTCTGAATGATTCTCAGAGCATGACAATGATAACTGTCGATATTGAATTTCATGGATTACAGTGTGATTTGATTGGTTTATGGTGATAACAGTTACATTCATATGGTTTATATTTTAGATTTATGTATTTGATGCTTAGGTATAAGCATTGACAGAAAGGAATGAGGAGAATGTGGAAAAAGACTTTCATAATTGCGGTGTGCCTATTGAGTAGTCTTTCTGTTGCATATGTGTATTGTAGAGATTATTTCGATAATATGTTAAGTGCAAATTCTGCGCCTGTTTTTCAATTGCCTAAAGGGGCAAAGGTTATTTTAGGAAAATATAATAATAAAAATTTAATATGGGATATCGGTAACAATACAAATGATTACGTGTTAATGAGCAGCAAGCCGATAGCGGATAGTATACAGACTTATAATTCTGCTTTGCCGGTCGCTACCTATCCGACTCTTCCTTCATTAGCTGACAGAGAAAACTATTGTGTAAAATATATAATGCCGTCCGGTTCAGGAGATTATTATTTTCCATTTTGCCCGACGACAATATTTAAAAGCGAAATAAATAAAATCAATACGACTTCAACGGAAAATGCACTTTTGTCGCGGTCACCGTTTTTACCCTCAATCGCAGATATTAAAGATGGGGGAACACTCGGTGTTACATTAAACGATCGAGCATTTAAAAAAGATATTGCATATTGGGTGGATGGATATATTTCAACCGCCGGGTATAACCAAGGTGTATATAAAGGACTTTATTTTAATGTAGTTCAAAATTCCCTGAATTCAAGCGGCTATGCATATGATTTTTATGAATTTGATTCGAGTAATATTGTAATATCCCGAAATGAAAAGATTGAATGGATGAGAAGCAAAGAGTGGGGCAACAGTGGCGGAGGTGTAATAAAATTCGCATTACGGCCGTATGCGTTAATAGATAAAAACAAAATAATGTTTGCGGCGAACGCATCATATACAGACGGAAACTGGCACAATTATTCGATTGATACTAATAATCTAAATGAAAACAATGAACTAAATCCGAATAAGTTAAGAATACAATCCTCATTAATCGCAAGACTTCAAGATATCAAAAGAAATGGTCAAAGTACATTAAAGGTCATTAAAGATAACAGTGTCGATTTATCTGTAAATGCAAACACAGGCACCAATACTCAAATATCAGTTATTTTATATAATGAAGCAGGAACGAGTATTCAGTATTACAAAATGTTAGAAGCTGCTCGTAACGGTACGAACGATTATACAGTGGATTTAACGGGTGTGACTGTCGGGAAATATCAGGTGGCGGTAATCAACGAGGAATACGACACTTCTTCTAATTCACCGGTGGAAAGTTCAGCTATTTCTGATTTAATGCCTTTAGAAATTGTTGAACCGCATAAGCTTACTTACACAAAAACACCGCAAAGCGGGGCAAGCAGCGGTAAAGAGTATGAATTTGGTAAAAATGTAAATCAAGGTCAGGCAGTAGGTAAGGTTACGGCAAATCCAACCGGTGTAACGCCATTGACTTATACATTGGAAGCTAATGGAGATAATTCGTATCTAAATTTTGAAATCGGTGGCTTAGATGCGAATGGTGCTTCAAGCAGTGCCTCGTTGAATGTAAAAATCAGAGGAAATGCATCGGATTTAGTGAACGGTGGGTTAAAGGCAGGAAGCTATAAGTTTTGTATAAGTGCTGTGGATGCGAACGGTGATCCGACTGCGACAACCTCTGATTCTAAGGTGTGTACCTCATTTACAGTGGCTAAGACAGATTTAACGGTAGCTTTCGATGATTCGAATCAGACAAAGAAATCAGTAGCGGATGCTTCAACTGCTTGGAATGAGACTGCGACAGTGAATCCAAGTACAGGAACTAAAGTAACTTACACTGTGAGCGGTGGGGACACGTATTTGATTGATATCGATGCGGATACAGGAGCGATTACTTATAAAGGCAACGGAGCTTTCGGTAAAGTTAAAATTGAGGCAACCGCAGATGATGATCCTAGTACAGGATTAGATAATTATAATCCTGCTTCGGCAGAAAAGGAAATCATTATTTATCGAGGGGTAGACGGAAGTGTAATACCACATGCGAATTCATCAGACAGTATTACACCTACTTTCACCGCAACAGACACCAATGTAAAGACAAACGGAATCATCGGAACTATTCAAGGTACTACCGGGACTCCGGATAATATCGGTGGTTCCTCAACGATTACTTATAAATACGGAATAGAAACAGGCGGTGATTCTAGCTTATTCACTGTCGATCCAAATACAGGAGTCATCAAAACAACAGGAAACCTTGGAGTACAGAGCTATCATATCACGGTAACAGTATCTGATAAGTGGAGCACCAAACAAATCCCATTGACGATCAATGTCGGAGTAGCGAATGCAGAAGATTTACGATTCTATGAAACAAGTGCTGCCGTCAACATGATAAGTCAAAAGAGTGTAAAGGTAACAGATACGAATGTGAGTGTATATGCGACAGTCAAGGGAAGTACGAATAATAATCCTGTCACATATAAGATCAAGGATGGTTCCACCAATATCATCACGATCAATCCAAACAGCGGAGTAGTGACAATCAACGGTGTCGGAACGATAACGATCGTAGCGGAAAAGGAAGGCGGAGTCGGACAGGCAAAGGCGGTAGCGGAGCTTACCTTTACAGTCACAGCGGGAACACAAAACTTCATCTATACAGATGATGCAGGAAATGAGCTACCAAAAGATGGAAGCAGTTATAAGGCATACAGCGAAGTATATGCACCAAATAAAACCTTTCAGCTTTATACGGCAGGAAATCCTACAGGAAGTAGTGTAACGTATCAATTAAAAGCGGGAAGTCCTAGCGATGTGATATCAGTAGATGCGAGTGGATTGGTAACGATATTGAATGCTTCATTGAATAATCAAATGGGCAGGGTGATCGTAGAGGCAACCAGTCATGATCCGAGCGGTAATTATGCGGATAAAACGATTGAGCTGTCAATCAATATAGAAAAGGGTACAAGAACGATCAGCTTTAAAGAAAAGCCAATCTATGTGACGAACGGAAAAGGTAAGGTAACACCTGTCATAGAGGTTGACGGAGTTGTCGATACAGATGGCGATGTACTGATAGAAGTAGATACCAACGAGGATCATACCATCGCATGGACGAATGACAATAAAACAATCGATTATAACTACAGCGGAGATACAGGAAAAGATATCAAAATTCATGCGACAAAACCAATGAATCGAAACTATAAAGCGGCGGAAGCAGACGGAACTATCCATATTATGGGACCTGATGAAAACATCTTGGCAATCACAAGCCCGGGACAAATCATCTACGGAGATCACTTCACGATAAGAAGCAGTCAATATGATGCAGACAGCACGAATGTACAGTACACCTTTGAGGTTGATAAAACGACCTATATCTCAAATCCGACCGTAAACGGAAACAGTGCAGAGTTTGATGCAAAGCAGTTCAGCGGAAGCAATAAAACAACGATCACAGTGACAAGAACAGCGGACGGAGAAACGATGTTAAGCAAACAGGTACAGGTAACGGTACTTCCAAAGCCGATCGAAATCACTATTGATGATAAAGAAAAGCTAAAGGGAGAACAAAATCCAACACTGACCTATCAAGATTTCAGAAATGACTTAGTATCATGGAACGGTGTACAGGATGTAATACAGGAAAATGATATCAAGCTAAGCACAACCGCAAAGACAAACAGTAACGCAGGAGCTTATCCAATCAAGGGAGACAGTAATACATTAAACAAGACTTATCCAAACTACAGATTTACATTCAAAGAGGAAACCTTAAAAATAACTGAGGAAACTATCGAGGATGATTGGTACCACTTAGAGATTGATGACGGAAACAATACTGCTTATACAGGAGAGTGGACAAATAAGGATGTAAATATCATCAGCGATCATAATGAGTATATCAATCTATCATTAGATGGTAGTACATGGAATCCAAGTCAAGTCACAATCACAAGAGAAGGCGAGACCAACCAAAGCTTTTGGATGAAGAAGGACAGTGGGGCCATTACGAAAGAGAAACAAGAGCTTATCAAGATTGATAAGACAGCGCCTAAGGTCAAAGGAATCAAGGCAAAGGATACCAACAATAAGCTACAGGATATCATCAATAAACTCAGCGGCGGAATTTTCTTTAAACCGGGAACAGCATTTGAGATAACGACAAGTGACAAAAAAGATGATTTGAAGGTTAGTGGTACAAAGGAGATAGCTTATAAGGTATTCAAAACAGAAAAGCTGTCAAGAGCAGGAGACGAACTAATCAAAGACGGAACACTGACAGTCACAAACGAAAAAGCAAGTATCACAATCAGTGAAACAACGGGAACCTACAAGGTATGCGTAACACCGACTGATAATGTAGGTAATACAAATACCGAAACCTGTCACGAGGTAGAACTCAAGAAAATCGATGTTGATGTAGACGGAGACGGAAAACTTGACTTTAATGATTCGGACGGAGATGGCTGTCCTGATCTAAATATCAAATGGAAGGACCCGAATGATGAAA
>CANSQL010000055.1 GCA_947649125.1 uncultured Erysipelotrichaceae bacterium | reverse complement strand
TGGCAACACCAAAGTTTAAAGGTATGGCACACCCACACACGAATTTAAAGCGCCAAAATAATCACTCTTTGAGCGAATAGCCAAGGAGTGATTTTTATGTATTACACAGAAAGCACGATGCTTAACACATAGGAAGCCAATATCAGAATGCAGCTAAGCATTACCAGCCATTTGTTTTTCTTAAAGCGTATGAGCAGATAAGCAAGCAGCGAAGATAAAGCTCCGAAGCCTAATAAGTTTAATGCTTGCGGCTCTGAAATAAAGATGCTGCCTTTACTGTAAACCAAATCGGCGAAGCATAAAATCGTGAAGTTAAACAGATTGCTTCCGACAATATTACCGAAGGACGCATTGTGGTTTTTCATACGAACCAAATTGATTGATGCGCTCAATTCCGGTAATGAGGTAGCGATACCGAGGAAAATGGCACCCGCTGCAGTTGCGCCGAGATTTAATTCCTCTGCGACTTGATCTGTCACATGGGTCAACAGAATACTTACGCACACCAAGAAAACACTGTAGAGAATAAAGCGTATAACGACCTGTGTCACACTGAGATGACAGTTGTCCTCATTTTCATTTTCTGCGCTTTCATCGTTTTTCATAAACAATACATTGATTCCGTAAACAACAAGAATCAAAATACTCATCAGATTTACATTGAGCACTCCCAAGGAAATTTCCATCGGCTTCAGCATTCCGATAAATGCCAACGCATACATGATCAAGCTGTAAACGATCGTTGATTTATGCGTTTTACTTAAGCTTGAACGACGATAATTTTGATAGGTAAACAGAATCAATACTCCTATCACACAAAGGTTGAATACATTACTGCCGAAAATATCACCCTGAACAAGCTGCGGGCGATCTAACGCAAGCACTGCCGTCAATGCGGTAAACAGCTCCGGCAATGAGGTAACGGCCGCAAGCATCACTCCGCCGATAAACGCTCCTGATAAATTGGTTTTACGATCGAGCACATCGACATAGTAAGATAAGCGCACGGCTAATAAAACGACCGCAAGTGCTAACGCAAGATAAATAAGATAGATCATATTCTCACTCCTTCAAAAAAAATAGACCTATGCCTAGTATGGCATAAGTCTTGTTTATTAAGGCTAAAACCAGAAATTTTTTCGGTTGTTGGCTTAACCACGCAATGAACTTGCGCAAACTACTCCCTTAGCTTCTATATAATAACATGAATTATTTCTGTGTCAAGCTTTTTTTACTTGCCGCTGCTGCCTAATTTACCTTCCATACGCTCTGAGCGCATTTCCAACAGCTCATCATAGCTGATTTCCTGCTTTTCCAGCTTAGGAAGCTCCAGAATCAATGCCTGACAGATTGCTTTTTCGTAAGGTATCATACGATACGCAAGAGTGCTTTGCGGAAGCTGTGCCTCATTCACATGTGCTTTGGCAAGCACAAGGATATGATCGTCATTTAAATTTGATACCGGGCACATATATTCTCCGCGATAGCCACTGTCAATAACACCGCTTCGCTGTGCGATGTTTTTGGTGCCGGTACTGCCGCGCTCCTTCAACAGCACGACATAGCGATCGGAAAAGGCCGATGCGATACCGAGCGGTATCATTTTTACCTGATGCGGGGCAATCATGATATAGTCCTCATCGAAGCACGGATATAAATCATATCCTGCATCCTCATCACGCTTGCTTGGAATTACTGCCTGTGGCTTTACCTTAGCCCAATAGATTGTCTTGTCGTTCATCTTCTCACCCTTCTTTGTTTACTTCTCAATCGTCTTCGTTTTATTATGCGATAGGCACGCACTATACGCGGCTTACCGATAAAAAAGATCAATGTCAAAATTGAAAACAGAATCACTAATATGTAAAACCATCTGGAATTCAATAAATAATCGATCCAGTTTCGTGATACTGTGTTTGCGGCATACAGCGGATACAATTTCTTTTCCGCAATGTTCGCTGAACCGATCTGCAGCTGTGCAATCGGCTCCCTTGTATTTACGGGCGCAGTGATCGTATTCATCAGAATACTCTCCTCTAATTTTTCACCCTTTCGCACAAGCATCGTTATATCCTCATGCAGCACCGTTTCTACTTCATCGGCATTTCCATAGGTAATCGGCACAGCACGTATCGGCTCATTCGCATGATACACGGTTTTTCTTTCATATTGCGTTTGAATAAACTTACCGATCGCAACAGCATCCTTATAATGCTGCATCGTTGAAAAATCATTTCCGGCATAGCCGCTGATAGATATGTAATCTTCACCGTCGATTTTCAGCAACGATGCCAAGCATAAACCGCCCTCTAAGGTAAAGCCGGTCTTTGAACCGATAATCGTTTTTTTATCCCCGTGAATGATATCTAAAATACTGTTCTTCGTGTTCACAAAGTGCATCTTACCGTCAGCACTTGTAAAATCATCCGCGGTAAAGATCTCATAAAAGGCCTTGTTTTCCAAAGCGATTTCTAAAATCTTTGCCATATCCGCCGTAGTAGAGTAATGATCGTCATGATGCAGTCCCGTCGTATTCGTAAAATGGGTATGCTCAAGCTTCATTTGCTCAGCTCTGTCATTCATCAGCTTCACAAAGGCTTCCTCACTGCCTGCCACATGCTTCGCAATCGCTCTTGCGGCATCGGCTCCGCTCGGCAGCATCGTACCGTACAACAAATCAAGCAGCTCTGCCTTATCGTCAATATCATATCCGGCAACGCTGGCTCCCTCCTCAGCCAAGCCCTCAAAGATATCCTTTCCGAGTACGATTTCCTTATGCAGATCATCGATATGCTCAATCGCTACCAATGTCGTCATGATCTTTGTCAAGGATGCAGGATACATTTGTTCATGCGCCTTCAGCTCATAAATCGCACTTTTATCCTTTAAGCTGTAGACCGTCACATATCTGCTTTCTACCTGTAAATCCTGTTCCTTTGCCGCAGTCCTCTGCGGTTTACCTATTGATATTGTAATTGTGAATATAAGTAACAGACAAAACAGTACGTTAATTTTTTTCATTCCATCACTCCATATCTATTATTATAACATAGGTTAGCCTTTTCTGATTCATTTTTTGAAATTTACCATATTTTCACATTGTAGACTTTTCCCGTTTAAAGCCTTTCAATAATCAAAAGCAACAATAATAGGATAAAAAAAGATGTCTGTTTCATCACAAAACAGACAGCACTGTTATTTCACCATTTTTTCAAATGCAGCCTTTGCCGCAGCCTGTTCGGCCCGTTTTTTGCTTGTACCGATGCCTGTACCCAATACGATATCCTCTAATAAGACATTCATCTCAAATTCGGGACAGTTGCTCGGACCGTCCATTCGTACAAGCTCATAATGCACGGTTTGTCTTGTATCTGCCTGTACATATTCCTGCAACTTTGTTTTATAATCGGTCAAGGCCTCGCTTTTCGGAGAGCTGATGGCGGGTGTCAAAACCTGTTCTAAAATGATATCGATCGCATACATCCCTTGATCGAGAAATAATGCGCCCAATAACGCTTCAAACATATCCGCTAATAAGGAATCACGATTTCTGCCGCCGTTTCGCTCCTCACCCGCCCCAAGTAATAAATATTGCCCTAAGCCAAGCTTGCGGTTGTAATCTGCCAATGCCTCCTCACAGACAAGCTGAGAGCGCAGCGTAGTCATGCGCCCCTCATTTAAAAGCGGACGAATCGAAAACAGCTTTTTTGAGGACCAAAGCTGTAAAACCGCATCTCCCATAAATTCTAAGCGTTCATTGTCCCGCTTCACACGACGATGCTCATTCGCATAAGAGGAATGCGTCAACGCCTCTAAAATCATTTGTTTATTGTTATAGCGGATATTCTGTGAATCCAACCATTCAAAGATCGTACTCATTGTATTCCTTCTTTCTAAATTAATCCAAGTAAGCACCCTTGGCAAGCTGCTCCTTGACATAGGAGCGTATGTGCGCATAGCGCTCGGCGCGCTTCCATATAGCGACGGCATCATCACGTGCGACCTCAAGAATTTTCGCATCCTGTATCACATCGCCTAAGATAAAGCCCGGTACACCGCTTTGTCTTGTGCCTAATATATCACCGGGACCGCGCAGTGCCAAGTCATATCGGGCAATCTCAAAGCCGTCGCAGGTTTGTTCAAGCACTCGCAGACGGCGCAGACTGTCTGCTTCCTTTGTTGCGCTCAACAGAAAGCACCACCCCTTTTGATTGCCGCGCCCGACTCGCCCGCGCAGCTGATGAATTTGCGATAAGCCGAAGCGATGAGCGTCATAAATCACCATGATATTGGCACTCGCTACATCGACACCGACCTCAATGACCGTTGTTGAAACTAAAATCTGTGTTTTCTGCGCTTTAAAATCGCGCATTACCTCATCCTTTTCCTGCGCACTCATTTTCCCGTGAAGCAATGCGACCGTATATTTTTTACCGAGCGACGATTTCATTCCCTCATAAATTTCCGTTACATTTTTTATATTCGTATCCTCATTTTTTTCAATTGCGGGACATACGACATAGCACTGATTCCCTTCATCAATCAAACGCAGGATATCGGGAAGCACCGGTCCCATTGATGAAGAAGACACAAGCTTTGTCGTAATCGGCATTCTGCCCGAAGGAAGCTCTTGAATCGTTGAAACATCCATATCACCGTATAAGGATAATGCCAGAGTTCTCGGTATCGGAGTTGCGCTCATCAACAGAAAATCGACCTTGTCGCCCTTTTCAATCAATCGTCTCCGTTGACCGACACCGAAGCGATGCTGTTCATCGGCTACGACCATTCCTAAATCATAGAATTTGACATCCTCTTGAAACAGCGCATGCGTACCCACCAAAATATCGATTTCATTCTCTGCCAATCGCTTTAACAGTGCATTCTTTTCCGCTGTTTTTAATGAGGAATAGAGCACCTCGACCTCAACATCAAAATCCGCAAACAGCTTACGCAGACTGTTCGCATGCTGCTTCGCCAAAATCTCGGTCGGTGCCATTAAGGCTGCCTGTTTATGGGCTAGTATACAAGCATACATTCCGAATGCCGCAACCAATGTTTTCCCGCACCCGACATCTCCCTGAAGCATTCGATACATTACCTTTTCACTCATCAAATCCGTTAAAATATCCTCAATTGCCTGTTGCTGATCATGTGTCAATTCAAACGCAAGACTGTGCTTTAATTCCCATACGTCATCATTTTGAAACTGCTTCGCATGTCCCTTTACCACAAGCTTTTCCTGTTCCTTCATCGCATGCATGATTAACTGAAAGCGTAAGAATTCCTCATATTTTAAATGGCGCAGTGCCTGCTTCACACTTTCATGATTTTCCGGATGATGAATAAAATAGATTGCTTCTTTTCTTGATATCAAGCGATATTTTTGAATATAAGCATCCGGTATAAAATCAGTAATTGAATTTCCTACGGCCTGCCAAGCTTTATCGATATATGACTTGATATCACGCTGTGTAATTCCATCCTTTAGATTATATACAGGTGTCATACCGACCTGTTCCTTTAACGGCTTAAAGTTGTATTGATTGGCAGTTATACGATTTTTACCTTCATATTTACCGATAATCGTAATCGATTCATTCAACTTGAATTGTGATACCCAAGGTCGATTAAATAAGGAAATATCGAATTCTCCGTCTTTGTTCAGGATCTTAAATTTTGTCATGGAACGCTTACCGCCGAAGCGAATCACTCTTGCTCTTGTGATTATGAGTCCCGATAAGGCTACCTTATCATCTTTTTGCCATTGTTCATACGGTAAGGCTTCTATTGTTTCATAACGAAACGGATAGTACGTTAAAAGCTCTTGGACAGAATGAATATTCATCGTCGCTAAGATCGCTTGTTTTTTTTCTGATATTCGTAGTGCTGAAAGTTCCATGTATGCCCGTCCTTTGATCCGTTAAGTCTGTATTTACGGCTTTATTTTAACACAGCTTGAAAAGTTTCTCAATGATTCCTACAGAATCTGCGGACAGAAAGATGGTATATCTTCTAATCGCAGAAAAATGCACCGCTTATCATTTCAAAGGGTGCATTTTATGGATTATTTATTGTTTATCAGTGGGTTATTGAGGGTTTTCATCAGCTATTTTTTACTTATATCCGATTTAAACAGGATAAACAGCATCGCTGCGATTGTGATAAAGCAAGTACCTATAAATAACATCAGATTGGAAGTGTCGCCTGTGTTCGCTCCGCCCATGCTTGTCACAGGATTGTATTGACCCTTTACCGAGGTATCGGACTTATCATGATTCGGTTCATCGGTTTCTGTGAAATCCATTGTATCGTATGGAAAATCGCCATCCACATTTTTCTCAGGCTTCCACTCAGTGATTTCTTTTAAATTTGCATCCGGTTTGCCGTCACCGTCTGTATCTACATTGATATCCGGTTCACCGTCCCCTGTGCTGTCTATATTCATATCGGGAATATAATCACCGTCAATGTCAACATTCAAATCAGGAATACCGTCATCATCTAAATCAAGATTGATATCCGGATAGCCATCACCGTCTGTATCGATATTTAATTCAAGTTTTACATCATCTTTATCGATGCTGTCATAAGTGTACGCGCCCTTTTTGTAGTTCTTCTTCGGCTTCCAATCATGGATTTTCGCAACATTGATGATCGGTGATTCTTCATCCTTTGCGATATTGATATGAGGCTTGAAATCTCCCTTATTATCAATGTTGATGTTCGGTATGCCGTCTCCATCGGTATCGACATTGATTACTGCTTTAACACTTGTGCCTGTACAGTATTCCTCAAGGATACCGTTATCAATATCTTGTTTGACACACTTGGTTGGTTTCCAGTCGCCTTTTTTAAGAATTACTAAATTAAGATCGGGTTTCCCGTCATTATCTGTATCAATATTCAAGTCAGGAACACCATCACCGTCACTGTCAATGTTTAAATCAGGAAGTCCATCGCCGTCTCGATCACAGTTTACTACGATCCATTGATTAGGATTATCAGGATTTCTCCATTTAATGTTTAAGTCAGGACAGCCGTCTCCGTCAGGATCGTTAAAGTCAGGTTTGCCGTCTTTGTCTACATCCACATCAATTTTCTTTAACTCTACCTCATGACAAGATTCAATATTAGTATTACCTGCGTGATCAGTAGGTGTTATACATACCTTATAGGTTCCGATAAGCTCACTGATTGTGATACTTGCCTTTTCATCGGTGACAGTCAAATTGCCTTCCTTAATTAATTCATCACCGGTTCTTGATTGCTTCTCTGTTTTATAAACCTTATAAGCAATTTCCTTTGTGCCGCTTACTTTTAAATCATCATTGAAATCACTTGTCGTTATCTCAAACACCGTTCCCGGCTTAAAGAATATTCCAAAGCTTAGCTTATGAATAATATCTTGCAGCTTATTGTTGGTATCCTTTCCGTTGATGTTTTTTACCTTTGGTGCTGTCTTATCAATTCTGATCATTACCTGCTTCGCATTTGTAATTGCGCCGCTGTCCTTTTTCATCCAAAAGCTTTGGTTCGTTTCTCCCTCTTTTGAAACAGTGACTAGATTAGGATTCCATGTACTTCCATCTAACGATAAATTGATATATTCGTTATGATCACTGATGAGATTGACATCCTTATTTGTCCATTCACCTGTATAGGCAGTATTGTTTCCGTCACCAAGCTCTAAATGATACCAATCATCCGCAACAGTCTCCGCTTTGATAGTTAATGTTCCCTCTTTAAAAGTAAAGCTGTAGTTTGGATAAGTCTTATTTAATGTATTACTGTCTCCCTTGATTGGATAAGTTCCTGCATTACTGTCTGTATATGCGGTTGTATTCAGCTTGATATCATTTTCTTGAATACTGTCCTGTACACCGTTCCATGATACTAAGTCACTATGGAAGGCTTGATAGGTCAGTGGTGGATTGACTTCTCCCTTTAACTTCTCTTTATCATCAATGACGATTTCAATCGGTTTCGGCAATACTGTTACCTGCACCTGTTTACTTAACGGTGTTTCTCCGTCCGCTGTTCTTGTCACTGTGATAATCGTCTTATTGCTTCCGCTGAACTGCTTTGCATCAAACTCGGCACTGTTTCCGTTTACTGTCGGATTTGAGATATACGTTGTTTTATCTACCTCAAACTTATATTGTACATTTGTGCTGTCTGCATCAAATTGGGTACTTCTGATTGTGAAATGATCGCCGTAGAATATTTGTCCCGGACTTGTGATTGCCAACATACTTTCATCGGGTCCCATAATATGCAGTATTCCGTCCGCTTCCGCACGCTTATAGTTTCGATTCATCGGTTTCGTCGCATGTATCTTGATATCTTTTCCTGTATCTCCGTTATAGTTATAATCAATCGTTTTATTATCGTTTGTCCATGCGATCGTATGATCCTCATTACTGTCAATTTCTATCGACACATCACCATCGGTATCCGTTACTCCGTCTACCTCTGTGACCGGTACTACCTGTCCCTTACCACTCACTACATAAATCGGGACTTCCGCAAAGCTGATCGTTCTCGTACCTTTATCAATATTGATCGGAAGCTCGATTGTCTTATCTCCATAATTCCCTGTCGGATCATGGCTCGTAGCCTGAACAATGACCTTGCCCATTTGTGCGGTTTGTGAGGCATTTAGTATTGTGACAAGACCGTCTGAATCTATCGATATCACATCGGTAGGTGCTCCTGCCTTTAATTGATACGTTACTGTGGAACCGGTCGGATTTCCTGCGGTATATAATTGAATCGTTTTATTTGGTGCATACGTTTCTGTAAGCGCATTATAATTCGCCCCTGACTTCGGCAGCTCATTTCCTGCTTCATCTGTATAAATGAAGTTTTGCGCTCCGGCCGTTACCGTAAAGGTCAATTCCGCTGTTGCGTTCGCTTGTCCTGTTCCGCCTTGTTTCTCTGCGACGATCGTTACCGTTCCTACACCGTGAATTGTGATCGCGCCGCTGTCTTCATTTATCTCGATGATATTCGTGGAGCTGTCTTTAATTTTATACTTCACAGGATTGCTGTTACTGCTTCCTTTGACTGTCGCATACACGGTAACATTTGTATCTGTTGCCTTAGCACTCTTTGTCGTTATCGCTGTATTGGAGCTGCTGTTTTCATAAAATTTCAAGTCCTCTGCCGCTGCCATTCCGACATTGATCGTTACCGGTATTTCCTTTGTGCTCCATTTATCGCTCACTGTTACGGTAATCGAATAGCTTCCTACTGCCAAATTTGCTTTTGTGGTGATTACACCTGTACTCGCGTTTACCGCAAAGAAGCTTCCGTCTCCGTCACTCTTTATTCCATACGTATAGGTGAACTTATTTCCCGTTACATCATCCGGGGTTCCCGGCGATCCTTTGATCGTTCCTATCGTTCCGTTGATTTTGACATTTGCATCATTCGCACTAAAGGTCGGTGTACTGATATCACCGGAATCCGCATGAGGCGTCACACTGCCGTTTACCTGTGCGTATACTACGATTTCTTTTTCTGCATAACCTGAATTATAGGCATCGTTGCCTGTACTTGGATCATCATCTGCGGTTGCCCGTATTTTCACCTTACCGTAAGCACCGTTCCCTTTATAAGTGATCGTACCTGTATCAGCATCTATATCAATCAATCCGATATCTCCGCCCACCTTTGAATACGTAATCTTTACATCATTATTGATTGGTGTGGCTGTCGCCGTTTCACTCCACCCGCTTGCGGCATCAACAATACTTTTCTTTGTCTGACCGGATTCATCGAATGCTACGGATAGATTTGTTTTAGCTACACTGATATGAACAGTAGCTGAATTCACACCGCCTGCAGGATCGCCGTTACTGTCGATCGCATTCAATTTAAAGTAATAATCCCCTGCCTGTAATCCGGTTAGATTATTTACTACAACATTTCCGTTTGAAACACTAAACAACTGATAGTCGTTTTCATGTCCGCTGATGCTTGTATCACTGATAAGTGTCGTAGTAATCGGATCAGCTCCGTCTTTCGTTGCATAAGTAGCCACTATATCATTTTGATTCACATTTTTACTTACTTCTAAATCGGTTTTAGGAGTAACACTGATGCTTACCGGATCCACAATTTCTAACGGCAATACGCTTGTGACAGCACTTGAATCAGTGGGTGCTGTACTTGATTCATTATAAACTTCATTCACTATGCCGATTTTGTACTTTCCTACCGGAATATCCGTCAAAGAAAATTCATATAGCCCATTTCCTTTAGCGTTTTCCAAAGGCTTATAATATAAGAAATTATTATTGGAATCAAATACAATCGCTGATACTGTATTCACTCCGTTTGCGTTACTTCCCGCCAAAGCATTTGCATCTAAATAAACCGTAAGATTTTTTAATATTTTTGTGATACCGTTACCGTTTTGGTTTTGGATTTGATTTAATCGAGTGGTACTTGTTAATGAGGCATTTTCCAGCCGCACTTTCATTGCATTACCGTTTGCAGAATTTAATATATTTGTATAACTGCTCGGTAAAGTAGGATTTTTAACTTTCCCCAAGCCTGTTGTATTACTTTGTGATACGGCAAATACGACCTTTCTCAAATCTAAATAGACAGCCGGACGAACCGCATTCTTAATCGTATTTGTCACTGCGTTGTTTTTATACTCCATTTTATTTGTATCACCTACAAATATGGTCCCGTCAGCACGTACCGCATATGAACAAAAAGCTGCTGCATTGCTATCGGCAATCATCGATGATGACCAATATGCTTTTGAAAAAATAACATCTCGTGACGGAAGGTGCTCAAGGGTAAAGCCGGCATTATCCGATGTAACAGCATAAGTATCAGGCAAGAACAGATGCTGCCCCAATTCCGCAACTCCCATAAATAATTCAGCGCTTAATCCTTTCGCAAAGAGCACACAATCGCCTGAATATAATTTCCCGAAATAACCGTCATGATGACGTTGTAAATTACGCGGCGCAACAATTAATTTGTCTTGTGCGGACAAACCGGCGTTTAACGGTTTTATTACATCATTGTAAATATGGGAGTTCGCATATCGTCCATACCAATCAGACTCACCTACTCTGCTTGTATATTGATACCAATCGTTTGCATCATTTTTATGCAAACCCATATACGTATTCGCTACTTCTTGTGTTGTCATGGAAAACCATGCGTCAATATAAGCGGATTGCTTACAATAAGTGCCTGCTGTTGTACAGCCGTAATCATTGTAATGATCGGATTTTAATAAAATCCATGTCAGCGGAGTATTATTTAAAGGGTTCTTTGTTCCCATCAGTATCTTATCGCCTTTTCGCACCCCGATTTCGGTATTCGATATCCCACTCGGCGCCTTATTCACTCTGCCCGTTATATTTCCGCCCGCGCGATATACAGTAGAAGAAGCAGCTCTCATTCGTTGATCAAAAACTGAATGATAAACGGATATTACGGCAATTAACAATGTAATGCCTATTAACATTTTTTTCAACATCTTCTATCCTTCCTTTCCTTAATGTCTACAAATGTAGAC
>CANSQL010000054.1 GCA_947649125.1 uncultured Erysipelotrichaceae bacterium | reverse complement strand
TGGCAACACCAAAGTTTAAAGGTATGGCACACCCACACACGAATTTAAAGCGCCATAATTTATATTCATGCTTTTACCAAGCTTTAAAAGCCGCAGACATATCGTCGGAACAGTATTGAAATTCATAATTTTATGAAAGAAAATGATATAAGATGAAAATAAATGATAAAAGTCAGTATATTTTTCAGTTGAAATACGCTATAATATATCCAATGATTGGAGGTATCATGATGGCTGTAAAGGATTTATTGCTGCCTCAGCATTATGAGAATAAACTTGATTTAGTGACAACAGAGATCGCTATTAAATATGTAAAGGATCTGTTTGAAAAGCGATTGGCAAATCATTTGAATCTAATGCGAGTATCGGCACCGCTTTATGTAAACAGCGGCAGCGGTCTCAATGATGATTTAAACGGTGTAGAACGTTCCATACACTTCGATATTAAGGAATTAGGAATGGATATGGAAATTGTTCATTCACTGGCTAAATGGAAGCGTATGGCGCTGAAACGCTATCATATTGATGTGAATAAAGGGATTTATACGGATATGAATGCGGTACGACGAGATGAAGACTTGGATAATCTGCATTCTTCCTATGTGGACCAATGGGATTGGGAAAAGATTATTGCGAAAAAGGATCGCAATATTGATATGTTAAAGCATACGGTCAGAATGATTATGAAGGCTTTGGTTGAAACACAATCGGAAGTGATCAAGGTATTTGAAAACTTGGAGCCGTTTATCTATGAGGATATTACTTTTATCACTACCCAAGAGCTTGCCGATCGATATCCGCATTTGAATGCAAAGCAGCGTGAATATGAAATCTGCAAGCAACATAAAAGTGTCTTTTTAATGGAAATCGGGGATCAATTAAATAACGGAGAAGTGCATGACGGACGTGCGCCTGATTATGATGACTGGCATTTAAACGGTGATATTTTGATCTATTATCCGATTTTGGATTGTGTCGTTGAACTATCCAGTATGGGAATTCGTGTAGATGCGAAAACGCTGCATACACAGTTAGAAAAAGCGAATTGTTTGAAGCGCGAACAACTGCCGTTTCATCAAATGCTGCTGAATGATGAACTGCCTTTGACAATGGGCGGCGGTATCGGACAATCACGCATATGTCTTGTGTTATTGAATAAAGCACATATCGGTGAAGTGCAGGTCAGTGCATGGAGCGATGAAATGATCGCTGCATGTGAGGAATACGGAATTCATATTTTATAAAAAAAGCATCCGACGGGGTGCTTTTTATGTCGCATTCATCTGCATATGTGCATCGATAAGGGCTTGAATTTGTGCAGCTTCCGGATCAATATAAATCGTTTTATAGCTGCTTAAGGATACAAAGCTGCCCTGTGTTCCGGGAACTTTTTTTAATTGCTTTACAAGACAGTAGTTTACCGGCACACTGGAAGAATATCTTCCCTCAGAATACCAAGCTGCCAGCATTGCTGCATTTCTGATCATTGTCTCATTTGGCTGAGCGGATGTAACGATCACATGGGCGCCGTGATAATCCTTCGCATGAAACCATGTATCTTGTTTTTTAGCCAGCTTCCATGTCACAAAATCATTTTGTAAATTGTTTTTTCCGACATAGATTTTATAATCATCAAAGTGAAAGCATTCATAGTGAGGAAGCTGGTTTTTCTTCTTTTTGCGCATCGCTCGCTTTGTATCTTTCATGTAATGAAGGCGAATCAATTCTTCGCGTATTTCTTTTGCATCCTGAGCGTTTGCCTGTTCAAGCTGCAGTTTCATCGCTTCAAAATAGCGCAGTTCTTTTTCACACAATGCAATCTGTTCCTGCAGAAAATCCTGTGCGCGCTTACCCTTATGGTATTTATGATAATAACGATTGGCATTTTGTTTAATATCATAACGCATATCTAAAGGAATGGTCAGCTCTGTACCGCTTTCAAATGAGGTGAGCGTGACTTTTGGCTGTCTTTTTAGGCTGGTTTGATACGCAAATAATAAATCCCCGTATTCACGGTACTTTTCGCAATCAAATGCTTCTTGTAAACTTTCTTTCAGTTTCGGCAGCTTGCCGCTGTTTCGATGCAGTTCCTGTTTGACGGTTTTATAAATATCTCCGGTTTGTTGCTTGATGCGGACCTTTTCTTCTTTTTCATGATATAAAATATCTAAACCTTTCATTAGGGGATAGCTGCGAATCGGCTGTGCCAGATGGGTCAGCGGCAGTATATGAAACTGCGTATTTCCGTCCTGTTCGCTGATATAGACAGAATCGGAATGCTGTAATTCATCCATGATCATTGAAAAAGCAGCACCCTTTTGCATTCGATATTCTACCTCACTCGCTAACAGCGGTGAAAATCCATGCAGCTGTTTGACTAAGGAAGCATTGAAATCAACTGCAGGATTTTGATACGGGTCTTGTTTGTTCAGATGGGGAGCAGGAAGCTGATATTTCGCACCCGGATGAATCGTTCGTTTATTATTTTCAAAGGGCGGTATGCGTTTTAACGCATCAAGGATAATGCCGTTTTCATCCACGAATACAAGATTGGCATATTTACCCATTAATTCAATATATAAATGCTTTTGATGAATATCGCCTAATTCATTGCGCGCTTCAATTTCCATATGTAAAATACGATCCAATCCGACTTGCCGCAAAGATCGGATCATCCCGCCGTCTAATTGTTTTCTTAAAAGCATAACAAAGCCCTGCGGTGCATCTAGGGTCGTATAGCTTTGGTTTGTGATGTTAATGCGATTGTATACGCTGTGAAGTGACAGCAGCAGCTTTTTATTGCCGTCCTTGGTTCTGAGCTGAAATAACAGCTCTGTATCTGATAATTGTTGAATCTTATTGATTTTAGCCGGAAGCAGCTCCTGCAGTTGTTTTGTAATTGCTTGTAATACAATGCCGTCGAGTGCCATATTTTCACCTCAATTTTTTTTGTTATTATTATATCACACCGGATGTGGCAATCCTATCGAAATGTATATAGATAATGTTTGAATGAACAGGCAGTTTTAATTTTTTTGTGACTTTTAGATGAAACTTCGGTTATTTTAACCAAAATATGCAAAAGCTGTTTGACAAGTTGAATCATGCCTAGTAAAATGATAGGAAAGAAAAGGGTGCATACATATGGAAAAAGGTTTGTTGATCATTATAAGCGGTCCCAGTGGTGTAGGGAAGGGTACGATTCGTAATTTCTTTATGAATGATGAGGCGTTAAAGCTGGCTTATTCAATTTCAATGACGACTCGCTCTCCGCGTATCGGTGAAGTTGACGGCAGAGATTATATATTTACGACCAAGGAAAATTTTGAGCAGGCGATTGAAAACGGGGAATTGCTGGAATGGGCAGAGTTTGTCGGCAATTATTACGGTACTCCGTTATCTTTGGTTGAGGATTTGCGCAACCAGGGAAAGAATGTGCTGTTGGAGATTGAGGTTCAGGGGGCGATGCAGGTGAAGGAGAAGTGTCCTGATGCATTGTCGATCTTTATTATTCCGCCGAATATGGAAGAACTGGAAAAACGTATTCGCGGCCGCCGCAGCGAGCCTGAGGAAATTGTGCAGCAGCGTTTGGCTAAGGCTGCCGGTGAGATGAAGATGGTGAAGGATTACAAATATGTGGTTTGTAATGACGATCCGCAGCTTGCGGCTGATATGATTTCGTTGATCATCAAGCGTCATATGCAGAATGCGGATATTTATCAGGAATCTTAGACAGATGCCTTTACGGCTCTGTTTTTTTGTTTGTACAGCGTATTTTTGCGGGTATTTGAAATTGTTTTATGATAAAATATAGGAAATAAAGAAAGAAGGGAAGCCATGAAGCTAGCGTATGTATATATTGAACGACCGATTATGGAGCTGGATCGTTTATTTACCTATCGCTGTGATGGCTTTTCTTTATGTCGTGGGGTAAGGGTTAAGGTGCCTTTCGGGAATCGTAATCAATCGTTGATCGGTTTTGTCGATCATGTGGAAGAGGTTGATGATTCTGAAGTTCATTCACTGAATTATGAAATTAAAGCGATTGAAGCGGTCATTGACAGTGAACCGTTGATCAATGAGGAATTATTTTCATTGGCTGCTTGGATGGCAAAAACGTGTGTTGCGCCGATGATCAGCTGTTTTCAGTGTATGCTGCCCGGCAAGCTAAAGCCGAAAAGCAGCGCAAAGGCAGTGAAAAAAGAAATGTGGATTGTTGATCAAGGGATCGATTTGACTGCACTTGCTTTAACAAAAAAGCAGCGAGAAGCAGCGGAAGCAATGCGAATACGAAAAGAAATGCGCCGCAGTGATTTTAATGCGGAGTTTAAAAGTGTCGGAAAGAAATTGGTGGAACTTGGTGCGGTGCGTGTAGAGGAACGTGAAGCGACAAGTACTTTAAAGGTTTTAACGCCTCAACAAAATCATCGTGTCTTACAGCCGCAGCAGCTTGAGGCGATCGGAAAAATCAAGGCGATCGGTAATCAAAAGGTAATGCTGCTGCACGGAGTTACGGGATCGGGCAAAACCGAGGTGTTTTTACAGTTGGCACAACAGGTATTGGAGCAGGGCAAGCAAGTATTATTTATGGTACCTGAGATTGCATTGACTCCGCAAATGATTGAATCGGTAGAGCAGCGCTTTGCGATGAATGCCGCTATTTATCACAGTCGACTGAATCCGCAGGAGAAGTATGAACAGTACATGCTGGTGAAGAAGCATCAAGTATCGATCGTTGTCGGTACGCGCAGTGCGATTTTTATGCCGTTTGATCGTTTGGGTCTGATCATTATCGATGAGGAACACGATTCCAGCTATAAGCAGGATGTGAAGCCGCGTTATCATTGTCGTGATGTGGCCGTAGTACGAGCGACACATCATCGCTGTCCTTTATTGTTGGCGAGTGCAACGCCCAGTTTGGAGTCCTATGCCCGTGCTTATAAGGGCGTATATGAATTGATTGAAATGCCGAAGCGAATCAATGAAGCCTTACCTGATGTTTCATTGGTTGAAATGCGCAGTGCGCTGCGTAAGGGTGAGGATTATATGTTATCTGATAGACTCACTGAGGCATTGAATCAGCGCTTGTCGCGTAAGGAACAAAGTATTTTGCTGTTGAATCGCCGCGGTTATACACCGCTACTTCGTTGTGTCAGCTGCGGCTATGTGCAGCAGTGTCCGCATTGTGATGTGGCATTAAGCTATCATAAGGATGAGAACTTGTTAAAATGTCATACGTGCGGTTATACGATGAAACTGCCGAATAGCTGTCCGCAGTGCGGTAAGGCGGCATGGCGTTATTTGGGAGTTGGTACGCAGCGTTTGGAGGAACATGTTCTGCGTAAATTTCCGCAGGCGAAGCTATTGCGTATGGATGCGGATACGACTTCCGGGAAGCATGCGCATGAAACGATTCTGGCGAAATTTCGCCGCGGGGAAGCTGATATTTTATTAGGTACGCAGATGATTGCGAAGGGATTGGATTTTGAAAATGTGACCTTAGTAGGAATCTTGAACGGTGATGCCTTATTGAATCGCAATGATTATCGCTGTGCGGAATTGACTTATGATTTATTGGAGCAGGCGAGCGGGCGCAGCGGGAGACATGAGAAAAACGGAGAAGTGATTATTCAGGCTTATGATGTGAATCATTATGCGCTGATCTGCGCTAAGAATCATGATTATCATACTTTTTTTGCGAATGAGATGCAGTATCGCCATCTTGCCGGTTATCCGCCTTATGCCTATTTGGCAAGTATTGTTTTTCAGCATAAGGCAGAGGCGATTGCGATGATGTGTGCGAATCAATACGTAGCGCAGTTGCGGACAGTCGGTAATATCAGAGTGCTTGGACCGGCACCGCTGGGAAAACGCAATGATCTTTATCGGGTAAGGATACTGTTGAAGGGGAAGGATCAATTAAGGTTGAATACACTTGTATGGGAGATTTATCAGCAGCATATTCAGACGAAGCAAAAGGCGGCGATGGAGATTGATTTACAGCCGTTGATGTTGGAGTAGGGATGCTGATAGCTTCGATGAGTTATGGGGGAAGGTTGTTTGTAGGATTTTGATTGATTGACTTGGCTCGATGTTAAGATAATATTATGAGGGATCAGGGATATTGAGAGTTTTAAGAGATAGGAATTTTGATGAATCAGATGAATCAGGAGGTGATTTCATGCAGCAGCGAAAATTGATTTATGATTGTTTAAAGGCAGTGATGGTGGAGAAGCAGTATGCCAATTTAACTTTACGTCATGCGTTGAAGCAACTGCCGAGTGAAAGACGCGGGTATGTGACACAGGTTGTTTACGGTACTTTGGAGAATTATCGTTTTGTTCGTTGGTGTTGGGAGTGCTTTGTGGAGCGATTGCCGAAAAAACGTGTTTGTGTGCTGCTTGATATGGCGGTGTATGAGCTTCTTTGGCTGGAGGAAGCACCTTATGCGTTGATCAATGAATCGGTTGATTTTGCGAAGCGTTATTTGAGCGGCAATGCAAAGCTTGTAAATGCGGTCTTGCGCAAGGTTGCAGCTCAGGGAAAAAGGGCATTGCCTGATAATCGTGATGAGGCTTTGGGCATTGAAACCTCTCATCCGCTTTGGTTGATTAAAATGTGGAATGCGCAGTATGGGGCTGACGTGTGTGAAAAAATCTGTCGAGCAAGTTTACATGCTCATAAGGGATATGGCAGGGTGAATACTTTAAAAATCAGTCGTTTAAAGTTATTGGCACAGGAACCGTTGTTTCGGGAAGGGACGCTTGGTGAGGATTCTTTTGTGATGGCACAAGGGAATATCAGTGATACAAAGTGGTATCGGGACGGTTATGTTGCAATTCAAGATGAAGCAAGTCAGTTGATAGCGCCGTTTTTAGCACCGCAGCCAAAGGAGCGAATTCTTGATGCGTGCAGTGCGCCCGGGACAAAAGCTTGTCATATGGCGCAGCTGATGAAGGATCAGGGGGAAATCATTGCCGTCGATGTTCATGATCATCGAGTGAAGCTGATTGAGGAAGGTGCGGCAAGGCTTGGGATAACCTGTATCAAGGCTATGTCGGGGGATGCGTGTGAATTATCGCAGTTTGAGGATGAAAGCTTTGATCGAATTTTGTGTGATGTACCTTGCAGCGGTTATGGAACACTTTCGCATAAAAGTGATATTAAGGTGCATATGGAAAGCAGTGATATGGACAGTCTGATTCCGATACAAGCGGCTATTCTCAGACGAGCGGCGCAGTTGGTGAAGCGAGGCGGCGTGATTGTGTACAGCACTTGTACGCTGAATAAGAAGGAGAATGAGAAGCAGGTTGCGGCGTTCTTGAAGGCGCATTCTGAGTTTGTGTTGGCGGAGGAGAGGACGATTTTTCCGTATGAGTACGGGTGCGATGGGTTTTATATGGCGAAGTTGGAAAAAATGAAAGAAAATTTATAGTATTGCAGAAAATGTTTTTATGTATAAGGGACGGTGATCTTATGAGAAATATTGATCAGGAATTGGATGATTTAGAACTGGTTTTTGAACTCGCTGATGATAATTCTGCTCAGGATGTTGCTTTAGTTTGCAGGCAAGTACTTGAAAAAGTAATTGATTTAATTTTTGAACAAAGTCTGTTAAAAAAGCCTATAAACGCAACACTAATAGAATTAATAAACAATGATACAATCCAAAATTATTTTAACAATGATGTATTATTGGATAAACTTCATTTTATTAGAATTTTAGGTATTAATGCTTATCACCATAAACATATAAAATCAACTCAGGCAAAAGTTGCTTATGATAATACTAGATATTTATTAGATTTTATAAAAGAGAAGTTTTATCATCAAAATGATTTGAAGATACATAGCTTTACAGATTTAAGAGAAGAAGATATTAACGAAAAGAAAACTCCTTCTTTTATAAAAATGAATGAAGCAGAAACTCGAAAAGTTTATATTGATTTATATTTAGAAGAAGCAGGATGGGAAGTCTTAGAGCCAAACTCTAAAACTGTATTACCGAATGGGAAAACTATTGATAGCGGAACTATTGTTCCTGCTAAAGCTTGTTCTGAAATCCCGGTTCATGGTTTATCAAATGCTTCAGGTTTAGGATTTTGTGATTATGTGCTATACGGTAAAGATGGAAAACCTTTAGCAATCGTTGAAGCTAAAAAAACCAGCGTTGATCCGATTGTAGGACAGCAACAAGTGCGTGAATATGGAAAGTGTATGGAAAAGAAATATGGCTATGTACCAATTCTATATTATACAAACGGATATGAAATCCATATTATTGATGGAAAATATCCACCAAGAAAAGTTGCTGCATTTCATACAATAGCTGAACTGAGTTATTTAATTCAAAAACGTTCTATTGGGAGAATAACTGATTTTAATGTTAATCAAGATATTGCAGGGCGACCATATCAAAAAATAGCAATCACCAGTATCTGTGAACGATTTAATGATATGCATCGAAGAGGACTCTTAGTTATGGCTACAGGAACCGGCAAAACAAGAACCGCTATTGCTTTAGTTGAGTTGTTAACAAGAAATAATTTTATAAAAAATGTATTGTTTTTAGCAGATCGTACAAGTTTAGTGCGCCAAGCTTTTAGGAACTTTCAGCAGTTATTACCTGAAATGACATATTGTGTTTTAAACGATAGATCATTAGCTAATGAGCCTAATGCACGCATTACTTTTTCAACCCACCAAACAATGATTAATTTCATTGATGATGAGGAAAAAGAAATGTCAGTCGGCAGGTTTGATTTAATTATCATCGATGAGGCACATCGTTCTATTTTTAACAAATATGGCGCTATCTTTAGTTATTTTGATTCTCTTTTAGTAGGACTGACTGCAACACCAAAAGACGAAGTTGATGCAAATACTTATGGTCTGTTTAACTGTGAAAGCGGTGTTCCGAATTTTTCATACTCATTAAAAGAAGCTGTAGAAGATCATTATTTAGTCCCGTATAAATTAGTAAACAGAACATCTAAGCAACTTGAAAACGGAATAAATTATAATGATTTATCTGATGAAGATAAATTACAAGTTAACATGTTGTCTGATGAAGAATATGATGACGGAGATATAATTGATAAAAATAAACTATTTAAAAAAATATTCAATAAAGATACTTGTAGAAGAGTATTAGAAGATGTGATGGAAAAAGGATTGCGTATTGAGCAAGGACAAATTTTAGGAAAAACAATTATTTTTGCTGTTAATCATTATCACGCAAAATTAGTTGTTGAAACATTCAATGAAATGTATCCAATGTATCCGGAATATTGTAAATTGATTGATAATCAAGTTAAGAATAGTGAGCACTTAATTGATGAATTTGAGGAAGATCCTAAATTCAGAATTGCAGTTTCAGTTGACATGTTAGATACAGGAATAGATGTTCCTAGTGTTTTGAATCTTGTTTTCTTCAAAAGAGTAAATTCGACAATAAAATTAATTCAAATGATCGGTCGAGGAACACGATTATGTGAAGGATTAATTGATGGTAAAGATAAAAAGTATTTCTTAATTTTTGATTATTTTAATAATCTAAAAGATGAAAATCCGGAAAATATCAAGCAACCTATTTCTATTACCCAAAAGATTTTTGGAGTACGGTTGAAAATGATGTGTGAAATGCAAGGGGCTGCTCATCAAACAAATGAAGAACATAGAAAATATTATATAGAATTAAAAAAGCAATTAATCAGAGACATAAAGCGTATAAAAGATCAGGGGGCAATGCGAATCAGTGTTCGTGCGGTTATGAATATGATTGATAAGTATTATAATGATAGCAAATGGGAATATATTAGTTTAGTAGAACAACGAGAGATAGAATATGCTTTACTACCATTAGTCGAAAGTGATATAAAAGAAGATCATTTATCATTAGCGTTTGATCTTAAAATGTTGCAAATTGAGAATATTTTTATTACTGAAGGAAATCTTGAAAAAGCTGCAGTACTGATTAAAAATATACGCTTAATAGCTCAATCTTTATTAGAAAAAGCAGCAATAAATGAAGTACGTAAAAAAATAGATGAGATTGAAGTGTTATATAGTTTGGGTTTTTGGGAAAAAGTTACTATTGAAAAACTTGAATATTATCGTAAATCATTACGATTGCTAATGAAATTTCTTAGAGTAGACAGAATTGTCAGTGTGATTATTGATAATATCGATGAAGCAAAAGAAGGAGAACTTATTGATAATCCATTTGTTGAAATTCGTACATATAAAGAAAAAGTAATGGATTATTTGATTGAAAATTCAAGCAATCCAACAATTCAAAAAATCAAAAATTTAGAACCATTAACTGAAGATGATTTTAATGCATTAGAAGACATTTTATGGGTTAAATTAGGAAGCAAAGAAGATTACTATTCAATTAGTAAATTAGATAACTTGGCTGCATTTATTCGCTCAATAGTCGGAATCAATCAAGAGGCAATAAATGAGAAATTAAGTCAATATTTAAATAATAACACTTTAAGTGCTGAACAAATGGAATTCATATATTCTATTATAAATTATGTTAGAGAAAATGGTGATATTACCGGGCAAGTTGTAATAGAAGAAGCTCCGTTTGATAATTTCAGTGTTATTGATTTATTTGATACTAATGCACACGTTGTCGCTGATGTAGTCAACACATTGCATAATTGTATTATTAAAGTATAGGAGGATAAAATGATTACAGGTGAATTAAAATCAAAAATTGATAAAATATGGGATACGATTTGGACAGGAGGAATTTCCAGTCCGATTACAGTGCTTGAGCAAATTACATATTTAATGTTTATGAAATTGCTGGATGATGCAGAAATAAAGAAAGAAGGAAATGCATCGATCTTTGGAATGACTTATCAAAGTAAGATTTTTAAAGAAGGTAGTTATTCACCGGACGAAAGCATAGGTCGCTCAATCCCTTATGATAATTTAAGATGGCATAATTTCAAGAACAAAAGTACTACAGAAATGTTTGAGATTGTGAGAAATTATGTTTTCCCGTTTATTAAAACAATAAATGGAGATAGCAAAGAAACTGCATTTTCTCGTTTTATGGGTGATGCTGTGTTCTTATTGCCAACAGCTAAAGTTTTAGAAGTATGTGTAAGTATACTAAGTGAAATTGATATGTCTAACAAAGATATTATGGGAGACGTTTATGAGTACTGTTTAGGAAAAATGTCTTCAGCAGGCGCATTAGGACAGTTCAGAACACCTAGACATATTATTGATATGATGGTACATCTTACTAAACCTACTTTAGATGACACAGTTTTAGACCCTGCTATGGGTTCTGCAGGTTTCTTATTAGGAGCTGCCAACTATATTCAAGAAGAATATAAAACTGAGTTATTAAATAAAGAAAAATTAAATCACTTTAAAACAACGATGTTTAATGGTTCTGATACAGATCCATCAATGCTTCGTATCGGAGCGATGAATCTCTTGTTACACGGTGTTGAAGATCCGCTTATTTTACGACAAGATTCATTATCAGATGATAATCAAACAAGAGAAGCATATTCACTAATTATGGCGAATCCACCATTTACCGGCAGTGTTTTCCAAGAAGATATTTCAAAAGATATTTTAGCGTTATGTTCGACTAAAAAGACTGAATTACTGTTCTTAGCTTTATTTATAAAATCATTAAAGTTAGGCGGCAGATGTGCTTGTATTGTTCCGGATGGCGTATTATTCGGCTCATCAAAAGCACATAAATCAATCCGAAAAGAATTGGTTGAAAATAATAAGCTTACAGCAGTTATTTCTATGCCGTCTGGTGTATTTAAACCATATGCCGGAGTTTCTACCGCAATTCTTGTATTTACTAAAGATCCTAGCGGTACTGAAGATGTATGGTTCTATGACATGAAAGCGGATGGATATTCTTTAGACGATAAGAGATCCGAAATTAAAGAAAATGATATTCCTGATATTATAACTAGATATGGGAATTTAGAGGCAGAAAAAGAAAGAAAGCATACTGACCAAAGTTTCTTTGTTAGTAAAAGTGAAATTGTTGATAATGGGTATGATTTATCTATTAATAAATACAAGGAAATTGAATATGTTCCTGTAGAATATCCACCTACATCCGAAATATTAGATGAAATATTTAGATTGGAAGAAGAAATTAATAAAGAATTATTAGTATTAAAGGAACTTTTAAAGAATGATTAGAAAGGAGGAAGAATACAAGTTTGATAGTATGTCAAATTTGTATTTGT
>CANSQL010000053.1 GCA_947649125.1 uncultured Erysipelotrichaceae bacterium | reverse complement strand
AGATTCATACGCAAATCTGACATCCCTAACCCCATCCAAACGATTCAAAGGAAAGCACAATAAAACAGGATCACTCCTGCTTTAGTTTGTTGAGAAACATGAATCTGAAATATATTAAATTCAAATAAAAAGTGTGTGATATGAAAACCACCTATCAGAGGTTTTAAGAAAACGACCGCTTAATCACCTTATTTATCCAAAAGCAAAGAAGGCAATCATATCAGCCTTTCAGCAAATCCTCCATTACACCCATGACCTTTGGATAAAGCTTCATCTCCTGTGCGTACTCAGTCAGCCTTTCAAGATTCTTGTCTTTATCATCAATATAAGCTTTCATCGCATTGTCAAAAAGCTCCTCATCCAGTCTTTTTCGGTACTTGATACAGTCGCATATCGTCCGCTCACGATCATATATCGGTAATATTACACCGTTAAAATTATCTGTAGTCTTACCTATCTCTAAAAATTCCGGACGAATATAAAAGCCCTTTATCGGAAATTCTACAATGTTACTGACGACACGAGTCGCTGTTCTCGGTACGGCAAGCGACCATTCATCCGGCACAATATCGCTGTATCCGTAATGAAACAAGGCAGATTCCATACAAACAATTCCCTGCGGCAACAGCTCTTGAATCAGCAGCTCCTGCGGCATATCTTCCTCTTGAGGAAGCTGATAAAATCCTTTGCGGATTCTTTTAATGACTCCCTTTTTACAGAAAGTCGCTACTTCGTAAACCTCAAATCCGTTAGCGACAAAATCTGAGGTTTTAGCAATACCGTTGTTATCTTCAATTATTTTTCTTAAAAACGCTGCGTTATCCAAACTGACACCAACTTTCTATACAAATATGAATATTATATGCAGTAATTGTAACATAAGCTTGAATGAAGCACAACGGCTATATGAAAACATTCCTGCAATTCGTAAAGTAAGAAAAAACAATCATCTTCACAAATAAAAACTACTCTGATTTAATTTTGAGCAGTTTTTGTGCATACAGAATAATCGATTGACGGGTCATAATTATCACATACAGATTCCGGTTTACAAAAATCGCAGCAAGTATAATTTAATACATGGTTTATATTAGTTCCTATGTTATATACTTTATTAGCTTGTTTCATTAAATTATTCATATTCTTTATACAGTAAGAATACTCATATCTTAATAGATTTGCATAATTCAAATCGGTGTTCGCAATTAAATTAAAATTCAGCCTGGATAATACACTGGTATTTTTAGGTACCGGGAACATAAAACATAATCTTACAGACGAGATAATTTGATCTTTTTGAATTATCGGAAAACTAGTTCTTTGCTTTTTTGAAAAATGAGAAATAGGGGCATAATAATCATATCCGTTAATATTTAAAAGTGCACCGCACACAAATTTATTATTTTTTGAGTATACCACACTTGGAATTTGTATTTCATATTGTTTTAAATACTGTATGTAATTGTTATCGACTGAATAAAAACTAAACATAAACTCCTCCCAAATAATAAAAGCGGGATAAAACCCGCTCATTAAATCTCACCTTTACGGTAGTGAAACACCGAGCATTAAATTTTCTTTTACAGTAAGAATAAACTGAGCATTAAATTTCTGTCTTTACGGCGCAGAAACCAAGGGAGATATTTCTATCTCTGTACTTATTTTATACCACGGCTGCACTGATTTGTCAACACTTGTTTATCCGAATCAACGGCAATCACAGAGTCTTTTCTATTCTATTATATTATATGTGTAAAATCGCAAAAATTTACTGAAAAAATTTTAAAAAATTATTGATAAACATTTACTAAAGTTGAACAATAACAGCAAAAGAGAGGTTGATATTATATGAAAAACAAATCAATCATAATGATAAAGAGCGTCTCCTTTTTTCAATAAGCCTGCTTACCGTACTGTCTTTAATGAATGCCTTCGATCCTGATAATACATCAGAATACACAGTATTGTTAAAACTGCTTCAACTGCAGGCTGTGCCGCAATGACACCGTTAAGCTTCCAGAGCGCATTTAATAAGATGACTCCCGGAATAAAAAGAACGGCATTTCTTAAAACAGTTATCGTCAATGATTTCACAGCCTTTCCGAGGGCTTGAAAATAGCTTGTCATCATGTTAATAACACCGAGCATAGGGGCAGATAAACAAAGGATTTTCAAGAAGTATTCCGCTTGATCAATCAAGTGCTCCTCCTGCAGGAAAATTGCGACTAGCTGCTTGCCGAAAAGAATAAAGCTGACGGTGAATAACAGACCCATAAGAATCCCGTACAACACCGTATATCTGACGATCGAAGCCATTCGCTCACGATGATCCTTGCCGAAGCAATATCCTACCAACGGCGCAACTCCCTGTGCCAATCCTACCGATAATAAAATCGGAACCATATCCAGCTTATAGGCGATCCCATACGCAGCCACGGCATCAGAACCGTAAATACCGAGATAGTTATTGAGGACAATATTGGAAACACTCATCAGCACCGTAATAAGAGCACCGGGAATGCCGATGCCGACTACATCATAAATCATTTTCCTGTCCGCCGAAAAACGTTTCCATGATAAAGGTACGAGTGAATTGCCCTTGCGCCCTTCTTGAATCATGCAGATCATATAATACACGGTCGCACAGAAAAATCCGATTGAGGTTGCGAGAGCCGCACCTGCGGTTTTCCATTGAAAGAGGGCAATAAATACATAATCCAAAATGATATTAATTACATTGCCGAGCACAAGTCCGATCGTACTTTCCTTAATCAGCCCGACAGAGCGAAACAGATGGACAAAGCCGTTTGCCGAAATGATAAACGGAGCGCCGATAAAAATCCATCTCAGATAATCACACGTATATGCAATATTATCTGCATCTGCGCCTGACAGCACAGCGATCGGTTTCAGAAACAACAAGCCTGTTAAAAGCGAAAGAATGCCTGCGGCTGCCATCGCATATACGCAAAAATTCATTGTTGTACCGGCGCGAACCTTTTCTTCCTTTCCTAATAAGCGGGCAATTACACTGCTTCCGCCCATACCGAATACAGCGGCAATCGACATTATAATCAACAGTATCGGAGCACATAATGTAACCGCCGCAATCATCGCAGGCTCCTCAGTCAAAGAAACAAAAAAAGTATCGGCAATGTTATAAATCAGTGTTGTAAGCTGTCCCAGCATTGCGGGCAATCCGACACTTAAGATTGCTTTGGAAATGTTCTTTTCTTCAAAAACAGATGTCATATGATAATCCTCCCTTGAACCGTCTTACATAATAATGTAAAATAAAATCAAAAAACGAGACATTTGTCTTGTTGGGGGAAGGTTTAATGAAACGAATCTATGATCGGCAGACAATTAATGAATTTATTAAGAAAAGCAAATATCATCATGTGTTTTCACTTATGGAAATTGATTATTATCTGATTCAATATAAAAGAGGAGAACTGGTAAGCTCCCCCTTTCAGGAGGAAGCCCTGTTTCAAATCGTAGGACAGGGCACGATCAATATCTACTTTATACGAGCGGACGGTACCCGTTATGCTTTGGCAAAAGCAGCGACTGATTATCTGCTGGGAGATATGGATATCTTTTATCCGAAAAGCAATCATATTTATGCAGAGGCAGCCGATGAAGTCATCTGTATCACATTTTCCGTTCAGAAGCATAAGAAAACACTGCTTGAAAATAACAGCTTTTTAATGCTGATATGCGACAGTCTTTCCCATAAGATCGGGGCAATCACAGCGGTTGAGGCAGCACCGGCTACTCTTGAGGAACGTGTGTTATCCTATATGAAATATAAATGCAATAGTCAAATATTGAAGGGAATGGAACAGGCTGCTTTTCAGCTTCACTGCAGTACAAGACAGCTTCAAAGAATTATGAATAAAAATGAAGTCGCGGGAGTGGTAAAAAAGCTTGGTAAGGGTACCTATCAGCTTGTGAAATAACTGCTTATATACAGAAGAATATATACAGAAGGATATAAAAACACAGTACTGTCTCAATAAAGAGCTTGTTTTTGATTAATGATTCAGATTATCGGAAGTATCAATGTAATATCATTGATAGAATAATAGATATATTCAGCCAGCATAGCGCACTTCGACTCAAAATTAAGAAAAATTTAAGAAACAGCTAAAGCCATTTAATAATTGATCGTCTATAATAAGCATGTAAAAGGAGGCGTTTTACGTGAAAGATGTGATGATAAGAACAGAAAAGCTGAGTAAATCCTTTTCTAATAAAGGAACGATTCAGCATGTACTGAGAAATATTGATTTAGAGCTGTATGAGGGCGATTTTACGATAATTATGGGAGCGAGCGGTGCCGGTAAATCAACGCTGATGTATGCACTGTCGGGAATGGATACGCCAACCTTGGGAAGCATTTATTTTAAAGAGCACTGTATCAGTGATTATAATGCCGATGAGCTGGCAGTATTTCGCAGAAAGCATTGCGGCTTTGTCTTTCAACAGATTTACTTGATTGATTCCATGAGTGTAATGGATAATGTCTTAACGGCAGGATTACTGATTTCCAAGGATAAAAAAACAATCGTGAAGAAAGCAAAGGAGCTTTTTCATGCAGTCGGTCTCAATGAAGAAACCTACACTAAATTTCCGACTCAGATATCCGGCGGAGAAGCACAGCGTGTCGGCATCGTAAGAGCACTGATCAATCATCCGCCGCTGTTGTTTGCCGATGAACCGACCGGCGCATTAAATTCCCAAAGGGGCATTGAAGTGCTTGATACCTTAAGTGAATTTCATCGTCGAGGTCAAAGCATCGTAATGGTTACGCATGATATCCAATCGGCGTTAAGAGGCAATCGCATCCTGTATTTAAAAGACGGAATCATTATCGGAGAATGTATGCTGGGAAGCTATGAGGAATCCAAACAGCGCAAAGAACAGCTTACCGCCTTCTTACATGATATGGGGTGGTAAAATGAAAAAATATTTAATGCTTGCGGCAAGTAATATCCGCAAACGGAAAAAACAGACGATCGTCATCACTGTTTTGATTCTTGCGGCATCGTGTATGATGAATATATGGCTGATCTTGGCCGGTGATTATAAAGCGAATTTTGATGATCAGCATAAGCGCTTAAACAGTGAACATATGACCCTTGCCTTTAACAGCGATGATCAAGCGATACGTGATTTTGTTGAAGAAACATTGAACCGGGAGAAGCATGTCAGTGAATATCGTATGGATGATGTTTTATTCACAAACGGCAGCTTCTCTTATAACGGCGGTTCTATCAGTATGAATTTAATATTTATGAAAGGACAGACTGCCTTCCATCGCACGATCGGAAAAACCGAGCTGATTGAACAGAAAAAGTCAATCGAATCAAACGGTGTCTATATTCCGCTTCTGTATACAAATGATGAAAGCTTTCAAATCGGAAAACAGTTTACGACAACGATCGGTAATCAGAATTTCAGCTTTGATATTGTCGGTTATACGAATAATATTATGAGCGGTTCTCATAACTGTGTGATGCTGACACTGCCGATCGATCAAGCACAATATCGAAGATTAAGCAGCGACCCGCTTTTACCGAAATCAACGCTTGTTTCTGTCAGAACAACAGACAAGGCTTACGGGGAAGCAATCGAAACAAAGCTGAGTGAGGCCTTGACTTCTGAATTTCCCAAGCTTCGTATTGCGAGTAATTCCTATCAGTTAGTATCATCCTCACGCTATATTTCACAGATGATTTGCGCTGCGATATTAAGTGCGATGGCATTTATTGTCCTGTTGATCGTAATGATTGTGATTATCGCCAATGTGATAACGGATATTCAGGAAAATATGACAAGACTCGGTATTCTGAAGGCAGTCGGTTTTCAAAGCCGTCAAATTATTTATGCGTATTTACTGCAGTTTGTTTTACTGGCGTTTATCGGCAGTGCGATCGGTGCTCTGATTTCCTACGGCCTGTTTCCGACAGTAAATGAAATGATGATATCACAAACCGGTATCACCTACCGCATTCATTTCTTAGCGATGCCTTACTTTATCACGATTGCGGTAATTACATTGATTATTGCGGCAGCGGTGTATTTCGCTGTGAAAAAGATCAAGCGCTATGAAGTCATACGAGCATTACGACAGGGAATTCAAACTCACAGCTTTCAAACGAATCATCTTCCGTTGGAAAAAACACGAATTCCGCTTGTTTCGGCACTGTCCTTGAAAACCGCGGCAGCACAGAAAAAGCAGAATATCATTGCCTGTATCACAATGCTGATGCTTACGCTTGTGGTTGCCTTTACCGCTGTTATGCTTAAGAATGTTATTTTTGACAGTCAGCCGATGATTGATATGATTGCGGGTGAAACCGCAGATTCCTGTATCGGTATCGATGCCGAAAACGAAGCGGCATTGAAAGCATTCTTTAAAAACGATCAACGTGTGGAAAAAAGCTATTTGTTTTTTAACGATGTGTTGCGGCATGTGAACGGCATGTCCTTGGCTGTTACCGTTACCGATGATTTTAATGATTTGAACAATCAAACGGTATGTGTAGAAGGCAGACTTCCGCGCTATGAAAACGAAACGGCAGTCGCAATCAAATATGCGAAGGACAATGAGATTGAAATCGGCGATGAAATCAGATACAGTGCGAACGGAAAAGAGGCAAGCTATATTGTAAGCGGCTTCTCCCAGTTGTCCAATAATCTCGGTAAGGATTGCTTCTTAACACGCAGCGGTTATGAGCGTATGGCTGAAATGTCGCAAATGAGCTATTATTTAAACCTTAAGGACGGTACTGACATCGATGCTTTTAATGAAGAGGTCAGAGATACCTTCCGTGAGCATGTCAAGGAATCGGTGAATATTGATTCTGTGATTGAGGCAACGGCCGGTGTTTATGTTGCGCTGATGAGCTTTATCGTTATAATCATATTGGCGCTCAGTGCCTTGATCGTTGTGCTTGTGATGTATTTATTGGTAAGAACCTTGTTGAATCATAAGCGCTATGATTACGGAATCATGAAAGCATTGGGCTTTACCACAAGACAGCTTGTGTTTCAAACGGCGATGAGCTTTATGCCGATGATTCTGATATCGGCGGTTATCGGTTTAGCGATCAATGCGTATTTGATAAATCCGTTAGCGGCATTGTTTTTAAGCAATATCGGAATTGTGAAGTGTATGTTTCAGATTCCGTTTGATTTGATTGCGGTGCTTGGATTACTGCTTGTGGCGTTTACCTTTGCGCTGATCTGTATTCTTTCAATGAGAATCAAGCGAATTACTCCTAAGGCATTATTGAGTCAAGAATAGAAAAAAAGTCCGATGTACATAAGCATCGGACTTTTACTTTAAGTACTGCCTGTGTCATCGGCTGAGCTGTCGGCTGTTTTTGAAGCAGAGGTACATCTGAGTAATCGCTCTGAAATCGCAAACAACAGAAATAACAGCGGTGTCGTAATCGGTTGATTCAAGCCGGTAATTGCCTGAGCACCGTGGGCCAAAAGCGCTGCGCACAGTCCCGTCGCATACGGATGATGCTTGATCTGATGCAGGCGGTGAATCAGTGAGCCCCACAGGAATAAATACGCGCTTAAGCCTATGATGCCTGAGGTGATAAGATATTGCAGATACTCGTTGTGCGCATTGTCGTAATATGCCGTCGCAAGCGATTTACCGCTGATATCGGCCATAATGAATCTTGTACAATCCAAGCCTTTGCCAAACATCCGTTCAAGCGGACTTGAATGAATAAAATCGGTTGTGAAAACGCGCCACAAATAGCCGCGGTTATGTCCCCATGTATCAGTAAAACGCAGATAATCGCTGAGGTCTCCAAGGCTTGCGCTCGGCTTCAGCCATGTGAAGTATACGATCGCTACAAGCAGTAACAGGATGATAATTCCCGCGCTCATTAAAACCATGATTTTTATTTTATGATAAGGAAGCGCTTCAGCCTTATCGGGATACTTTCGCATCCAAAGATACAGCAGTAAAACAATACCGATCAATATCCAAACAAAAGGTGATAAAACAATCAAAGCGGATACTCCCTCAAACACAAGCGCACCACTTCCATAGCTGAGCAGTGACAAGCATTTGGCAGTGCACAATGCGGTAAGACAGATAAACAGAAAATCCTTCATCCGCACTGCATCTCGGCAATTCATAAAGAAATACAACAGAAACGCAAATACAGCGAGATATGCCCCGTCGATATTACTGATATATATTGACACAAAGCCAAGCATTGTCCAAATTAGGTATACGATTCGCTTTCTTAAACTTGATGCATTCAGAAACAAGCTGAATCCTATCGGTAACGTAAGACAAAACATATGGGCAAAAAAGGTAGTATTACCAATCGTAGAAAGAAACATATGACGCTGAGATTGCTTGACATTGATATAATAATGAAACGGATCAATACCTAAGGCATTTAAAATACCGATACATCCTACAATCAAACAGCTTCCTAAAAATATATGAATCAAAATTCTGTGATGAGTGAGGAAGCGTGATACAAGAAAATACATGATGCAAATCAAGATCGTAAAGCCTAAGCCCATATGCCTTCCCCAAGCCCCGCTGAAGGAATATTGCGGATATTCACAGCTTATTGTCGTAATCGTATGTGCGCCTAACATTAGCAGCATACTTTTATCAGTTGATGAAAGCGAAACAAGCTGATTTTTTATGAAAATTATCGGTGAGTCATGAAAAAATAAATAAAAGCTTCCGCAAATGATACATGATAATGCGTATCCGAGGGTAAGCCATACAAAGCAGTGATATTTTGCATCTGTGATGTTGAAATAAGCATTTTCTGTATAAAACAAAAAGAAAGTAAACATCAAAGTACAGTAAAGGAATGTCAAAGCTTTTAATGCTTTTATTGTGAATGAGTGAATCGCTACCTTCATAAAACACACCTCCCGACAACAGAATGAATCACGTTAAGGGGTAAGAAAAAACGATGGAAATACAAGTGTTCGGCGAATAAAATTAACTGAAAAAACGACGAAAAAAATATTCAAAAACAGCCTTGCATTTCTAAAACAAAGCGGATATAATGAAGCCATGCATAAGCAAAGCTGCATAGAAAGGTATAGGATACGCATGAAAGGAAAAGTAAAAATGTTTAACCAAGAGAAAGGATACGGCTTCATCACAAAAGAAGACGGTAAGGATGTATTCTTTCATTATTCACAGCTCATGATGGAGGGCTTCAAAACAATAGACAACGATGTTGAGGTTGAGTTTGAAGAAGTCGAGACAGACAGAGGTCCTCAGGCACACAACATTATCAAGCTGTAAAACAAACACATAGGACGGCGTATAAAACGCTGTCTTTTTTCTTGGTTATAGCGCTTTTTCGTTTACGATGCGACAGCTGCATTATATCATAGATTACAGGATAGGAGTAGTCAGTGTTTGAAAGCAAATCATTGAGGAAGGGAAGAAGTGTGAAAGGCTTGTAAAGGAGTGGGATTTCTGTTAAAGTACATAGGGAGTGTTCGGTTAGTGCGAAGGACTTGCGGATAAGCAGAGAACGGTGCTGTTGAATGGCTCAGGGGAAAGAATCGCTTTGAGTATCGTTAGTAAGTGAATAAAAAATATGAATAAAAAATAAAATCAGTGCGAACAAATGCGAATCAAGTGTACTCTATAATGTGAGTTTTATGCTGTTTTGCATAAAAATATAAAAAACATACAAATTATGATATTCATATTTCTTAAAGCAGACAATTATAGACATATATTTCTGATGCAGAAATGTATGTTTTTTCTTTGTAAAGCATACAGTTTTACCATTTTTCACCCTATTTCTTAAAGTCTACCTTTGTAGACATTGAGGAAAGGAAAGATACGTATGTCAAAGAAAGTAATCTCAGTATTAATAATGTTTATAGCTCTGTCGGTTATGGTTAATATTTATATGAACGGCAATATGCTTTCTGTTTTACATGCCCAATCGGCACCTACCTTTACATTACCTAAAGGGGCAAAGGTTGTATTAGGTACGTATAACGGAAATGAAATCGTGTGGGATATCGGGAATAACGATAATAACGGAAGCTATGTGTTGATGAGCAGTAAACCGATAGTGGATAGTATACAGACGTATGACGGAAGTATACCGGTGACAACAACACCTCAAAACGGAGCGAACAGAGAGAATTATTGTCTTAGGTATAATAGTGGCAGTAATTATGCTATTAAATATTGCCCAGTTACACCGCTAAAAACTGAAGTGGCAAAAATATCAATGGATAATAATGAAGTTTCTATCATCGCAAAAGCGCCTTTTTTACCGTCCATCAGTGATGTACGAACCGGTGGGGCTCTGGGATTATCTTTGAATGATCGTGCCTATGCATCATCTATCGTTTACTGGCTTGAAGGTTATATTACTTCTCCTACTGCAGCTTCAGGAGCATATAGGAATCTTTATAATAATGCGGCACAATCATCGGCAAACGCTTCTGCAGCCAATTATGATTTTGTGGACCAGACTACGGGTGGTTCAATTTCTAGAAATGAAAGAATTGTTTGGTATGATAGTAGAGAATGGAATAGTAGTGGAGGGTTTATACCCAAAAATGCGATCCGCCCTTTTACTTTGCTTGATAAAACAAAAATAAATTTTGCGGCTAATACATCTTACACAGACGGAAGCTGGCATAGCTATATGATTGACACAAGCAATCTAAACGCAAACAATGAATTGAATCCTAATAAATTACGAATTCAATCATCATTGACTGCTTCCTTACAAGATATCAAAAATGAAAGTAAAACAAAAAGTATCAGTAAGGTTATAAAAAACGGAAGTGTTGACTTATATGTAAATGCGAATACAGGTAATAATACAAAGATGTCTGTTGTTCTGTACAACAATGCGGGTACCGATATTCAATATTATAAAATGATGGAATCTACAAGGAACGGGGCAAATGATTATATATTAGACTTAACCAATATTCCTGTAGGAAAATATCAAGTAGCTGTGATCAATGAGGAATATGATGCTTCCTCACAGTTAGCGGTTGAAAGCTCGCAGATTCCTGATTTAATGCCTTTGGAAATCGTAGAACCGCACAAGCTTACTTACACAAAGACACCGCAAAGTGGTGCAACGGCAGGAGATTATGAATTCAGTAAGAATGTAAATGCAGGGCAAGCAGTAGGAAAGGTTGTAGTGAATCCAACCGGTGTAACTCCGCTGACATATTCATTAGAAACAAACGGTGATAATTCGTATTTGAACTTTGAAATTGATGGCTTGGATTCTAATAATGCTTCAAGCAGTACACCGCTTAATGTGAAAATAAAGAGCGGAGCACCTGACTTAGTAAATGGCGGTTTAATGGCAGGGGAGTATAAATTCTGTATTACTGCAGTAGATGCAAACGGTGATCCTGTAGATACAAGTGGTAATCCGACTGAAAAGGTGTGTACCTCATTTACGGTAGAGAAGACAAATCCAACTATCGCTTTTGATGACTCGAGTATCACTAAGAAATCAATCGCGAATGCTGCTACGGCTTGGAATGAAACAGCGACTGCGACTCCAAGTACAGGAACTAAGATAACCTACAGTATTACGGGTGGAGATGTATCATTGATTTCCATTGACCCTGATACAGGAGCTGTTACTTATACAGGAAGCAATGCGTTCGGTAAGGTAAAGATAAGGGCAACGGTTGATGATGATCCGACAACGGGAAATGATAATTATAATTCAGCCTTTGTTGAAAAAGAAATTGTGGTCTATCGAGAGGTAGACGGAAGTGTAACACCGCATGCCAATTCATCAGATACAACGATTCCTACCTTTACAGCTTCTGATTCCAATGTCAGAACAGGGGGAATCATCGGTACGATACACGGAACACTCGGTACACCCGATACGATCGGCGGAAGCACAACGACTTATCATTATGGTCTAAAGCCGGGAGTAGGAAATGCGAGCTTCTTTAGTGTTGATCCAAATACAGGGGTCATAAAGACAACAGCGAATCTTGGAGTAAACAGCTATCATATCACAGTAACAGTAAGTGATAACTGGAGTACAAAGGAAATCCCTGTAACAATCAATGTCGGAATGGCAGCGGCAGAGAATCTGAAGTTTTATGAGAACAGTACCTCGAATACGATCATCACGACAAAGAGTGTGAAGGCAACAGATACAGGAGTGACGATCTACGCGACAGTCAAAGGAAGCACCAATAATAATCCTGTCACTTATCGTATTAAGGATGGCTCAACAAATGTAATCACAGTGAATTCAAGCAGCGGAGCGATAA
>CANSQL010000052.1 GCA_947649125.1 uncultured Erysipelotrichaceae bacterium | reverse complement strand
GGGCAGTCTATTACTGCAGCAGATTATTAGCGAAACAGAAAAACATGCAGGGCGGGTTTCAGAATTCAGAGTTTCAGAATCTTAAAAAGGTCTATTCGATATGGATCGTAACGAATCCAAGTAAAACAATGGAAGGTGTATTTAATGAGTACACGATCAGTGAAAGATGCTTGAGAAAGGAATATCATATTCCGAAAACAGACTATGATAAGCTATCGATTGTGATGATTTATCTGAATAAGGAATATGATATAAACGATGATAAGCATGATTTAACAGAAATGTTGTATATCTTGTTTCGAGCGGACATGCCGGCAGAGGATAAAAAATATCAATTAAGTGAAAACTATGGTATAATGATGACAAGAGCGATAGAAACGGAGATGAAGGGCGTGTGCAATTTATCACAAGGCGTTATGGATAAAGGAATCGAAAAAGGACGCGCAGAAGGGCTTGCAGAAGGGCTTGAAAAAGGACGCGTTGAAATGGCAATAGATAATGTGTGCAGTTTGATGAAAGAGATGAATAAAACTCTGGATGAAGCGATGCAGATTCTGAAAATAGATGAATCCATTCAACCTGAAGTAGAAAAAGCTGTAAAAGCTACGACTCAATCTATCTAACAGTAAAAGCGAGGCAACTCGTTTTTTCTTTATCAAAATTTAAAAATTAAGATTCAACAAAATGAAATAAATGAAAAGAGGTATCTGTACTTTATGCCTGATTTATCGTATAATACCTCTAAATGAACGGAGGTCTTATATGAAAGCAGTAGTAAGTGTATTAGGCAAAGATATGGTCGGAATTTTATCCGATGTCAGTAATGAATGTGCAAAGGCAAACGCCAATGTATTAGAAGTAACCCAAACAATTATACAAGATATGTTTGCGATGTTTATGATGATAGATATAACAAAGCTGAATCTGCCGTTGAGTGAATTCAGTGTACATATGGAAGAAACAGGAAAGAAAAAGAATTTAGTGATACATGTAATGCATGAGGATATATTTCAATCCATGCACAGAATATAGGAGAGATAAGCATGATCAATGTAAATGAAATCGTGGAAACGATCAAAATGATCGACGAGGAATATTTAGATGTAAGAACGATTACGATGGGAATTTCCTTAATTGACTGTGCAGATGCAGACATCGATAAATCCTGCGCTAAAATTTATGAGAAAATCACAAGAGTCGCTAAGGATTTAGTGAAAACCGGAGAGGATATTGAAAAGGAATACGGTATACCGATTATCAACAAGCGTATCGCAGTTACTCCGATTGCGATGCTGCTGGGGGTAAGCGGCGGTGATCCGTTGAAATATGCACAGACCTTAGAAAAATGTGCACAGTCTGTCGGTGTGAATTTTATCGGCGGCTTCAGCGCACTTGTTCAAAAAGGCTTTTCGGCAGGTGATGAGGCTTTGATACAAGCGATACCGCAAGCCTTGGCACAGACCGATCATGTGTGTGCCAGTGTCAATGTCGGTTCTACAAAAGCCGGAATCAATATGGATGCGGTGAAGCTGCTCGGAGAAAAGGTCAAGGAAGCTGCAGAGCTGACAAAGGATCGAGATTGTATCGGTGCGGCAAAGCTCGTTGTATTCTGTAATGCACCGGAAGACAATCCGTTTATGGCGGGTGCGTTTCACGGTGTCGGAGAGGCAGACTGTGTCATCAATGTCGGTGTTTCCGGACCGGGCGTCGTGCGTTCTGCATTAGCAAAAGCGCCAAAGGATTTGCCGATGAATGAGTTGGCTGATTTAATCAAGCGTACTGCCTTTAAGATTACTCGTATGGGACAAATGGTCGGAACGATCGCATCAAAGCGTTTAAATGTTCCGTTCGGAATCGTCGATTTATCCTTGGCGCCCACACCGGCAATCGGTGACAGTGTTGCCTATATTTTAGAGGAAATGGGCTTGGAGACATGCGGTGCCTACGGAACTACGGCATGCTTGGCAATGCTGAATGATGCGGTAAAAAAAGGCGGTGTGATGGCTTCAAGCAACGTCGGCGGACTTTCGGGAGCGTTTATTCCTGTTTCTGAGGATGCAGGCATGATTCATGCGGCTCAGGAAGGCGTACTGACACTGGAAAAGCTGGAGGCGATGACCGCAGTATGCTCCGTCGGCTTGGATATGGTCGTGATCCCGGGAGATACAAGTGCGGAAATTATTTCAGGTATTATCGCTGATGAAGCCGCAATCGGTATGGTGAATTCCAAAACGACTGCAGTACGTGCGATTCCTGCCATCGGAAAACAGGTTGGTGATGAATTATCCTTCGGCGGCTTATTAGGCAGCGGACCGGTAATGCGCGTGAATACAGCATCTTGCGCCGTAATGATTCAAAGAGGCGGTAAGATTCCCGCACCGATGCAGGCATTGAAAAATTAATAAGGAGCATTCGGGTGAAGCTTTTATCATTAAACTGTAATAAATTCGGCGGAGAGCAATCGGACGGCATGGGTGTATTCTTTCAAAAGGCTGTCCTTACGGTAATCGCAGATTCACTCAAGCAGTTTTTAAGCGAAGCAACAGACCGACTTGTCATTTTACATGAGGTGAATTATCGAAAAAAATATTTTTCGCTTTTTCAAGCAGAGTTTAATAATGACTATCGGATTCATCTGCCGACTTTTATAAATGATATCAATGATAACGGCAGAAGGCTTCGTCCTTACGGCTGTACGCTCGCAATCACAAATACAAAAAGCACATGGATTCAACAGCCTTCCTTAGAGCTGAATGCAAAACGGCATGATTATGCAAATAAAAGCATTATTTTAAAGCATGAGGAGCTGACGGTACTCGGTATACATATGCCCTATGATATCGCATTTTGGGAGTCATTAGAAAGTTGTTACGGCACATACCGAGAACATGCACTGCTTATTGTCGGCGACCTCAATGTGTATGACAAAGGGACAGATCGTAAACAAAAGCTGGAGCAGCTTCTGAAGCTTGGAATCATCGATGTATGGACCGAAAGCGGCAATGATCCATGTACTGCGACGTGCAGCACGGGTCGACGAATTGATTATGCACTGATGACAAACAAGGCATATACACAGTTTCAAGGTATACAGCTTGATGACAGCTATCTGAACAACAAACTCAGTGATCATACGGCATTGATCGTGGATATGAAATTATAAGCAAAATAAATATGAAAATAAAGGCGGAGCATCTCCGCTTTTATAACGCGCAAACGCAAACAGATTCAAGCGAAAGCTGTAATATCGCAAAAAAAAATGATACGCTGTCATAAAACATGAAAAATAAAAAATCGTTTTATGTACTTAGAACAGTAAAATATGGTAAAATAAGTAATAGAGCTAATGAGGTGAAAAACGATGCTTACATTAACAAATCTATCCTTTCAGGCTGATCAGCATGAAATCATATCAAATATAACGGCAAGCTTTCCCGAAGGCAGCTTTACCGTCATCACCGGACCGAACGGCGGCGGAAAATCAACACTGGCGCGCTTGATTATGGGAATCGAACAGCCGACAGACGGTTCTATTCTTTGGAACGGTACCGATATTACTAAGCTTTCCATATCTGAACGCTCCAAGCTGAAAATCGGATATGCGTTTCAACAGCCGCCGCGTTTTAAGGGCATGAGTGTAAAAAAGCTGTTGACATTGGCACACGGTAAGCCGCTGACTCATGAGCAGTGCTGTGAATACTTAAGCGCAGTCGGTCTGTGCGCAAACGATTATTTGAATCGTGATGTGGATCAATCCCTTTCCGGCGGTGAGGTCAAGCGAATTGAAATTGCGACGCTGTTGGCAAGAGATTTAGAGTTGGCAATATTTGATGAACCGGAAGCAGGAATTGATTTATGGAGCTTTGCGAAGCTTGTAGAAACATTTCAGCAGCTTCATCAGAATAAAAAAATCAGTATTCTTTTGATTTCCCATCAAGAGCGTATTATGAAAATGGCAGATGAAATCGTTGTGATCGAAAACGGAAAAATTGCGAAGCGCGGTGCACGTGATGAAATTTTACCGACCTTGATGCAGGATTTCAGTGCATGTGAGTTTAAAAAGTAGGTGAATCTATGCAGGAAACAGATAAGGCATTATTAGCGCAAATCGCAGGTATTCGCGGCTTTCAGCCCGGAACGGCATTTAATTTGCGGCAAAACGGAGCAGGTGTAGAAAGACATTCAACGCAGAATGTTCAAATCGTTAATAAAAGTGATCAACCCGGTATCGATATTCATATTTCATCAAATACAAGCGGTGAAGAGGTTCATATCCCTGTGATTCTCACACAAGGCGGTGTGAATGACCTTGTATATAATGATTTTTATGTCGGTGAAGGAGCAAAGGTGAAAATCATTGCCGGCTGCGGGATACATAATGACGGGTGTGATACCTCTCAGCATGACGGGATCCATACGTTTCATATCGGCAAAAATGCCAGAGTTACGTATGTTGAAAAGCATTACGGTGAAGGCGAAGGCAGCGGCAAGCGAATTTTAAACCCGACTACTGTTATCTATATGGAGGAAGGCTCCTATTTGGAACTGGATACGGTACAAATCAAGGGAGTCGATTCCACAAAGCGAACTACCGAGTGCTATTTACAGGCAGAGGCTAAGCTGATGATATCGGAGCGCTTGATGACGCACGGCAAGCAATCGGCAATTTCCGATGTCAAGGTAGAGCTGAACGGCGTGAACAGCAGTGTACGCATTGTTTCACGCTCTGTCGGTAAAGAGGAATCCGTACAGGTATTTCATCCGATCGCTGTAGGAAATGAGATGTGCAGAGCACATATTCAGTGTGATTCTATATTGATGGATCAGGCAAAAATATCCTCAATTCCCGAAATTACTGCCAACCATGTCGATGCTCAAATCGTTCATGAGGCAGCCATCGGAAAAATCAACAGTGAACAGCTGATAAAGCTCGAAACCTTTGGCTTAAGTGAAGAGGAAGCCGAAGCTGTTATTATCGAGGGCTTCTTAAAATAATGGATTCATCTATGCGTTAAATATATAGCTATGCAAAAAGGTTGTATCATACAAGCGATATACCAAACAGCGGCTGAGTTGCTGCTGTTTTTTACTGAAAAACAAATACCGCATGCTATACATGTGGTAAAAGAAGGTATTGAACAGCTGCTGCCGATGAATGAAATCCCGTTCTTAATAACGCTGAAAAACATTTTTTTAATAAAATATATGCTGCAAAAGTCCTTTGACTAAAGGCTGAAACAGCTTGTGAAAATATTTTCATAAATTTTTTGAAAAAATATGTTGCATTTTCATGAAGTCATGCGTATAATATAACACATAAAAGGCAACGAACAGAAGTAGTACATGTGAAAAGCATTGTCAAAGAGAGCTGACGGTCGGTGAAAGTCAGTCAATGAAGTAGCATGGAACGTGTCTGGGAGCCGCACCGGCGAAGTGGAAACTGAGACGGTTGCCGTAATCCTTGCGTTAAAGGAGAGAGTGCCGATGATGCTTATCATCGGAAATAAGGTGGTACCGCGAATTCATCGTCCTTTGTATTTATACAAGGGACGTTTTTTATTGAGAGGAGAGATGCTATGACACTGCGATTTGACCGATTGGGTCCTTATATGCCGTTCTTGCTGAACGGTATATGGCCGGTAATAATATTGTCATTAGTTGCTGCATTCTTTGGCTGCGTCATTGGCTTTATCGCTGCATTGGCGAAGCGAAAGGGTGGAGTGATCGGAAAAATATTCGGCGCTTATATCGATTTCTTTCGAGGAACACCTGCCTTTGTACAGTTATATTTCGTTCATATGGCGTTGCCGCAGATATTGAAATTCAACTGGCCGGGCTGGTTATCCTGCGTTATCGTGTTCTCACTGAATTCGGGCGCATATTTGGCTGAGGTCATGCGTGCCGGGATTGAAGGAATCGACAGAGGGCAGATCGAAGCCGCAAAGGCTTTAGGGGTAAAGAGCAAGGATATTACCCGCGATATTATTGTTCCGCAGGCTCTAAGAAAAATATTACCGGCGATGTTTAATGAATTTATCGCCTTGACGAAGGAAACATCAATCGTTTCCGTAGTCGGAATGATGGATTTGATGCGGCGTTCCAGTATTATTCAGGGAACGCTGTATATCACATTTGAACCGCTGCTTGTTGTCTTAGTAGTTTATTATCTGCTGAATAAGATACTGAGCTTCTGCGGCAAATGCTTGGAAAGGAAGCTGAAATATGATTAAGGTAGAGCACTTATATAAAGACTATGCCGAGGATATCAAGGTACTTCACGATGTGAACTTTACCTTTGAGGACGGTAAGACCTATGCGATCATCGGTTCCAGCGGCGGCGGTAAATCTACCTTTATCCGATGCCTGAATATGCTGGAGATACCGACATCGGGAACGATTACCTTAGACGGTACGGTCGTAAACGACCCTAAAACCGATTTAACCAAGATTCGTGAAAAGATGGGCATGGTATTTCAGAACTTTAACCTATTTGAACACATGATCGCTAAGAAAAATGTAGCCTATGCGCTGATGAAGGTAAAGGGCATGGAAAAGGAACAGGCTTATGAAAAAGCCGTTGAGATGTTGGAAAAGGTTGGCTTGGGACATCGAGTGAATTCTTATCCCCATCAACTGTCGGGCGGTGAAAAGCAGCGTGTCGCGATTGCGCGAGCCTTAGCGATGGAGCCGGAGATTCTGCTTTGTGATGAACCGACCAGCGCACTTGACCCGGAAATGACAACAGAGGTGCTGAAGGTGTTAAAAAGCCTTTCACATACAGGATTGACAATGATCGTCGTAACCCATGAAATGGCATTTGCCCGTGAGGTGGCAGATTATATTCTGTATATGGATCAAGGTGAAATCACCGAATGCAGCACCCCGGCAGAATTTTTTACAAACGCAAAAACAGAAAGAGCAAGACAATTTGTCGCTAATATGTTATAGGAGGAAAGAAAGATGAAAAAATTATTTACGTTAGCAGCATTAAGCTTATTGGTATTGACAGGATGCGGCAGTGAGTACAAATCCGATTTCAAGGATAAACCGATCACCGTTTTAACAAACTCAGGTTATGCACCGTATGAGGTACGTAATACTAACGGTGAGCTGGAAGGCTTTGATATCGAGCTGACAGAGCTTATCGCAAAAGAATTAGGTGCAAGTGAGGTCATTTGGGAAGATATCGATTTCGATGCATTGATCGGTGCGGTCAATTCAGGAAAGGGCGATATGGTAGCCGCAGGCTTGTCTCCGACAAAGGAGCGTGCCGAGGGTGCTGAATTATCCGATGTATATTACAGCTCTGAGGAAGAAACAGCGAACTTCGTATTGACCTTAAAGGACGGCGATATCAAGAAAACTGCGGATATCAAAGACAAAAAAGTCGGTATTCAGATCGGTACGATTCAGGAAGCCGCTGTAAATGAAATCAAAGACGAGTATAATTTGAAAACCGATGCCAGAAAATCTTACGGTGATATGGTTCAGGAAATTAAAAATAAGAGAATTGACTTCGTCGTTGTCGAAAAAGCAATCGCAGATAAGTATGTAGAAACAAACCCTGAATTATCTTATTTTCAGTTAGAGGCTGAAGGAAATTCTACCGGTAACTGCTTTGCCTTCCAAAAGGGTAATACCGATTTAAGAGATGATGTAAACAAGGCAATCAAAAAGCTGCAGGATAACGGTGAAATTGATAAGCTTGTAAAAAAATGGTTCTCGGTTGAGGAAAAGAAAAAATAAGCATGTAAGCTTGTTTAAATCTTGACTTATGAAATAAGAGTGTCGTAAAGTACGGCATTCTTTTTTTGAACAATTTTCGACAAAAGTGCATGAATCAGCGATATCGGTGAATACAGAGTGAATTATTTATCGTTGTTTTCTTTTTTATATATCGATGAGTTGAAAAAAGCTTACTAAGTGAGTAAGCACAGTGCTGTATACTTTTCTTTTTTTACTCATTTTATTTTAAGAATTCATTCTTTTCATGATTAATAATAAATACATAAGCTTTAAAACAAAATCCCGCAAGGGTCTTTTTTAGATTATTTTGTAAAAACACAGTTTTTTTTGATTTCAAGTCTTTATTTCAAAAAATTATCTTGTATAATAAGATGGAGAGGAGTGCTATATGAAAAAAGCTTTAATAATGTTCCTCATATTACTATGCAGTACGCTTACGATCAGTGCGAATACGAGAGTTCGAGTTGAATTTCATAAATGTACTGACGGAGATACCGCTCATTTTCTTATTGATGATGAGGATGTAACTGTTCGTTTTTTGGCGATCGATACACCGGAGTACACAAAGAAAAAGGAGCCCTTCGGCAAAGAAGCGAGCGAGTTTACTTGTCAGGCATTGAAAAGTGCCGATGTGATTGAACTGGAATATGATGACGGAAGTCAAAAAACAGATAAATACGGCAGAGCTTTGGCATGGGTATTTGTTGACGGAGCGCTTCTGCAGAAGCAGCTTGTGAGCGAGGGCTTGGCTAAGGTTGCCTATCTTTACGGTGATTATGCTTATACGGATGAATTATATGCCGCACAGGATTCGGCAAAGCAAGATAAGCTGAATATTTGGAGTGATGAAGATTCAATCGATACTACATCGTATGCGCCTTTCGCTGCACTCATCGGCGCTGTTATTATCTTATTGTTGACCGTATTCAACGTCAAAGGGAAAAGAAAGAAAATCAGTATTGTAAAAAAAGTGACGAAGGAATTCACAAAGAGGTAGACTATGGAAAAAATATATGCGACAATCGAATGTATAAAGAAAGCCTTTCCGGAAGGAATCGATCATGTTTATTTTGAATTAATCGCATGTTTAAAATCCGATTTTACCGAACAGAATCTGGCGGCTTTACTTTCGTATTTATGCGGAAAAGAGCCGTTAGTAATCATACGCGATATTCAAAATGATGAAAGTGAAACAAAACCGCAAAAGATCATGGAGGCATTGCTTCAAAGCGGCTATCATTCAGCTTAGCTGATACAGATGATTTCGGATAAAGACATGGGGGTTTCCCATGTTTTTCTATGAACAGAAATTTTATTAAAAAAACGATATCCGTTCGTCTGATATCGCTTTTTGAATACTTGTTTGTCCTTGATATTAGAAACGCTTATTCCGCTTCATTCTTTATAGAATTCGCAATTTCCTGTCCGAGCGCTTCTAATGCGCTGAGATCCTCCTGTGAAGGAGTATAGTTTTGTGCCAACAGCTGATCGCTCAACAGCTCAAAGCCGCATGCTTGAAGGCGCTCATTTATTTGTGCGGTCGTGTTGCGGAACCACCCGTAAGAGCCGAAGCCGAGTGCTTTTTTATTTTTGATATGACATGTGGACAGCTTGGTGAGGAATCCGCTGATATTGCTTGCGATTTCATTGTTGTAGCACCCGCTGCCGACTAATAGCGCCTTTGCATTCAACAGCTCGCTCATAATCAAGGCACTTGATGTTTCCGATTCCTTATAAACACGAACCGATACACCGCCTCGACCGATTCCCTCTGCCAATGCTTCAGCCATTTCTTGTGTATGTCGCCAAATGCTTTCATAAACGATGACGACCTTATTTTCCGCCTTCATCGTTGCGTAGTCCATATAGGCTTCCAACAGCTCCTTGATGTAGGTACGCCATATAATACCGTGAGACGGCGCAATCATATCGATTTCAAGGTTCAGTGCAGTGATATCCTGTAGCTTTTTCGCAACGCGATCGCCATACGGCATCACAATATTCGCATAATACTCCTTTGCCTTTTCCAAGCATTTATTCAGTGTATATTTATCATCATAAAGCTCATAGCCTGCGATATGCTGACCGAACGCATCATTGGAAAATAAAACATGTGCTTCCTTGACATATGTCATCATATTATCGGGCCAATGAATCAGCGGCATTTCAATAAAGGTCAGCGTATAGCTTCCGGTATAAATTTCATCTAAGGTCTTCACCTTATGATACGCATAATCCTTAAAATACTGCTTCAGCATGATCTGTGCACCGGCATTGGAAGCATAGGGAACAGCGTTTGGATACTCCTGCATAAAGCGTAAAAAGCCGCCGGAATGATCGGGCTCCGCATGCTGAACGATGATATTATCAACCTTTCGCTCACCGATCACAGAATGAATTCGCTCTAACATGATATCCATAAATTCAGCTTCAACCGTATCGATGACCGTGATTTCCTTGTCTATGATCAAATAGGCATTATAGGTAGTACCGTCCTCGATCGGAAACATATTGCCGTGAAAATGACGGCAGTTAAAATCATGAACACCTACCCAATACATATTCTCTGTTATTTGAATTGCTTGTTTCATTTGATATCCTCCTAAATATTACCATTTACTTCCTATATATTGTAGCTGTATTTGTTTGATTTGTCTATTAAAGTGATTGTAAACAGACAATTATCTTTATTGTATTAGTATAAAGCGCTTCACTTGTTTCATACTAAGGACAAGTTCTTAAAAATATCACGGGAAGTATTTCCCAAAAAATCATTTTGGAGTATAATATACTCATAAACAGGAGGTCAGATTTCATGATAATTCAGAGTAAAAGAGTTTGGGTCTTAGGACAGTTTTTAGAAGCACAACTGGAAATTGAAAACGGTACCATTGTGAATGTACTCGCTTACGGGGCAAAGCCGGTTGATGAGGATTACGGTGATAAGCGTATCGTTCCGGGCTTTATCGATATCCATACCCATGGTGCTTACGGATGGGATACCAACGATGCGACAGAGGACGGCTTACGCAACTGGATGAAGCATATTCCCGAAGAGGGCGTAACCGCTATTTGTCCGACAACGATTACACAGACCGAAGAAGTGCTGACAAAGGCAGTAGAGAATGTAGCTAAGGTAGTTCGTGAAGGCTATGAGGGCGCGGAAATTCTCGGTATTCATTTTGAAGGACCGTATCTTGATATGAAATATAAGGGAGCACAGCCTGAGCAATGTATCGTAAAGGGTACGATCGAGCAGTTTGAGCGCTTCCAAAATGCCGCAGACGGTTTGATTAAGATCATCACGATGGCAACCGAGCAGGATGATGATTTCGCATTAACAAAATACTTAGCCGATAAGGGCGTTGTGGTTAGCATCGGTCACTCCGCAGCTACCTATGAGCAGGCAAGCATGGCAGTCGCAAACGGTGCCAAAAGCATGACTCATGTATTTAACGGTATGACTGCATTCCATCATCGCGATCCGGGCTTGGTCGGTGCGGCTATGCGCTTCAGAGACACGTATGGTGAAGTCATCTGTGACGGCAATCACTCTACACCGGCCGCATTAAACGATTACTATACAGCCAAAGGCAGAGATTATGCGATTATGATTACCGATGCCTTAATGGTAAAGGGCTTGCCTACAGGCACAAAGGTATTGTTCGGCGGTAATGAAATTGAGTTATATCCGGACGGCTCCGCACATTTGACAAGCACAAAGGGCTTGGCAGGCTCTACACTGAAGGTCAACGAAGGCTTAAAGGTATTGGTGGAAAAGGCCTTAGTTCCGTTTGATGCAGCCTTGAATTCCTGTACATTGAACCCGGCACGTTTACTTCAGATCGATGATCGCAAGGGTAAGCTTGTAGCGGGACATGATGCAGATATCGTTGTCTTAAACGATGATTATTCTGTAGAAATGACCTATGTGAAGGGTCAGAAAGCATTTTAATCAAGTATAAAACCGTTCATACTTCACTGAAGGGTATGAAGAGCTTGTGCATGAAATACGGTACAGTCTTAAGACTGTACCGTCAGACTGTTGACAAAGTGGTACACCAAAAAGAGTATCGCTTTTCATTTGCTTCATAAATTATTAAAAATGCAGAAATCATTCGTTTTATAATGGTTTAGGAGAAGTTTTCCAACTCCACCTTGCCATTCTTTTTAGATTATGACATGCAAAAATCATCAGCGCCTGATGCTGATTTTTTTGTAGTCCTCTCAATCTTGTATATCTCAAATTATGATGCTCCTTACAATCTCCAAATACACGCTCAATGCTTTCTTTGCGCTTAGGGTATATTTCTTTCCATTCTGCTGTATGGCGTATCTCGTCCATAACTTCTTCTCGATATTCTTCCCATACATGTCGTGTGATTACTTTTTGGTGATTCTTCGATTGTGTACATTTATTTAAAAAAGGGCATTGCTTACAGTCTTCTGGATTTGATTTATACTCTTTATATCCTAATTTGTTCGTATTACTATATTTCAATGTTTTGATACTAGGACATATATACCAGTCATATTTTTCATCATACACATACTCATGTTTTTTTAAGAATCCTTTCTTCGTCATTGGTCGTTTATATGGCGCATACATTTT
>CANSQL010000051.1 GCA_947649125.1 uncultured Erysipelotrichaceae bacterium | reverse complement strand
TAGTAAGATCGTCCGAGTATTGTTCATTGACTACCTTGATCGTATACTTCCCTTTAGCAAGTCCCAGATTCTTTAAATTCAATTCATAATCATGTAATCCGTCTGTTGTTTGAGACAAAGGACTGTATTTGATAAACTTACCGCCTTCATTAAATATCAAGGCAGAGATCGTATTGGTTCCGTAGCTGTCACTACCGCTGTTTCCATCAACGCTCAGTTTGATCGTTTCATCCTTTTCAACTTTAGCGGTAGCCGATTTAGGCAGATTTTGTTTAGTGTAGATGCTTTCATCATTAAATTTGATATCATCAAATAATACACGCATTGAATCATCACCGATACGAAGCTTTAAGTTTTCCTTTGATTCATAAGTACCGTATGTCGTTATCGGAGTATTGATATCTACAGAGCCGTTTCCTTGTACGGTAGGCTGTGATATGGCGAATACTACCTCATTCAATTTATCTTGATCGAATTCGATTGAGGCTCGTGTCCCGGCTTTTTGGGTAAGAGCATCAACCATCCAAGACGCGTCAGTCGGGCCCAGTGAAGCAAACAATTTAACGTTCGTCGCAGTATTCCAATGATTAAAAAAACTGAACCAATAATTATGAAATACACCCTCTGATGTAAAACCTAAGCCAAATTCAGCTTCATGTTGTCCTGCCGGATCACAAACAATTTCGTTTGCCAGCGATGGATTATTATATTGAGTTGAAATGCTCAAATACTCTATTCTCGCTTTCGTCGCATATTCCATAGGATACGCAACTTTTGAGCCCTCTGCTTCAACATGAACCGAAGTTCCTAAATTAGTTTCCGTAATATTCACTCCATATTCAAAAGGAATCTTCGAAATATGAAGCAGATAATTAGCAGTCGCTATATGGTAGGCCGCCACTGTTCCGCCGAATGTTGAGGCGCCCCATGACTTGGGAAAGGTAGTTTTAGTTTTAATTATATTTATGTTAGCTTTACCATGAATAAAATAATTATAATTTACCGTTGGATTATTCATCAGACTTTCATAGAAAGCTGTACTTCTTTTAGCCACTATTTCTAAATCTCGGGAACTTAATTTACTGTTAAATTCATCCAACACTTCCTTTTGAGTTGTTTGATCGAAGGAATGAGACTGCGGCGTAATGGTTGTTTTTCCACCCACAATGAATTCATCTTTAAAATATCCTTCATACCTACTTGAAATTAATCTCGTGGAATTCGCTCTCCATGAATTATTTGCGGGCAGCTTATCTGTCAAAACCCATCCGACATTTTCTCCTTCTAAGTTTTTTGCGCCAAGATAAATACGGTCTCCTTCTGAAAGAGAGCCTATCTTACCGTAAACCGATCCGCCGATACCGGAGCCTGAAGCATCTATTTTATAATTCATCGCATATCCGATATATCCTACCGATAACATCATAGTTAATGCGATAAAGCCTGTCATAAGTTTTTTCCACATAGCTGTTTCCCTTCCTTCTCTTATGTCTACAAAGGTAGACCTTAAGAAATAGGGTGAAAAACAGTAAAAGTGTATTGTTTGCAAAGAAAAAACATATATTTCTGCATTAGAAATATATGTCTATAATTGTCTGATTTAAGAAATACAAACATCATAATTTGTATGTTTCTTTTAATCTTAATAAAAACCGCAAAACTCATATTATAGAGTATACTTGATTCCCATTTGTTCGCACCGCATTTATATTTCCTTCACTTTTTATTATCCCATAATCATATGACCTTATCGAGACAGCTGAATACTAATCAGATCGCCGTTAACTCATGGGTATGAAAAAAAGCCGCCGATATAATGAACAGTTTCATTATATCGAACAGCTCCCTATTCTGCAATACCCTACTCCTTATCCCGCAGCTTCTTGCGCACAAAGATCATTTTAAAATCCGACCAGTTGAACGGAATCAACGGATATAAATAGCTTTGTTTAGAAACCGTTTTTGCATTATATAAAATAAGCAGCATAATGACTAAGCCGATCCAAAGCCCAAACTGCGGCGAAATTGTTACTAAAAGCAGCAGCATGACACGCATAAACTTCACACCGTACCCCAATTCATAACTCGGCTGCGTAAAATTAGCCAAAGCAACAAAAGCCATATACAGGATAATTTCAGGAGCGAACCATCCTGCTTCAACCGCAAAATCACCGAGAATCAAAGCACCGATGATACTGAAGGAGCTGTTTAATGAACTCGGTGTATTAAGTGAAGCAAGCTTAAGGGCATCGATACCGAATTCCAGCAGCAACAACTGTACGATAAACGGTAAATTTTCACTGTCCTCAATTAATGTGAACGAAAGCCATTGAGGAGTCAAGCTCGGATTACTGTTCAGATATAACCAAATCGGTGTAATCAAAAGTGTCGCGAAAAACACCGCAATTCTGATGATTCGAAGATAGGTTCCGGTAATCGGGGGCAAATAATAATCCTGTGCCTCTTGGACAAAGTCAAAGAAATAAGTCGGTAAAATGATTACCGAAGGACTGTTGTCAATAATCAAAATGATTTTACCCTCCAAGATATTACTTGCGGCCGCATCGGGACGCTCCGTATAGCGAACCTTAGGAAAGGGAGTATACCATTTACCCGGCACTAACGCTTCAGCCAAGGATTCCTGTGCCATAGTCAAGGCCTCTACCTGAATCTCAGCGATAATCGAGCGAATCCGCTCCAGCATTTTATGATCGACACGATCCTCCATATAACAAAGCACCAAGTCTGTTTTTGATGATGTACCTACACTTGTATACTCCATTCGCAGTCTTGCATCTCTGATTCTGCGTCGTATCAATGCGGTATTAAATACCAAGGTTTCCACAAATCCGTCTCTGCTTCCGCGCAGCACCCGATCATCCTCAGGCTCTTGCATTCCTCGTGTCGGATAGGTTCTCGCATCAATCACAATTCCCTTTTCATAGCCTTCGACAATCAACAGGACAGAGCCTGATAATACCGCAGTTATCATCTGTTGAAAATCCTTTGAAATATCAGTTTCCACATAAGAAACAAGCTGATTGGCAAGCATCTGTAAGCCGTTATTCTCCATCGATGTTAAATCAGCCTTTAGGATAAATTCCATCATTTTTTCTAACACTTCATCCTTCACAAAGCCATCTACACAATAAAAAACTAATCTTTTATCTTGAACAAGCAGTTCTCGTTTAACAATATCAAAATTATCATTTACCTTTAATGCTTCATCTAAAGCATTGATTCTGTCCGTATGATTTTTCATAATATCACCGTTATTAGAATAACCGCTCTTTTACAAATTATACAAAAAGCATAGAACGCTGTTCTATGCTTAAAGATATTTGTTCACGCTTAAAATCAATGTTCCAGCTGTTCGCTGTATTCCTCCCATAATGCCATCAAATGTTCGATTTCATTATGGACATCATCGATCTTTTCATCCAACTCATTCATCTTTTGATAATCATGATAATATTCAGGCTCAAAGCGAAGCTCGCGAAGTGCTTCCAGTTCTTCCTCTTTCGCTTCGATTTGTTTTTCCAACTTAGAGATTTCCTTGCCGTAATTGATCAAACGAGGTGCCTTACCTTTGTTTTGTTTCTCTGTCTTTTCGCTTTGTTTCACCTCTGTCTTTGCTTGATCCTTCTCCATATACTCCTGATAGGTAAGCGGATAATAGGTTGCCTTACCTTCATCTATCACAAGAATCGCATTGGCAATTTTAGAAATGAAATAACGATCATGAGATACAAACAGCATTGTGCCCTCATAGCCGTTCAAGGCATTCTCTAAGGCTTCCTTACCTAAAATATCCAAATGGTTGGTGACCTCATCCAATATCAGGAAATTCGGTTGCGCAAGTACGAGTTTAACAAGCGACAGGCGTACCTTTTCACCACCGGATAAGCAGTCCACCTGCTTCAGCACATCCTCGCCGTGAAACAGAAAATTCCCGAGAATCGTTTGAACCTGTGTTCTTGTCAGTGAATCGTATTGGTCCCAAACCTCCTCTAACACTGTCTTATGGGAATGAAGCTGAGCCAGCTCCTGATCGAAATAGCCTACTTCAATCTGATGTCCGAATAAATAACTGCCCGATAACGGCTTGACTTGTCCCATCAAGGTTTTGACCAGTGTTGACTTACCTTTACCGTTAGGACCCAAAACAGCGATTTTCGCTCCCTGCATGATTTCAAGATTTACTTCGCACAGCTCGCTGTCATAACCGATTTTCAGTTTATCGATTTCCAATACACGCTTTCCGCCCTTGATTCGCGGGACAAAGCGGGCATGAAAGCTGGACGTATCTGCCTTAGGGTCCTCAATTCGCTCCATGCGCTCTAAATACTTTATCTTTGACTGGGCGAAGGCTGCCTTATTCTTTTTATAGCGAAACTTTTCAATCAATGTCTCTAATCGCTCGATATCCTTCTGTTGTCTGATATAAGCGCTTTTCATACGCTCCATATCACTTTCCTTTACCTTTTGATAGTTTGTATAGTTTCCCGGATATCTGCGCATGACTCCGTATTCAATTTCATAGATGACCTCACAGACATCATCAAGAAACATCCGATCATGAGATACTAAAACAACGGCCTTCGGATAGCGCTTGACATAGCCCTCAAGCCATTCGATCGTATCTAAATCCAAATGGTTAGTCGGCTCATCCAGCAGCAGAATATCAGGCTTTGACAGCAGCAGCTTGACAAAGGCCAAGCGTGTTTTTTGTCCGCCGCTGAAGGTTGCGATTTTACGGTTTAATTCTTCCTCATGAAAATGAAATTTCGTAAGCACGGTTTTCATTTCCGCTTCATACGTATAACCGCCGTTTTCCTCAAATTCCTGAGCTAAATTCGCATACTTATTCAACAGCTTTTCACTGTGATCGAAAGCCATAGCGGCTTCCATTTCGTGAAGCTGTTGCTGCATCGTACGAAGATTATCAAAGGCTTCTGCCAATTCCTCATATACGGTATGTTCCTCATTCGCAAAGGTCGTTTGTGCCAAATAACCAATCACCGTTTTCGCATCCTTGTGAATCGTTCCGCGCTCTAAGCGCTCCTCTTGGGCAATGATTTTTAACAGCGTTGTTTTACCGCATCCGTTTCTGCCGACAATCGCTATTTTCTCCTTATCGCGAATTTCAAACTGAATATCCTCAAATACTGTTTCTGCTCCGTATTGTTTTGCGCCTTTATTAATCTGATAGCGCATTATAAATCATCCTCTCAAATTATTGTTCAATATGAATTGCCTTGACAAATGCATCTGCCAAGGTATCCATGATTTTTTGTTTTTCCTTTTTCCATACAGCGGCATCTTTCGGATTGCTGACATAGATCATGTTAACAGAAACTGCCTGCATACCAAGCCGTGAATCCTTCACAAATGCTTGATTCTGCAGCGCCGCATCGGAAAATTGTGCAGCTAAGGTAATTCGTCCACCGCTTTCACGCAGACTCGGCTGCATATCATAAATCTGTTTATTGTCCTTTCCTTTCGCTAAAAAGGCTGCGCTGACTCCCTCACTGTGGTTTTCCCATGTATATGCATTTCCTGACGGAATCGACGTTTGTTTTTTTATCGCATACATAAGTGCATTCGCCATTGTTTTTGAGGCATAGTTGGAGTAATAGATTTCCATGCCTCGATAAGCATTATGAGAGGCAGAATTCATTCCCAATTCGATATAATATTTGGCCTCAGAGGCATATGCCTTTTTCATAATGCCGTCATTTCCGTAATAACCTAAGGCCTCCTCGGCGCTGTTTTTCGCAAGCATGACCGTTAAGCCCTGTTCCTCAAGCTTCTGCTTCAAGTATTCCGCCGCCCACTGCATTTCCGTTGCCTCCTGAAGGCCGTTGCCGCTCACACCCGGCTGATAAACACCGTTCAGCATGCGGTTTCCGTACGGATCGATAAAAACGTCATAGACCTCCTTGGAAGGCTTTTCGCTCTCTACCTTTAAAAACAAGGCATTCTCCTTCAACTTCGGCTCAGCCATTGCGGCATCTGCCAATAAAGTCAGTTTTTTACGCTCGTTATCTCTGGTAACGGTATAAAACGGCTCACTTTCCAAAACCTCGCTATATACCAAACGCTTTTTCACAAGCTCATCATTAATCGTCAAGGAATAAAAGCCATCGCTCAATTCACTCACATCGATTTGACGATCGGCACCGTTTTCCATTGTATAAATAATCGAATCACCGTTACAAAGATTCACAAGCTCAATGCTTTTACGCTTTACATCATCCTGCTTATCGGCTTGATAAGGCTTCGCAAACAGATTCAGGCTTTCTCCGTAATACATATAATCACTGATGGAATAAGTCGCTCCTTGATAGGATAGCTTTTCCATACTCTTTTCTTCATTCAAACCGCAGATAGAAAAGCCCTTTGTCTTTTCCTTTTGCGACTCCCAAAAACGATATCCCGCAAATATACAGCCGCATAAAACAAGCACAGCGAGTATAGTCAAAAGAAAAGCTTTTGTGTTATGTTGTTTCTTCGGCGGTACATATGCCATAAGATATCTCCTTTCTGACTACAAGACAGCGTCCTTGATATGCTTCGGCTTTCTTGCTTCAACACTCGGAAGCTCCATATGATTCTTCGCTACCTCAATCGCAAGCATCACATGAGGATCACGCGGTATCGGCAGTTCTGTATCCTCAAAGGGTACATACTGAATCGGAAACACACTGTCCTTCGGATAACGCACCGGATGAAGCGGTGAATTGAAGCACCATGACAGTGCATAGCCGATCGTATCACTGCCCTTATTAACTTCACCATATCGCTTCGCATTATACATAAACCAGCTTTTTAACGGTATCGGATTCACATGCAGATTTTCAAGCATCGTAATCACAGCCATTAATGACAGATTCAATAAACGCCTCGGTAAGTCACGATGTCGCTTCATTGACATTTCATCACAGATGAAAATATCGATAAACAAGCCGTCTCCGTATTCACATTTGCTTTTTAACAACGTATTATACTCTTTGATATGGGTTCCCTTCAGCACAAGCTTTGCCGGTACACACACATTGAATTTCTTATCGGTTTCATAGCACTGAAATACATATCGATCCGGCAAATCAGGCACTGCTTCCTTTAAAAAACGCTCATAGTCACTGCGCAGCATGGTTATATCCATATCATCATCCCAAGGGATAAAGCCCTGATGACGAACCGCACCCAAGGCACTGCCCCCGGCCAGCCAATAAGGGATATTGTGCTTACGTAAGACTGCGTCTAAATCCTTCATCATTTCCAGTAAAACTTTATGTATATCGGAAACATACAGAACGCTTCCGTCCTTATGTTCACATAGCTTATATTCTGTCATTTTATTCACCGATTATATTATAAGAGAAAAAACGGAAAACCACAACGATTTTCCGTCAACATCACAAAAATGTGATATAAGTAAACATAGTAGCTGCTTGAAAAACACTAAAATTTGTTTATCACTAGAAGATGAGATTGCGCGGTGTACGCGGGAACGGCTCTACATCACGAATATTACTGATACCGCTCAAATACATGAGGAAGCGATCGAAGCCTAAACCGAAGCCGGCATGCTTACAGCCGCCGTAACGGCGCAGATCCATATACCACTGCAGACTTTCCTTGTTCATGCCCATTTCATCCATACGCTTCTCTAACAGCTCATAGCGCTCCTCTCTTTGAGAACCGCCGACAAGCTCTCCGACTCCCGGCACTAATAAATCACACGCCGCAACTGTTTTATTATCCTCATTCATGCGCATATAGAAGGCCTTGATATCCTTTGGATAATCAGTTAAGAATACCGGACCGTTCACGACCTTTTCACACAAATAGCGCTCATGCTCACTCTGCAGGTCCATGCCCCATTCGATTTTATTATATTCAAACTTCACATCTGCCTGCTTCAACAGCTCGATTGCTTCCGTGTAGGTCATACGCTTAAATTCACTGTTTCGTACTGCTTGAATTCGTTTGATGCAGTCATGATCGATCATCTTTTCAAAGAACGCCATTTCTTCAGGTGCATTTTCAAGCACATAGTCGATACAGTATTTGATCATATCCTCAATTAGATCCATATCATCCTCAAGATCGGCAAAGGCAATTTCCGGCTCAATCATCCAAAACTCGGAGCTGTGACGTGCTGTATTCGAGTTTTCGGCACGGAATGTCGGACCGAAGGTATATACATCCCTGAAGGCCATCGCAAATGCTTCCACATGAAGCTGTCCCGACACGGTCAAGGAAGCATGCTTAGCGAAGAAATCCTCCTCATAGTTTGTATCTTCGCGAGTGGTAACCGTAAAGCATTCTCCCGCACCCTCAGCATCATTTCCCGTAATGATCGGTGTGTGTACATATACAAAGCCCTGATTCTGAAAGAATTCATGAATTGCCATTGATAATACCGAACGCAGACGATAAACTGCATAAAAAGTATTTGCGCGAGGACGAAGATGCGGCATTTCACGCATAAACTCAAAGCTGTGGCGCTTTTTCTGCAACGGATAGTCATTGTCACAGGCTCCCTCTAAGACCATTTCCGTTACCGCGATTTCAAACGGCTGCTTACCCTGCGGTGTAAATACCAGCTTACCGGTAACCGTAATTGCCGATCCTGTCGTATACTTTTCAACCTCGGCAAAATTTGCCAGCTCACTTTCATAAACAAGCTGCACATTGCGGAAATAGGTTCCGTCATTCAATTCAATAAAGCCCAGTTTGCCGCTGCAGCGATTGGTTCTGATCCACCCCTGCAGCTGAACATATTCCAAAGAATCCATTTCCATATGATTTTTGGAAAAAGCAATTTCATAAAGCTCACGTACTGTCATAAATTCAAACATAAGTTTTCCTCCTTTAGCTTCCAATAAAAAAACGCTCCGTTCAGGAACGTAATGCTTACTACGCGGTGCCATCCTGATTCATAGGCTGATTTGCCTACGCATCTTGATTTCATACGCATAACGCTGCGTTCTTGCGAAACCGTCTACTGTCAGTTCTCCGGTTTAACTCCGCAGGTGTTCTCCTTCTTTTTCATGATCGTTCTTTTCACCATATCAACGATTCGCTTTTTTCATGTCCGAGAATTCGTCCTGCATCATTGTTTTGTCGTCAATGAGTTTGTTTCAAAAACAAGCTCTTGTATAGATGATACCACATCTACGGTCTTTAATACAACCCCTTTCGGCACTTGAATGTGCTCATGGGTGAAATCAACCAGTCCGATGATGCCGCTTTGAATCAAACGGTCGACCGTTGCCTGAATATTTGTCGATATCGCCAGAATCGCAATTCGACAGCCGGCCGGGATACGCTCCTCCAATTCATCCATATCATAAACGGGAATACCGAAGCGAACACCCTGACGATCGGGGTTGATATCAAAGGCACAGACAATCTCCCCGACTACATAATCCCACTTATTGTATTTCATTAATGCCCTGCCCATATTACCGGCACCGACAAGGATAATTTTTTCTTCAAAATCCATGCCGAGCTGAGCATTGAATATTTCAATCAAGCGATCGATTTCATAGCCGAAGCCCTGTTTGCCCAAGCTTCCGAGAAAGGAAAAATCGCGACGAATCGTTGTCGGTTCGATATTGACAACACTCGCCAATTCCTTAGACATGATGCGCTCTACACCGCTGCGCTTTAATTTGCGCAGTGCCTTTAAATAGACCGGGTAACGCTGTAGGGTTGCTTTGGGAACATTTTTGCCTGCCATATTTATCACCGTGTTTATTATAGCATAACTCTGATAGTTTGTGAATAATCTATCATTATTAACTTATGGATTCTGATTTTCACTGTTGCTGCAAAGCTCCATGCCCGGGTCTGCCGTCAAGGAAAAATCGCCGCGCACTCCGTGACGATAAGCGACACTGCCTGCCACCGCAATCATTGCGGCATTATCGGTACAGCAGGATAAGGGCGGTATCACAAACGAAATATCCGCAAATTCCCTGCTTAAATCCTGTTCAACAAGCTCACGAAGTCTTGAATTTGCCGCAACACCGCCGGCCAATACCATCATTTTCGGTCGGTATCGCTTCAATGCCGTTCTTGTCGGGTCTAACAGCTCCTGCAGCGCACATTCTTGATAGGAACAGGCCAAATCGGCAGGCTCAAAGCTCATCTGTTTACGCTCACAGCGATCGATAAACTGCAGTACACTGCTTTTCAGACCGCTGAAGGAAAAATCCAATTCATTTTGTGTTTTCGGCTTTGCGAGCGGATAAATATTTTTTCCCTGCTTTGCCAAGCGATCGACGTAAACACCGCCGGGATACGGCAGTTTCAAAACGCGTCCGACCTTATCGCCTGCTTCCCCGATTGCATCGTCCTGCGTAGTGCCGAGGATTTCAAAGCTCCATTCGTCCTTCATATAAACAAGCTCTGTATGACCGCCGCTTACCACAAGCGCCAATAACGGGAATTCAAGCTTTGTTACCAAAGCATTCGCATAAATATGTCCCGCTATATGATGAACCGGTATCAAAGGCTTTGAAAACGCCCACGCAAGTGTTTTGGCCGCCTGTACCCCTACATGCAGACTGCCGATCAAGCCCGGACCTTGCGTAACGGCAATTCCGTCTAACTCCGACGGCTGTATGTTTGCCTGTTTCAATGCTTCATCAATTACCGCAGATATATTTTCTACATGAATTCGACTTGCGACCTCCGGTACAACACCGCCGAAATCCTTATGAACATCAATCTGTGAGGAAACGACATTGGAAAGAATTTCAGTATCGTTTCTGGCTACTGCCGCCGCTGTTTCATCACAGCTTGATTCTATCGCTAAAATTATTGTATCACTCATACGTAGTTACCTCCCAAAGGCTTTATCATCAGATGGGCATCGCATCCATCCTCATAATATCCTTTCCGTAAGGATGCTTTTATAAAGCCGTAATGCTCATAGAACGATATCGCGGTCTGATTATTCACATGTACCTCTAAGGAAATCATTTCACACAGTTCCTTGTCGCAGATTCCCAGCATTTCATTCATCAACAATGAGCCTAAGCCTTGGCGTTGACTGTTTGTTTCGATTGCGATATTGGCAAGCTGTGCCGTTTCAAAGGTTATCCAAAAGTCAAGAAAACCGATAATTTTATCATTCTTTGTCAGTACATATGTTTGAGCAAACAGATTATCGTTCAGTTCAGACATCAGCATGTCGCGATTCCAAGCCGGCTGAAATTCACCGGCCTTAAGTTCAAGTACGGCATCGATATCATTCTCCGTCATCCTTCGTATCATCATTTCACCTTATACGCATCATTGTCCTTCAGATATCGCGGTGTCAGGCTGTGAATATTATCTATTTTACGCGCATACGGAAGTAGCGCACAGAAGTTTTCAGCTAATGAAATATTCTCCTTTTCACGTTGCAGTAAGTCTGCATCACCGACTACTCGATACGGCTTAGCTGATATCCTATTCACTATTTCATCTAATGTGGTTACGATTTCATCACCAATCGGCTTACCCAAATGATAATGCGCGAAATAAGCTCGTTTACTGCGTGCATCTAATAACACATAGGTATGTTCACTGAGACCTGCATACAGCTGCAAGGTAGAAATACATGACAACGGTATGTTCTTGGTTGAACACAGCACCTTCGCAACACTCATTGCGATTCTTACACCGGTATAGCTTCCCGGACCGTCACTGATTACTACCTCATCGATATCATCAACACTCCATCCTGCACTTTGAAAACAATTCATCAGTTCGGGAAAAAGCGTTTCACTTTGTCTTTTCCAGCATTCCTTTTCACAAGCAGCCTTGATTTGTCCGTTCTCGATTAAAGCGATCACAAGATGCTTATGTGCTGAATCCATACATAGGGTTTTCATAAATTACTCCTTTAAATCATTCACTGTTGATTTATTATTCATTTCAAATTGAAGGCTTCTTTTATCATCATCAATTACTCTGATCGTTATTGAAAGAAAAGAATTCGGCAGACATTCTTGTATAAAATGCGGCCATTCTACAACAGAAATCGCATCCTCATCAAAGATTTCATCAAAACCCAAATCCTGGCTCATTCCTTCTAAACGATATGCGTCAATATGATATAGAGTGCGTCGATCCTTCATCTTATAGCTTTTTAAAATCGTGAAGGTCGGAGAATTTATTACCTTGGAAACGCCCAATGCCTCACCTAATGCCTTTGTGAAAGTTGTCTTACCGGCACCTAAATCGCCCTTTAGTAAAATGCAAGCTTTTTTCCCTTCAATATAATGCGCAAGCTGCATCGCTAAATTCTGTGTCTGTGCTACTGAATCAACAATATATTCTTTCATGTGCTATGCTTCTTTCTTCTTGATAAAAGTTTCATAATGATACGATAGAAAAGCTTATGGTATACAATGTCAAATTCACCGATATATTCATTAATTACAGGGTGAAAATTAGCTTTAAATTTCGTTAAGCCTCCCTTTAAATTTCCTTCTATCCCTCCCATATTACAGGAACTGCAGCCATGGGTAAAGCTCCATTCCATACATTTATAAAACGCAAGATAGGGAGCCATATAGCGCTTATAAGTATCATCCATACCTGCGTAAAGCAACTCGGCATCCTTACCGAATTTCACACATAAAGCGCCTGCTCCTATAACACTGTTGCCGCATTGTTCGACAAGCTTAGCCAAATCACTTACTTCTCTGTTGTAGGAAGCATGCTGTTCCTCTAAGGTAAAACGTTTCTTCTTAGCATTTTCAGGACATTCAGCTAACGCCTTTTCATTCTCCTTCAATTTCACTATAGAATCATCATATAATTCCTTTAACGGAATTCTGATCAGATAAATCACGGCATCTTCACCATATACCTGCATCAGCTTTTTAAAATAATTCTCACCGCGCAAAGCTATGTTTTTACGAGCCTCCGTATGATGCATTACTTCAGCAAAGCTATGAATATTATCAAACTCACAAGTTTCTGCTTGCAGCATTTTCTTATCCGCAATATTCAATGCCTTCCGTGCGCTTTTCGGAAGATTCTCACGAAAATCCTCTGCAGCATAAACATTTGCATGATAACGAGGCTGAATCGTATCATCGATCGATTTTGTATAGCCTTTAAAGCTTGCGCCAATCTGCTGAAGCATACGGATTATTTTATCACAGGTATCATATCGATTCTCATTGGCTTCCTCAAGTGTATAATCATTACAATGGACAGCTGGATCCATTGTCAGATAGATTGCATGCTGAGAGCGCGCAAAACGTTCCATACCTTGGAAAAAGCATCGAACCAATTCCGTATTATTAAAATCCATTACCGGTCCTCTCGGAGTATACAAGATAGAAAAAGATAACGGAAGACGTTTAATGAGCACAGAAGCAGAAGCTATCAAGAAACCGTTTTCTTTCACACCTACGATTTCATGATCCCAATTATCTTTAACTTGCGCCCATTTCGATGATTGTAACAAATTACTGAGCGGATGTTTCTTTACAAATTCATCATGTTCCTTAGAATCTATACCAACAACAAATTCCATGTTAATCGTTCCTTTCATTAACTTTCCTGTATTTAAAGTCGTAAATCTTTTATGAATATCCAAAAATAGATTTAGTATTTTTTTATATCTCTGAGTATCCTGTTTCATAACAATACTAAGTGAAATGAATCCCATTTATTATAGCATAATTTTAACAGAGATTGTTATTAATGTTCCCATATTACTAATCACTCATTCTGATTTTTAAAGGGAATACAAAAGTGATTGATGAAAACATAAAAAAAGACCCTTTATCAAGGGTCAATGCCCGGCAACGTGCTATCTTC
>CANSQL010000050.1 GCA_947649125.1 uncultured Erysipelotrichaceae bacterium | reverse complement strand
TGATGGAGCGCTCAGAATTCGATCATGACAAGGAAGCATTGAAGGATGTCGTATTCGGTGTATATGCGAAAGAGGACATTGTATATCAAAACCGCACAGTACTACAGGCAGGAAGCCTTATCGCAATCACAACAGCCGATCATAACGGACAGCTTCAGGCAATCATTCATCACAAGGGAACGTATGTATTAAAAGAAATCGCTACAAACGGCAACTATATTCTTGATGAGAAGGAATATGAGTTTGAATTTAATTGAAATGGGCAGATGCAAATACATTGTAAGGTATCCCGTATTGATAACGGAATGAAAATATGATTATTCGTTATGTCTTTAATCCGTAGATTTTCCTTTTTCCTTCCTTCACTGCCGATCTGTAAACCTAAATGAATTATGTCCCTGATATGAATCTGATATTCAACTCAACGCTTGACTTAACATTGACAATCGAATCGGAAAACGATATAATCATACCGAAATAAAGCGTTGATAAGAAAAGTAATCAATCAGGAAGCGACAGAGAGATACGACCTTAGGCTGGAAGTCGTATTCGTGAAATATTGATGAAAATAAAGACTTGGAGCTATCCGAAAGGACGTCAAACTCACGTTACGAGATTACTTGATTTCAAGTAAGCAAGGCTGTATATGTGAATATACAGTGAAGCAGGGTGGTACCGCGAAGTAAATCTCGCCCCTCACGGGTGAGATTTTTTTATTTGAATAAACAGAGATATAAACAAAAGGAGAATGTAAAATGGAACAAAAGCTGACCGAACAAGAAACAGTCCGTCGTCAAAAGATGGAAGAACTGCGTGAAATGGGAATTGAGCCGTTTGGCGCGGCATACAAAAGAACGCATAAATCAGGTGAAATCCTTTCCTTATACAAAGAAAAAAGCAAAGAGGAGTTGGAAGAATTAAATGTTGCGGTAAAAGTAGCCGGCAGAATTATGACAAAGCGCCGTCAGGGAAAAGCGGGCTTTATGCACATTCAGGATATTGACGGACAAATTCAGATTTATGTAAGAAAGGACGTTATCGGTGAAGAAGCCTATGAGGTCTTTAAGAAAAGCGATATCGGCGATATTGTAGGAATCAGCGGAACGGTAATGAAAACCAATCATGGTGAGTGCTCGATAAAGGCTGAGGAATATACCCACTTAACGAAAGCACTTCGTCCGCTGCCGGAAAAATTCCATGGCCTGCAGGATAAAGAGGAGCGCTTCCGCCGTCGTTATGTTGACTTGATTATGAACGATGATGCGAAACGAATTGCGTTGACACGTCCTCGTATTATTCGTGCAATTCAACAATATTTGGATCAGCAGGGATTGGTTGAGGTCGAAACACCGGTATTACAGCCGATTTTAGGCGGAGCAGCTGCAAGACCGTTCATCACTCACCATAATACATTAGATATGCCGTTTTATTTGCGCATTGCGACAGAGCTGCCGTTAAAGCGTTTGATCGTCGGCGGTCTGGAAGGTGTTTATGAAATCGGCCGCTTGTTCCGCAATGAAGGAATGGACGCAACCCACAATCCGGAATTCACGACTGTAGAGGCCTATGTGGCGTACTCTGATTTGGAAGGTATGATGAATTTAATTGAGGGTTTGATTGAGCATGTCGCAATGAGTGTATGCGGAACAACCTCAATCAGCTATCAGGGACAGGACATTTCCTTAAAGGCACCGTTTCGCCGCTTACATATGGTAGATGCGATCAAGGATGCGTGCGGAGTTGATTTCTGGCAGAATATCAGCTATGACGAAGCATGTGAGCTTGCGAAGGCACATGGCATTGAGGTGGAGAAAAAGCACAACAGTGTCGGACATATCGTAAATCTATTCTTTGAAAAATATGTAGAAGAAACCTTGATTCAGCCTACCTATTTATACGGACATCCGGTTGAAATCAGTCCGCTTGCGAAAAAGAGCACAAAGGATGCTCGTTATACGGATCGTTATGAACTGTTTATCAACGGTCATGAATATGCGAATGCCTTCTCTGAATTAAATGATCCGATCGATCAAAGAGAACGCTTTGAAAATCAGCTGAAGCTTCGCGATCTCGGTGATGATGAAGCGAATGAAATGGATGTTGATTATGTAGAAGCACTGGAATACGGAATGCCGCCTACCGGTGGTGTGGGAATGGGAATCGATCGTTTGGTGATGCTGCTGACAAACAGTGATACGATTCGAGAGGTACTGTTGTTCCCACACATGAAAAACAAATAAGAATAGTAATCAAACAGCTTGTCAACGTGCGGAAAGGCACATGTGACAAGCTTTTCAATAAAGAAACAAAATCATAGAGAAACCCGCTGATATGTATTCTTGCGATCGAACTGCAGTTGTTCGATAAAGTAAGCAGGACCATTTGGCTGAAATACGAAATCTCACACAGCGACTTGTGGTTAAGCATCAAGAAAACCGGCTGAAACTAAGCGAACAAAGCGCAAATCGACGATGCAAACGACAATAACTATAAAACGGAGTGATATAAAATTATGATATACGTTATGAGTGATATTCACGGCATGTATGATAAATATGCCGAAATGCTGAAGCTGATTCAGCTGTCCGAACAAGATACCCTATACATTCTCGGCGATATCGTTGATCGAGGAACGCAGTCAATGAAAATACTGCAGGATATAATGAAGCGTCCTAATGTAAAAGCGATATTCGGCAACCATGAGCTTATGATGGCAGACTGCATCGGTTGGTTGATGCAGGCAATCACTGAGGAATCCTTGGCCGATATCAATGAAACAAAGCTGATAAAATTATCGGACTGGATGGAAAACGGCGGCTATCAGACAATTCAAGATTTTAAAACCTTGTCCAAGCATGAACAGAAGGATATCGTTGATTATTTAATGGAATTCACGGCATATGAGGAAATTACAGTAAATCATCAACAATACTTTTTGGTTCATGCCGGATTAAGAGGCTTTGAAGCTGATAAACCGTTAGACGAATACGATGTAAATGACTTTGTATGGGAGCGACCTGATTGGGATATCCCTTATTTTACCGATAAAATCGTGATAGTCGGGCATACTCCGACACAGTATATCAGCGGTAAGCCGGAAATCTTTATTAAAAATAATTTTATCGCTGTTGACTGCGGTGCCTGCTTTGAAAACGGCCTACTGGCATGTATATGCTTAAATACGATGGAGGAATTTTATGTATAGGCTCTGCAAGAAAAACAGCGACTGATTCGATCATAGCGCATAAACCATAGAAAAAGCGATATTTCCAAGTATCGCTTTTTTCAAATGAAGTCAATGTGCTTTACTCTTGCAGGCTTTCAATCAAATAAGTGGAAAGACAAAAGCCGCAGCGCATCTCCTTAAAGTCATTAAAGATGCCCTTTGGCATTAGCATAAATATAAACAGAAACGAAGCTACCGGCTATTCCTCACGAATCTCCAATACCTTCACCTCACCCGCCTCAAAATAAAGCGGAATATTCTGAAATGAATTCAGCTCGATATCATGCGTATACGGATCATGACTGGAGTAAATCTGATAAATATGCTTCCAAATAAACGGCAGCTCCCACAACATATTTTCCGTATGAATCGTCAGCGTCTGTCCATGCTCGGTATCGATATTACAAACCACAAGCAGGGCACGATCCTTCAGCGTATAGGTAAAACCGATTCCCGGATCATTCGGCTTGTCAAACCAAACCGGTATCGCTGTTTCATCCTTCGCCATCGCCTCTGCATACTCCGCTCTCAGATTTGTGAAGCGCTCCATTTGATTGATCAAAATATGATAATCACTTCGGGTATAGGAATAAAAGCTGCGATCGACGAAAGCCTGCTTATGACAGCGAACATCGCTCGACGGCAAAGCATTTTCATATTTCACATCTGCATACGGTGATAAAAGCTGCGGCTGCTTCTCCAACGAAAACTGCCCCGAGGTATAATAGGGAATCGTATGCGGCAGAAACAAATTCATAAACATCACTGCCTTAGCCAAGCATTCTCCCCCTTGATATTGAGTAATTCGCGGCGTATCACAAAATTCACCCGCTGCCAAAAGCGAGGATGCGGAATTTAAGCGGCTGTACGCAAAGCTGCGATAAGAGCGCATATCACCGTCATGAATATCATAGGCACAGCTTCCGCTGATCGCATTCACCCCGCTGCGTTTCCATTTAACGAAGGCTTGTTCATCACTGCAGTTCACAAGCACTGCACACTGTGACTTCTGTTTACGGCAGCTCGCGATGACCGCCTTTACCAGCTTCTGCGGCATAAGCCATGCTTCATCCAAAAAGAAGCCGTCAAGCTCATACTCCTTCACAAGCGTTGCCGTACAATCGCATAAGAAATCCCAAAGCTCGCTGACCGGCTGTTTGCACGGAAATAAATCCGGTCGAAGCGTATCCTGTAACAGATACGGTGCCTGCTTCAACGGCTGATCGTAATAAAACCGCAAATACGTAGTTTCCGTTTGAAGCGCAAGCTCACTGTTCAGCTGATCGGAAAACATCGGTGAGGTCGTGATTTGAAACTCAGACTCAAGCTTTGCCAAGTCACACTGCTTTTGCTGCATGAGCCACTCCCGATATCCTGCCGCATCCTTGGTGAGCGGATCATAACTGAACCGATCCAAATGCACCTGTGTTTCTTCCTGTTGATACAACAGCTTACAAGCGTTTTTACTCGGCAGACAATTTTTCGGCAAGCCCTTTACTTTCGGTGCACAAAACTGCTTCTCATCTGCCTTATTGATCCAATAAAACCAATCCGGGTGCTCAGCCAACAGCGCGTTATCTCGACCCATGCGCGCCAACGACATATTACAGAGAATCCGAAACCCATAGTGATGCGCTGCCTGAATAAACATCCGCAGCTGCGCCTTCACATCCATACCCGCCAATAACGGATCCGCCAAACTATCCGCAATTTTCAACTGATGCTTGATCGCATAAGGATGCGCATAATCATGATGAGAACGCGGCTCATCAAGCTCAAACAGCTGATGCAGAACAAGTGTCGTAACACCGCTTCGCTTCAACAGCGGCAATAAAATAACGGCCTTTAAAAAGGTTCCGCTGTCATTCAACGCATACAGATTGCGCTGTTCAATCACATCACTGCGGTCATGATCCCAGCTTGTCAAGGTGCGCAAATCCAACGCATATAAGATTTCCTTTTCAATCCAGCCCCCGCTTTTTCCCTTTTCCTTTTCCACTGCTCGCTCACATGCCTTCGTCTGCATCATTTTAGTAAGCGCAAAGCTGTAAAAATCATGCGGATCAACAAGCATTTCATGATTGCGCAGTCGTTTTCCCTGTTCAAATCCAAACGTATTCCATGCCTGCGGTATCGTATAATTATATATCATTTTGTTATTTTTCTTTGTCAGCTGAATAGCCTCAATCATCTGCGTGAAGTCGATCATAAACGATCCTCCTTGTGTATACCTTAATTGTCCGTTAAGCGCTATCAAAAGTCAATAAAAAGATGTGATTATTTTACTTTTTTTAACAGTTTTTTTATTATCCTCACAACAATAGGATTTCCCCGTCAAAAAAATAAATACAAAAGATACGGAAACAGGCTTTAAGGATACTGCTTTTCACTGAAATATGATACAATAAAAAGCACGAAGCAATACAAGAAACAATATGAAATAAGAAAGGAAAAGGTATCTGAGAGACATCGTACATGTCTTATTCTATGATACCGGGACAGTGGCTATGGATTGGGAATTATGGCTGAAAGAGGAGCGTCAACAAGCATATTATCAAGAATTGATGAAATTTCTTGAAAAAGAATATGAGGAAAAAACGATTTTTCCGCCGCAGGAGGAATTGTTTTCTGCGTTTCAATATTGTGAAATGAAGGATATCAAGGTCGTGATATTGGGACAGGACCCGTATCATGAAAAAAATCAAGCGCACGGCTTGGCATTTTCGGTACGCAAGGGAATTAAAATACCGCCGAGCTTAAGAAATATTTATAAGGAATTACATGATGATCTGGGAACGCCGATTCCTCAGCACGGATGCTTGACAAGCTGGGCCAAGCAAGGTGTATTCATGTTGAATGCCGTACTGAGTGTACAAGAGGGAAAGGCAGGAAGCCATCACAATAAGGGCTGGGAACAATTCACGGACCATGTGATACAAACGATCAACAAAGAGTGTGAAGCGGTGGTATTTCTGTTGTGGGGAGCGCCGGCACAGCGCAAACAGGCTTTGATTGACAGTGATAAGCATTGTATTTTATGTGCACCGCACCCGTCTCCCTTATCCGCATATCGTGGCTTTTTCGGTTCCAAGCCGTTCTCGCAGGCGAATGAGTATTTGGCAAAGCAGCACCGCAAACAGATTGATTGGAGCATTCCTGAATGAAGCGAAGCGAAATCGTTTTAAAGGAAATCGAGGCACGGCGAAATCAACGTAAGGGAATAGCGAATTTTGAAGCTTATCTGCATACGATCAACGATATTCATAAAAAGCTGACCTGTATACATATTGCGGGAACCAACGGCAAAGGCTCTACATTAAATGATATCCGCAGTGTGCTGCAGCTTGCCGGCTATCGTGTCGCTACCTTCACCTCACCTTACTTAGAAACCCATTATGATCGTATTCGCATCAATGATGAATTTATCAGTGAGGAAAGCTTTTTGAATTATTATGATACCTATCATCAAGGATGGTATGAATACGGACTGAGCGCATTTGAAATCGATACGGTGATTGCGTTTCTTTACTTTAATGAACAAAAGGCGGATATATGTCTGATTGAAGCAGGTATCGGAGGACGTTTGGACTGTACGAATGTAATAACACCGCTGTTGAGTGTAATCACTAATATCGGTATGGATCATATGGAATATCTCGGCGCAACACGCAGTGCAATCGCATGGCAAAAGGGCGGCATCATCAAAGCGAATATTCCGGCAGTGATCGGTGAGAAACATCCCGAAGCAGTCAACGTCTTAACGGATATTTGTCAGGAGCAGTCATCACCCTATGTTTTAACAAAGTCGATTATCGATCCGAAGCTTAAAAATCAAGAACTGCACTTTACCTATGATAATGAGCGATATATCTTAACACAGCCTGCCTATTATCAAGGAGAAAATTGCGCCTGTGCAATTGAGGCATTGAAAATCTTAAAGGAAGTGTATCATTATGAGATTCCGAAAGAGATACTGCAGGAAGGCTTAAAAGCAGCAAGCTGGAAAGGGCGCTTTGAGACTGTATGGGAAAAGCCGCTGATCATTATTGACGGCGCTCATAACGAGGACGGAATCCGCGCATTATGTAAAACGCTTGAGACAATGGGCTCTGTCCGTATATTGTTCAGTGCATTGAAGGACAAGGAAACAAACGCAATGCTTGAAATACTTTGTGCTTCCGGTAATGATGTGACGGTAACTGAATTTGATTTTTATCGCTGTAAAAAAGCAGTTGATTTAGCGGGGGAACATCCGGTAAACATTGAGCCTGATTATCAAAAAGCAATTCAAGCCGCAACGAAAAGCATTGACACACCGTTGATTATTACCGGTTCCTTATATTTTATTTCTGAGGTCAGAGCTTACTTGAAGCAATTATCCGTCTCAAGCAACAGATAATCATGAGTTTAAAAAGTGTATCAGATTCTACAAAAACCTATGGCACTGTCTGAAAAAACGGCAGTGTTTTCTTTTTACTTAAATATTTTCGTTATAACCCTTAACCAAGGGCTGTCTTCGAATTTAAAAAAACATCGATATGAAAATGTATATCATGCGAAGACAAATGTTTATAAATTGAGGACAATATATTACAAAATATAATTAAATTTTGTTAATGAATAACTGTTATAATGATTACAGGAAGTTAATCTCTTATGAAATAACTTTAGAAAGGAGCAGAGATTATGAAAAAAGCAGTAAAAATGCTGATATGTATGATGATGCTTACAACATCATTATCATTGACGCACACTCCGACTGCGGCACAGACGGTGAATGAGCTTTATGTGGATGCGCAAAATGGTGATGATAATCATCAAGGTACAATGGAACAGCCGGTACAGACCTTGAAAAAAGCGCAGGAGCTGGCTCGTCAGCATGCAGCATCAATGAGTGAGGATTTAACGATTTACATTCGCGGAGGGACCTATGTATTGGATTCACCGCTTACCTTTACCGGCAGTGACAGCGGACAAAACGGGCATCAGGTAATATGGACTGCCTATAAGGATGAAAATGTTGTCGTTTCCGGAGGAACAAGCATCAGCGGATGGACAAAGGTTGAGGGAGATAATAATATATGGGCGGCACCTGCAAACGGTGTTGACAGTCGAGATTTATATGTGAACGGTGAGCGTGCATTATTGGCACGTGAGGAGTGTAAGGCTCTCGAATGGGCGAAAAAGTATCTGTATGTCAGTAAGGAAAATCTGCCTGACAGCTTTGCGCGCCCCGATGATTTAGAAATCGTATTTGCGCGTAAATGGAAATGGAATATCATTCGTTTAGCCTCGGTACAAGATAATGCGGATTTCGATGTACCCGCATTTCGTTTGAAATATACCGATGAATCTAAAGATGCCTTTACGGCCAATCTTACCGGCGCTGCATTAGATGAGCCTGAGGTAAGAGCGGAAAGTATGCGTTACCTGCAGAATGCGTATGAGTTCCTCAATGAACCGGGCGAGTTCTATTTAGACAAGGGTTCCGATCAGGTATTCTATATTCCGCGTGAAGGCGAGGATATGAATAAGGTCGAGGCGGTATTAGGCAGACTCGAGAATTTGGTTGTATTTGACGGAGCGGCAAACAATACCGTAAAAAACATTACGCTTTCCGATATCAACTTCCGCTATACGACATGGCTGAAGGCCAATGATCCAAACGGTCTTGAAACATTCCAAGCAAGTGCTTTGATCAACCCTGACGATGAATGGGATCGTGAATGGATTCCTTCCGCAGGCAGTGCCGTATACGGGCAATATCTTGATCATGTTCATGTGACAGAAAGCAGCTTTGCGCTGCTCGGCGGTGCGGGAATTCATTTGAACAAGGGTTCAAAGAATTCATCGGTAAGCTACAGCAGCTTTGAAAAAATCGGAGCCGGCGGAATCATCATCGGTGATGTCGCAAAGGTCGAACAATTCCCTTCACCTGAAAATCTGACCGAAAACAATGCGGTTACGGATAATGTGGTAAATAACGTAGCCAATACCTACAGAGGCTGTACCGGAATATTAGTCGGCTATACAAAGGGAACGAAGGTTGAACACAACACTGTGAAAAATCTGCCGTATACCGGAATCAGCGTCGGTTGAGGCTGGGGCTACAATGATTACGATGAAGGCCGCAATTATGTGCTCGGCGCAAATGTGATTACGCATAATTATGTAGAGAACGTATTAACGGAACCGTTCTTGATTGACGGCGGCGGTATTTATACACTGGGCCGACAGGACGGTACTGTGATGAATGACAATTATATCGACGGTGTTCATAATGAATACGGCGGAATCTATTTAGATGAAGGATCAACCGGATTTACGGTCGTAAACAATGTGCTTACCAACTGTGTGCGAAATTGGCTGTATAAGGGTGATTTCAATAAAATCCATGATAATTATGCGACCGAGGCACAGGAACCGAACCGTGATGAAACCTTGGCAATCGGTGATACCCTGCAGTATCAGTTTGAAAATAATGATTTGTGGGACGAGGCAGCCGTTGCGGCAATCAAGGAAGCTGCCGGCGCAAGAGCGAAGCCGCAGCCGGTAGACCCTACACCTGACAATCCGGAACCCGATAATCCTGAGCCTGACAACCCTGAACCCGATAATCCGGAACCTGATAACCCCGATCAGCCGGGAACTGAAGAACCTAAGCCGGACGATCCCGATTCAAAGGATGATTTTATCTACACAATGAATGATAAAGCATCAGAGGTAACGGTAATCGGTAAATTCCCCGCAGATGTTCAATTCGTTGTGGAAAGCTTACAAGCGCAGAAACACAAGGAAGTCTTGAACAGCATCAAGGATCGCTCAATCATTGATAAGTATCATTTTGAAAAAATCTATGATATCTATATGTTGAGAAATGATGCACTTTATCATGCAGACGGTGCATTTCAGATAGTCATCAAGCTTGATGAAGCGCTTTTGGCAAAAGAACCGAAGGTGATGTATATTTCTGATACAGGAGAAGTAACTGAAATCGTATCGACGATCAAGGACGGAAAGCTTATCTTTACTACGGATCATAATTCCTATTATGCGATCGTAACGAAAAAAGAAGCACGCAGTCCGATCGTAAATACAGGCGCAGAACCGATGCAGGGCAGTATTGTAACGATTCTGTTTATGGGCGCATTGTTGATCTTTGTGACAAAAAAGATCGAGGATGTTTTAAACTGAAACTCTCTTATTATCCATATATAAGCAATGATTTGATTAATCATTGCTTTTTTATCGTTTGTGCATTATAATTAATACGTCAAGACAGGGGTGCTTATAAAAGCTGAGATGATACCCTTTGACCTGACCTAGGTAATACTAGCGTAGGGAGTCATTCTATTTGCCTTTTTTAGATTGGTTCACTTACGCCTCATTGGAGGTGTTTTTATTTTATCAATGAAAAAAACAAATTCAAACAAAGAAGGAAGGAGAAACCCTCGGGCTTGGTTTTATCCGCTCTTGTCATTTTCGGCGGTAATGCTGCTGTGGGAGCTGACAGTGCACCGATTTCAAATTGCGCTGTATATCCTTCCTGCGCCGAGTGATATCATAGCGGCTATGCTTGAAAACAGGCAAGTGCTTTGGAGTCATTCGATCGTAACGCTGGGTGAAGCCTGCATCGGCTTAGCTCTGGCAGCTTTATCGGCATTTATGATTGCGATTTTAATGGATATGTCAAGCATATGCAAGCGCAGTTTGTATCCGCATCTGATCGTTACACAGACCGTTCCCGTGATGATATTGGGACCGCTGTTTGCGATATGGTTCGGCTTCGGTATGACACCGAAAATCATCATGGTAATTTTTATGTGCTTCTTTCCGATCGTGATTGCCTTTTACGATGCTTTGGCAAAAGCCGATAAGCAACAGCTGATGCTGCTGAAAAGTTTTCAGGCCAAGCGTTGGCAGCTTTATCGCTATGTGAAAATTCCCGCAGCCGCAAATGCGTTTTTCTCAGGCTTGAAGGTTGCGGCAACCTATTGTATCGGCGGAGCGATCGTCGGTGAATGGCTCAGTGCTTCCGCAGGGCTCGGTTATTATATGATAAGAGCGAAAAACGGTTATATGCTGGATAAGGTTTTCGCATGTGTTGCCGTCATCATCCTGTGGAGTCTTTTACTGCATCTTTGTGTTGTTTGGTTGGAAAGAATCGTGCTTCCGTATCAAAAGCGAAAGGGGAAAATAAAATGAAGAATAAAAAAAGTATAGGTAAAATGATGCTTTGTATGGCACTGATTGCGTTGATGTCCGTCAGCGGCTGTACTAAGAAGCAGGAACAAAATTCATTGACAGAGGTTACCTTGATTTTGGATTATTTACCGAATACGAATCATACCGGTATTTATGCAGCAGAGAAAAACGGCTATTTTGCCGATGCAGGGCTTGATGTTACGATTGTTGAGCCCGGAGATAACGAAACAAGCGCTACGCTTGTGGCGGCAGGTCGCGGAGATTTCGGAGTGAGCTATCAAGAGGATGTCACCTACGCAAGAACCGCATCACAGCCCTTACCGATTCGTGCGATTGCGACGATTCTCCAGCATAATACAAGCGGCTTCGTTTCATTGAAAAGTGCCGGAATTCAAACGGTAAAGGATTTTGAAGGCAAGGTTTACGCGGGTTGGCAGGCACCGAGCGAGGAAGCAGTCATAAAATCACTCATGAAACAGGCAGGCGCAGATTTTAAAAAGGTGACTATGGTCGGAGCGGACGGCAGCGGCTTTGCGGCACTCGGCAACGGCGTTGATTTACAATGGGACTTTGAGGGCTGGGCAGTGCTGAAGGGGCGCCTTGACGGCTATGATTTAAACTATATTCCGCTGAAGGAGCTGGACGAGCGCTTAGATTATTACACACCGCTGTTTATCACTAATGAAAGTATGATGAGCGAAAAACCGGAAACGGTAAAGGCATTTGTACAGGCAGTAAAAAAGGGCTATGAATATGCGATTGCCAATCCGAAGGAAGCGGCTGAAATTCTTTATGAGATCATTCCTGACAGCGATAAGGATTTCCTAATAAAAAGCCAACAATATCTCAGTCAACAATATCAGGCAGAGGCTGCTTCATGGGGGGTGATGAAGCGTGAGGTCTGGGATCGCTATACGCAGTTTATGAATGAGACCGGCTTGATTGAGCGATGCATATCGGCAGATGAGCTTTATACAAATGAATTCATCAAAGAGGAATAGGTCATGAAGCTGAGAATTGAAAGCCTGTCCTTTGCCTACGAGGATAAACAAATTTTAAGCGATATTTCCTTTGCGGCAGAAAAGGGTGAATTTATCGCTGTTATCGGAACAAGCGGATGCGGCAAGTCAACGCTGTTGAACCTTCTTGCGGGAATGCTTCAGCCGACTGCCGGCAATATTTACGTCGATGAACATAAAATCACGGGAATGTCAGCGCATTTCGCCTATATGCCGCAAAATGATCTGTTGCTGCCATGGGCAACGATCTTAGATAACGTCTGCCTGTATGCAGCTTTAAAGCATCGCAAAAAAGCAGCTGTTCAACAAGCCTTAAAGGAAACGGAGCGCTTCGGCTTATCCGGTTATGAGCACGCATATCCGCATGAATTATCCGGCGGAATGAGACAGCGCGCAGCATTTTTACGCACTTCCTTGTGTGAGGCAGAGATATTGTTGTTGGATGAACCGTTCGGCGCTTTGGATGTCATCACAAGAAATGATATGCAGGATTGGCTGTGTCAACTGCGTAAGGAATCGGATAAAACGATGATTCTTGTTACTCACGATATTGAGGAAGCCTTGTATTTGGCCGATCGCATATTGATTCTCGCAAATCATCCCGCGGGCATCATCAAGCAGATTGATTTACATAGCGTCACCAAATCGCGGGATTGGCTTTTTGAACAAGGCGCATTGAAAAAGGAAATCTATGAGTTGTTAAAGGTGAGTTAAAATGATTTATGACGCGCACTTTCATGCAGAGGATGCTTCTTTGTTACAATACATGCAAGCCAATAACATCAAAGGTATCGTAAATGCGGCATCACCGCAGGAATTTCAGCGCTTGAGCACTTGGCTGAAGCCGAACGATACGATTAAAATCAGTGCCGGAATTCATCCGTGGTATGCGCAAAGAAGCAGTTGGGAACAGATGCTTCCGATTATGGAACAGGCAAGCATCATCGGTGAAATCGGTTTGGACAACGTATGGTGCGATGTAGATTTTTCGATACAGGCAGAGCTGTTCGAGCGCTCGCTTGCCTATGCCGCACAAAATTATAAGCCGGTGATCTTACATTTGAAGGGATTGGAAAAGGAAGCCTTGCCGCTGCTCAAAAAATATAAAAATCACTATTTCGTCCATTGGTATTCCTGTGATTCTTACCTCGAGGAATATATTGCGTTAGACTGTTATTTCTCGATCGGTCCCTCTGTTTATAAGGATCAGGCAGTTCAACAGGTCGTAAAGCAAGTGCCGCTGCAAAGATTGTTATCGGAAAGTGACGGGCTGTCGGCATTGTCATGGTGTGAACAAAGACCCATATCGCTTCAGCAGTATTCGTCAATTATGCAGCGCACTGTCTCTTGTATGGAAGCAATCACGGGACAATTGCATATGGAAGTCTGTTTGAATCAAAATCTGCAACGCTTTATCGCTTTCAGCGAATCATAGAGAACAAGCATATTCAAAAAATCTTGTGCAGCACACAGGGTTTTTTCTTTTGTGCCGATGAAACAGTTTCTTTATTTCATCTGCGGTTCCGTGTGAAAATTATTACCAAATATGTAACTATTTTACAAATGTATCTGTATTATAATATGCTCAGGAAAGTACAATCATTCAAACATGACTGTACGATAGCGAAAGAGTGAGAAGTTATGAAAAAAGTAGGTATTCTTTGCCTGTATCTTTTGATTCTGTGCGGGTGCAGCGCATCAAGTAATGCGAATGATAATGAATATTACTTTTTATTGCAAAGCAAATACCACATGCTATGCATGTGGTAAAAGAAGTTATACTG